>NZ_JBIWPN010000003.1:150070-481128 GCF_044768305.1 Kitasatospora sp. NPDC101155 | reverse complement strand
CGGCGGCCCCGGCCACGCTCAGTGATTGCAGCAGTTCCCGGGCCGCTTCCAACCCGGGTTCGGCCGCCACCGCGCGGTGCAGCAGACCGAGCGCGGCGCAGCGCGTCCGCCATGGCGCTGTTGGCCGGCGCGCCGCCGCCGAAGCCGCCCTGGTCGCCGCGGTCACCCCGGTCGCGCCGGTCCTGCCCGCCGCGGCCACCCTGGCCCCCCTGGCCACCACCGCGCCGCTCCTGGCGCGGCGGGCGGGCCTGCCGGTCACCCCGGTCGCCGCCGCGGTCGCCGCGGTCGCCCCGGTCCCCGCGCTCGCGGCCGACCTCGTCGTCCAGCCGCAGGGTGAGCCCGATCCGCTTGCGCGGCACGTCCACCGAGAGCACCCGGACCTTGACGATGTCGCCGGGCTTGACCACGTCGCGCGGGTCCTTGACGAAGTTCCTCGACAGCGCCGAGACGTGCACCAGCCCGTCCTGGTGGACGCCCACGTCCACGAAGGCGCCGAAGGCGGCGACATTGGTGACCACGCCCTCCAGCACCATGCCGACCTCCAGGTCGCCGATCTTGTCGACGCCCTCCTTGAAGACGGCGGTGCGGAAGGCCGGGCGCGGGTCGCGGCCCGGCTTGTCCAGCTCGCCGAGGATGTCGGTGACGGTCGGGACGCCGAAGGTGTCGTCGGCGAAGTCGGCCGGGCGCAGCGCGCGCAGCCGCTCGCTGTTGCCGATCAGCTCGCGCAGTTCCCCGCCGGTCGAGGCGAGGATGCGGCGCACCACCGGGTAGGCCTCGGGGTGCACGCTGGAGGCGTCCAGCGGGTCCTCGCCGCCGGGGATGCGCAGGAAGCCGGCGCACTGCTCGAAGGCCTTGGGGCCGAGCCGGGCGACGTCCTTGAGCTGCTTGCGGGTGCGGAACGGGCCGTTGGCGTCGCGGTGGGCCACGATGTTGTCGGCCAGCGTGGCGGTGACGCCGGAGACCCGGGTGAGCAGCGGTGCCGAGGCGGTGTTGACGTCCACGCCGACGGCGTTGACGCAGTCCTCGACCACGGCGTCCAGCGAGCGGGAGAGCTTCACCTCGCTCAGGTCGTGCTGGTACTGGCCGACGCCGATCGACTTGGGGTCGATCTTGACCAGTTCGGCCAGCGGGTCCTGGAGGCGGCGGGCGATGGAGACCGCACCGCGGATCGACACGTCCAGGTCCGGCAGCTCCTGGGAGGCGAACGCCGAGGCCGAGTAGACCGAGGCGCCGGCCTCGCTGACCATCGCCTTGGTGAGGTTCAGCTCGGGGTGGCGCTTGATCAGGTCCTCGGCGAGCTTGTCGGTCTCCCGGGAGGCGGTGCCGTTGCCGATCGCGACCAGGTCGACGTCGTGCTTCCTCGCCAGCGCGGCCAGGGTGCCCAGGGCCGCGTCCCACTTGTTGGCGGGCTGGTGCGGGTAGATCGTCTCGTACGCGACGACCTTGCCGGTGGCGTCCACCACGGCGACCTTCACGCCGGTGCGGAAGCCCGGGTCCAGGCCCATGGTGGCGCGGGTGCCGGCCGGGGCGGCGAGCAGCAGGTCGCGCAGGTTGGCGGCGAAGACGCGGACCGCCTCCTCCTCGGCCTCGGCGCGCAGCCGACCGCGCAGGTCGATGCCGAGCCGGACCAGGATGCGGGTGCGCCAGGCCCACCGGACGGTGTCACCCAGCCACTTGTCGGCCGGGCGGCCGTGGTCGGCGATGCCGAAGCGGCCGGCGATGCGCTGCTCGTAGTCGTTCTCGCCGGGCAGGTCGCCCGCGGACTCGCCGTCGTAGGGCGAGAGTTCGAGGTCGAGCACCTCCTCCTTCTCGCCGCGCAGCATCGCCAGGATGCGGTGCGAGGGGAGCTTGGTGTAGGGCTCGGCGAAGTCGAAGTAGTCGGCGAACTTGGCGCCGTCGCCCTCCTTGCCGTCCCGGACCTTCGCGACCAGGCGGCCCCGGGTCCACATCCGCTCGCGCAGCGAGCCGACCAGGTCGGCGTCCTCGCCGAAGCGCTCGACCAGGATCGCGCGGGCGCCCTCCAGGGCGGCGGGGCCGTCCGCCACCGACTCGTTCAGGTACCGGGCGGCGAGTGCGGCCGGGTCCTGCGTCGGGTCGGCGAGCAGGGTGTCGGCCAGCGGCTCCAGGCCCGCCTCGCGGGCGATCTGCGCCTTGGTGCGCCGCTTGGGCTTGAAGGGCAGGTAGATGTCCTCCAGCCGGGCCTTGGAGTCCGCGGCGAGCACCTGGGCGCGCAGCGCGTCGTCCAGCTTGCCCTGGGCCTCGATCGACTCCAGGACGGCCGCCCGGCGCTCCTCCAGCTCGCGCAGGTAGCGCAGCCGCTCCTCCAGGGTGCGCAGCTGGGCGTCGTCCAGCGAGCCGGTGACCTCCTTGCGGTAGCGGGCCACGAAGGGGACGGTCGCGCCGCCGTCGAGCAGGTCGACCGCAGCCTTCACCTGCCCCTCACGGACGCCCAGTTCCTCGGCGATCTTCCGCTCGATCACCTGCTGGGCCTGCCGGGCCCCCTGTTCGACTGGCGTGGTCACGAAGCCGGTCACCTTCTCCTTCAGTGCGTTCGCCGTACGCCCTGCATTCTGGCAGGTGCCGGTGACGGCTCCCGGCCGCGCCCGGGGCGGCGGGCGTGGCGCGATCGGGCGGCGAGCCCAATCAGGCTTGAGCGGGGCCCAGTTGGAGGGTGCGGGTCACAGCAGCGTGAGCGAGCCGCTGGGGCGGCCGTCGGCGGCGAGCTCGATGACCGTGGTCCGGCCGCCGGAGGTGAGCGTGAGCAGCGCCGACGCACCCGGCGCCGCGCGCAGCGCCCGGCGCTCCCCGTCCGTCCGCCGACTGATCACCATCTCCTCACCTTATCGGGCCGGGTAGTTCGGAAATCCGGCTGAAGCCCGGCGATCTGCGCTGTACGCTGCCGGGCATGTGCGCTGCCGCCCGGATGCACCCCGATGAACCGGTCGTCGACGCGGCCCTGGTACGGCGGTTGATCTCCGCCCAGTTCCCCGAGTGGGTGGGGCTTCCGGTCACGCCGGTCGGGTCCGCCGGGACGGACAACGCGATGTTCCGGCTCGGGCCCGAACTCGCCGTCCGGCTGCCCCGGGTGGAGTGGGCGGCCGGGGACGTCCGCCGGGAGCACCAGTGGCTGCCCCGACTGGCCCCGCGGCTGCCGCTGCCCGTCCCCGCGCCGATCGCCGTCGGCCGACCCGCCGCGGGCTACCCGTGGGCGTGGTCGGTGCTGCGCTGGCTCGACGGCGTCAACCCGGCGGTCGGCGTCCTCGCCGCCCCCGACGCCCTGGCCCGCGACCTGGCCGGCTTCGTCAACGCCCTGCGCACCACCAACCCCGCGGGCGGCCCCGCCGGGCACCGCAGCGTCCCGCTCGCCTCCCGGGACGGCGCCACCCGCGCGGCGATCACCCAGCTGACCGGCGCGATCGACACGGCGGCCGCAACCGCCCTGTGGGACAAGGCACTTCGCCTCCCCGAGTACGACGGCCCGCCGACCTGGATGCACGGCGACCTCACCCCCGGCAACCTGCTGGTCTCCAGAACCGGCCGGCTCGCCGCCGTCATCGACTTCGCCCTGATGGGCGTCGGCGACCCCACCGCCGACCTGATCGCCGCCTGGAACCTGCTCCCCGCCGCCGCCCGCCCCACCTTCCGGGCCGCCCTGCACGCGGACGACGCGATGTGGGCCCGCGGCCGCGCCTGGGCCTTCTCCATCGCCCTGGTGACGATCCCCTACTACCGCCACACCGACCAGGCGCTGACCGCGAACGCCCGCCACGTCGTCCGCGAGGTCCTCGCCGACCGCAGCGTGTAGAAGCGGCCCGGCGGCTCCTCGCCGACGACGACGTGGTGCGGGTGCGCTGCCCGCTGCCCGTACGCGAGGGCTTCGGGCTTCTGATCCTCCGCCACCACTCGCGCTGTCCTGGGCCATTGCTATGGTTCTCCCCGCCACTAGCAGCAGGGGGCAGAATTGGCACGGAGTGTGATCGACGTCAGGGTGAGCCGACGAGTGCTGTGGATCGGCGGGGACGCGTACCCGCTGCAGCACATCGCCCGGGCACGGCAGCTGGTGTGGTGGCCGCCCAAGCGCTTGCGGACCGTCATCAGGTTCGTCCGGCAGGTGATCGGTCTGCTGTTCGCCGCCGGCTTCCTCGGCGCGCTCACCAAGAACGCGACGGATCAGTCGATGGCCCGCGCCGTCCCGGGCGTACTGCTGGTCGCCGCACTCCTGTTCTGCCTCTACCGGTTCGTCACCCGACTGCGGCAGAGGGCGGTGTACAAGCTGGTCATCGAGACCTCGAACTCCGCGACCACCGCCGTGGTGAGCCACGACGCCCGGCAGATCGGCAACCTGATCCAGATGATCATGGAGGCGATCGACAACCCCCAGGCCGAGTTCGCACTCCAGGTCGAGAACGTCCACATCGGCGACAAAATCACCCAGTACGGCGATCACAACACGGGGAAGACGGTCTACTCATGAGCAACTCCTTCCACTTCGGCGACTCGGTCACCCAGCACGGCGACCACAACATCGGCATCGTGAAGAACCAGGGCCCGGTCGATCCGCAGGCCGCGCTGCGCGAGCTCGTCACCGCCGTCCACCAGTTGCGCGAGCAGGTGCCGACCGAGGACCAGGAGGTGCTGGACGAGTCGCTCGACGCCATCGGCGACGGCGCCGAGGCATCGCCGTCCACCCTGCGGCGGGCACTGCGCAACATCTCCGGGGTGGCCTCGCTGGTCCGGGCGGGTGCGCCGGTGGTGGAGTCGGTCCGGCGGATCCTGGACTCGCTCAACTCCTGAGCTCGCAATTGTCCTACCGGGTCAGAAACCTGCCCCGGTTAACACTGCTGTTAGCCTGATCCCATGAGTGGACTGCGGGAGCGCAAGAAGGAGCGGACGCGACAGGCCATCTCCGAGGCGGCCATCGCGCTCTTCCTGGAGCACGGCTTCGACCAGGTGTCGGTGGCGGACGTCGCGGCCGCCGCCGAGGTCTCCAAGCCGACCCTGTTCAGCTACTTCGCCAGCAAGGAGGACCTGGTCGTCCACCGCTTCGCCGACCACCAGGAGCAGGCGGCCGAGGTGGTCCGGGGCCGCGACGCCGACGAGACGGTGCTCGACGCCCTGCGCCGCGACTTCCTGGACGGCCTCGCCCGGCGCGACCCCGTCTCCGGTCTCAACGACCACCCCCAGGTACTGGCCTTCACCGCCCTGGTCTACGGCACCCCGAGCCTGGCTGCCCGGGTCGGCGCCTACGTCGCCCGCGCCGAACAGTCCCTCGCCGACGCCCTGCGCGAGGCCCCCGACCTCCCCGGGCCCCGCGACCTCACCGCACCCCTGCTCGCCGCCCAGGTCACCGCCACCCAGCGCGTCCTCGCCCTGCACAACTGGCACCGCATCCACCACGACGGCCGCTCCGCCGACGACCTCCACCCCGACGCCGTCGCCGACGCCACCCGCGCCTTCGACCTCCTCACCGACGGCTACGCCGAGGCCTGAGCGTCAGAACCCGAGCGCGGGCCCACGGACCCGCGCGGGGCAGCCGGCGTTGGGAGCGCGAAACCCGGCCCCGCGCCGGGTCGTGAGCAGCGGCGAGGCGGGACTACCGCCGACGCGGCCTGCCTGAGCGGCCGCCACCCTGCGGCCCTGCCCCGCCACGCGGCTTGCGCGGGGCGGCGGCGTGCACGGGGGCACCGGCCGTCTCCGGCCAGTGGGTGGGGCGGGTGAGGGTGGCGGGGAGACGGGTGGTGGCGTCGCCGCGGGCGGCGTTGAGTTGGGCCTGGGTGAGGAAGAGGGCCGAGCTGAGGTCGGCGCCGGCGAGGTTGGCGTCGCGCAGGTCGGCGCCGATCAGGTCGGCGAGGCGCAGGTCGGCGCCGGAGAGGTCGGCGGCGACGAGGAGGGCGCCGCGGAGGTTGGCGCCGCGCAGGTCCGCGCCGCGCAGGCGGGCGCCGAAGAGGTCGGCGCCGCGGTGCTCGCGGCGGCGGGGGACGGCGGCGCGGACGAGTTCACCGGCGCGCAGCAGCAGGTCGCTGACCCGCCGGCGGTGGGCGGGGACGTCGACGGCGAGGATCTCCTCGGGGGTGCCGCCGGCCAGCCGGTCGGTCTCCTCCAGGGCCTGGCGCAGTTCGGCGTGGACGGGCCGGGCCGCCTCGAAGGTGAGCGCCTCGGTGAGGTACCAGAGGAGTTCGTGGAGCTGCCGCACGATCGGGAACACGTCGAACATCGACTGGGCGCCGGCCGGTTCCTCGCGCCAGCTGACCCCGCCGAAGGTGACCTGGGAGACCCGCTGTCCGGCGCCGAAGCAGTCGTAGACGGTGCAGCCCTGGAAGCCGCTGTCCCGCAGCCGCGCGTGGATGCCGCAGCTGAAGTCGGTCCGCAGGTTGCGACAGGGGGTGCCGGCGGCCTTGTCGACGGCGAAGTCGGCGGTGGCCGCGAAGGGCAGGGCGACGCAGCAGAGCCCGAAGCAGCTGCCGCAGTCGGACTGGAGCGGGGTCGGCGCGGCCGCCGTCTGGTCCTGCGGCGGCTCGGTCTCGCGCACGTTCCGGGGTCCCTCCAGCAGCGGGGCGCCGGTCCGGCCCCGTGAACCCTGAAATCCTACTGGGCACGACCACCCTCACATCGGTAATATGTGCAGCTGCAAAGAGGCTATTACGCACGGGGGAGTAGACAGCATGTCGCAGCCGAGCATCACCGAGCTGGTCCGGATGTGGATCAGCGGCTGGACGGTCTCCCGGGGCTCCGCCGATCCGGTGGAGCAGCCCTGGGGCTGGAGCATCGACGTCGGCGCACCGGCCAGGGAGGTGGGCCGGCACGTGCTGCCCGTGCCGACCGAGGGCGAGGTCCGCAAGCTCGCCGAGACGATCACCGCGCCGACCACCTGGCTGAAGCTGTTCGCCGAGGACGACACCGTGCGCCCCTGGCTCGGCCCGCAGTGGCGGCTGGACCAGCCGGGCTTCCTGATGACCGCCCCGCTCGGCCCCGAGCGGCCCGAGCTCCCGGCCGGCTACACCGTGACCACCTGGACCAGGGGCGGGATCCTGCGGGTACTGGTGCGCACCGAGGACGGGCACCTGGCCGCCCGGGGCCAGGCGGGCCTGGCCGGCCCGGTGGCCGTACCGGACCAGATCGTGACGGCCCCCGAGCATCGCCGCCGGGGCCTGGGCTCGGTGGTGATGCGGACCCTGCAGTCCGCCGCGTACGAGACCGGCGCCCGCACCGGCGTACTGGTCGGCACCGTGGCGGGGCAGTCGCTCTACACCTCGCTGGGCTGGACCACCCACGCCCCGATGGCGAGCCTGGTCCTGGAAACGCAGGCGGACTGAAAAAGCAGGAGGCCTAGCGGGGCCTAGCGGTACGGCAGCAGCTCGGGCCGCTTCGGCGGGCGGCCGTCGCCGGAGGAGCGGCCGGTGAGGCGGCGCCCGATCCACGGGCCGAGGTGGGTGCCCAGCCAGCGGGCGTCCGAGCGCAGTTGCTCGGCGCGGCCGGTCGGTGCGGCGGGCGGCAGCGGGGCGCGCCAGTCGAAGGCGGCGGGGCGGCCGAGCGCCTCCAGCACGCCCTCGGCGACCCGGCGGTGGCCCTCGGGCGACAGGTGCAGGCGGTCCTCGGCCCAGAGCCGGCGGTCGTCGAAGCAGGGCGCGGAGAAGAGGTCGACCACGGCGAAGCCGTCCTGCTGCCCGAGCTCCTGCACGAAGGCCTTCATCCGCAGGATGGCGGGCAGCAGCCGGGCGCCGCCTGCCATCCTGCGGGTGGGGTCGGTGCTGGTGAACAGGACGACGGTGGCGCCGGCGGCGCGCAGGTCGGCGGCGCAGCGGCCGAGCAGCCGCTCGACCCGGTCGATGTCGCAGCCGGGGCGCAGCACGTCGTTGAGGCCGCCGGCCAGGGTGACGAGTTCGGCGCCCATGGCGGCGGCGGTGGCGAGCTGCTCGTCGTGGATCTGGCCGATGAGCTTGCCGCGGACGGCGAGGTTGGCGTACCGGAAGTCCCCGTCCGCCTGCCCCACCCGATCCGCGTGCTCGGCGGCGAGCGCCGAGGCGACCCGGTCGGCCCAGCCGCGGTAGTGGCCGTCGGGCAGCAGGTCGTCGCACATGCCCTCGGTGAAGGAGTCCCCGAGGGCGACGTAGCTGCGGTAGGTGATGGGCACGGACTGCCTCCGCTCTCCTGAGATGGCTCCGCGGTCCGACGATCGTACGTGTGCGCCCGCGGGCCCGAACGCCGGGGCCCGGCACTCATTCCGCGTCCACTGCCCGTTTATCGGTCTGCGCCATCCTGAGCACACGGGGCGGCGGCCGGCGACGGGGGCCTTGCCGCCGCCCCTTCACACAGCCACCCCTGCACGCGGCGGCCACCCCCGCACACTGCGGTCACCCCTTCACGCGGCAGCCGCCCCCGCACGCGGCGGTCATGCAGGGGCGACGACCGCCTCGTCCGTCACGCGCCCAGCCGTGAACCAGTGCTCCCGCACCGCGTCGGTGGGCCGCTGCTCACCCAGGGCGCCCAGCCCCCACTCCCCCAAGGCCTCGATCACCGGCCGCAGTTCGCGTCCGCGCCCGGTCAGCTCGTAGACCGTCGCGCTGGCCGGCCGTTCCAGCTTGCGCCGGACGGCGAGCCCCTCGCCCTCCAGCTGCTTGAGCCTGGCCGCGAGGATGTCGGTGGAGACGCCGGGCAGGTCGGCGTGCAGGTCGGTGTAGCGGCGCGGGCCGCCGAGGAGTTCACGGACGATCAGGAGGCTCCAGCGCTCCCCCACCGCGTCCAGGGCGCGGGCGACGGCGCAGTACTGGTCGTAGCTTCGGCGTGACATGTGGATCAGCATAGCCAAAAGGTTGGACTTTCCAAGTGCCAACTTGGTAGAACAAAGCAGAAGCAACGGAGCGGTGGTGACGGTCGGGAGGCCGCAGATGGAGTTTCGGCAGTCGAGCAAGCTGAACGGCGTGTGCTACGAGATCCGGGGACCGGTGGTCGACCAGGCCAACGCCCTGGAGGAGGCCGGGCACAGCGTGCTGCGGCTGAACACCGGCAACCCGGCCCCGTTCGGCTTCGAGGCGCCCGAGGAGATCATCCAGGACATCATCCGCAACCTGCCCCGGGCGCACGGCTACAGCGACTCGCGCGGCATCCTGCCGGCCCGTCGCGCGGTGGTGCAGTACTACCAGCAGCGCGGGGTCCAGGGCGTCGGCGTCAACGACGTCTACCTCGGCAACGGCGTCTCCGAGCTGATCCAGATGGCCGTCACCGCGCTGGTGGACGACGGCGACGAGGTGCTCGTCCCGATGCCCGACTACCCGCTGTGGACCGCGTCGGTCCGGCTGGCCGGCGGCAAGGCCGTGCACTACCTGTGCGACGAAGAGGCCGAGTGGTACCCGGACCTGGACGACATCGCCGCCAAGATCACCGCTCGCACCAAGGCGATCGTGGTCATCAACCCCAACAACCCCACCGGCGCGGTCTACCCGAAGGAGCTGCTGGAGGGCATCCTCGACCTGGCCCGGCGCCACCAGCTGATGGTGCTGGCCGACGAGATCTACGACAAGATCCTCTACGACGACACCGAGCACCACTGCCTGGCGGCCCTCGCCGACGACGTGCTCACCCTCACCTTCAACGGCCTCTCCAAGGCCTACCGGGTGGCCGGCTTCCGCAGCGGCTGGCTGGTCGTCTCCGGCCCCAAGCAGCACGCGACCGACTACCTGGAGGGCCTGACCATGCTCTCCGGCATGCGGCTGTGCCCCAACGTGCCCGCCCAGTACGCCGTCCAGGCCGCGCTCGGCGGCCACCAGTCCATCAACGACCTGGTACTGCCCGGCGGCCGGCTCACCGAGCAGCGCGACATCGCGGTCAAGGCGCTCAACGAGATCCCCGGCGTCAGCTGCGTCAAGCCCAAGGGCGCCCTGTACGCCTTCGCCAGGCTCGACCCGGCGGTGCACCGGATCGTCGACGACGAGCGGTTCGTGCTGGACCTGCTGCTGCGCGAGAAGATCCACGTCGTCCAGGGCACCGGCTTCAACTGGCCGCGCCCGGACCACTTCCGCTTCGTCACCCTGCCGCGCGCCGACGACCTGGAGACGGCGATCAACCGGATCGGGCGCTTCCTCGCGACGTACCGGCAGAGCTGAGCGCCCAGGGCCTGTCTCTTGGGTTTTGTCGGACCCGGCAAGGACCCGAGAGACAGGCCCTAGGCTCAAGCGTATGACCGTCCTGCGTTCCGTCGCGCTGTTCGTGCTCGCCGCCGTCGCCGAGATCGGCGGCTGCTGGCTGGTCTGGCAGAGCGTGCGGGAGCAACGGCCGTGGTGGCTGGCCGGGTTGGGGGTGGTGGCGCTCGGCGCGTACGGCTTCGTCGCGGCGCTGCAGCCGGACAGCCACTTCGGCCGGGTGCTGGCCGCGTACGGCGGGGTGTTCGTGGCGGGCTCGCTGCTCTGGGGCATGGCCGTGGACGGCTTCCGGCCGACCCGCTACGACGTGCTGGGTGCGCTGATCTGCCTGGCCGGGGTCGCCGTGATCATGTACGGGCCCCGGCGCTGAACGTGGCCGGGCCCCGGTGCCGAGGAGTTCCTCGGCACCGGGGCCCGTCGCGTCGATCAGGGCCTACCAGCCCCAGCCGCCGCCCTCGCCGTCGTCGTCGCGCCCGGAGTCCCAGCCCTCGCCGACCTTGCGCAGGATGCTGTAGTTGTCGATCTGCTTGCCGTCCTCGGTCAGCGCGGTGACCTTCATGACCGACTTCTGGCCCAGGTGCGCCGGGGTGACGTCGACCTTGATGAAGGAGTAGCCGGTGTAGCGCACCCGCGACCACTGGATGGTCTCGGGGGTCTTCACCCGGCCCTTGCTCCAGCAGTAGGTCGTGACCTCGTCCTGGTGGTTCTCGTGCCCCTCGTAGGTGTCCGGCACGTCGAACTTGTACAGGCTGCGGCCGGCCGCACCCGCGGTCACGTAGACCACGCCGTCCTTCTCCGGCTCGATCGTGGCGCCGCTCGGCACCTGCTTCGAGACCTTGTTGCCGAGGATGGCGTCGGTGCGCTCGTAGATGTGGTTGTGGCCGTTGATGACCAGGTCCACCCGGTACTTCTCGAACAGCGGCACCCAGGCCTCGCGGACACCGCCCTCGGAGGCGTGCGCGACGGTGGTGGAGAAGGCGCAGTGGTGGAAGAAGACCACGATGAAGTCGACGGTCTCGTCGCCGCGCAGGTCCTTGAGGGTGCGCTCCAGCCACGCGGTCTGCTTGCCCGCCGAGAGGCCCAGGTTGGCCGGGATCTCGTAGGACACGTCGTTGGCGTCGAGGGAGATGACGCCGACGTTCTTGTAGCGGAAGCTGTAGACGCCGGGGACCTTGCGCGGGTCCGGGCCGTTGTCCGGCAGGTAGAAGCGGGTGTTCTCGCCGCCGTAGCCGTTGGGCGAGTACCAGGCCTCGATGTCGTGGTTGCCGTACGCGACCATCCACGGCACGGTGGCGGCGACCGTCTCGGTCTGGACCAGGAAGTCGTCCCAGGTCCGGGCGTTGTAGACGGACTTGTCCGGGTCGGTGCCGGAGCCGGCCGGGTCGGCGTAGCAGATGTCGCCGGCGTGCAGGTGGAAGGCCGGGTTCTGGGCCAGGATCACGTGGTCGTTGCCGGCCGCGTGCGAGCTGACGCCCTGGTCGCCGAAGGCGGTGAAGGTGAACGGCTCGTACACCTTGCCCCAGCGGTGGTCGCGGGCGGGCGCGGTGCGGAAGGTGTGCAGGGTGGAGATCCGCTGCTGCGAGGCCGGGTCGAAGCCCTCGTGGCCGACACCGTAGTAGTAGGTGGTGTCGGGGTGCAGGTCCTCCAGCGCCACGTGCAGGTAGTACTGGTCCACCGGCTGGCTGTTCGGGGTCAGCGCCGGGGTGTGCAGGGCGCGGACCTCGGCCTGGACCTTGTGGCTGAGGTCCCACGGGTGCTTGCCGAAGCGCAGGAACGGCTTCTTGACCGGTGCCGGGACCTGCCAGGAGACACGGAACTGGGTGTCCGGCTCGGGGCCGAACTGGAGGTGGCGCCCGATCGGCGCGACCAGCGAGCCGTCGATGCCGTCCGTCGTGCCGCCCGTCAGCAGCTGCGGGCCGGCCGGGGCCGCGACCGCGGTGCCGCTGCCCAGCGCACCGCCGACGGCGATGGCGCCCACCGTCACGGCGCCGGCGCGCAGCATCCGGCGGCGGGAGAAGCGGGCCCGCAGGTACTCGTGCTGCTCGGCCATGCTCATGCGGTCGGCAAGCTTGGCCGGCACGCCCATGTTGGGGATATCCATGCGCGGGACTCTGTCAGCGGCGCGTTGACCGCACGCGGACTTCCGGTGAACGAGCGTCAGCGCGTCACCCACTCGAACACCAACGTTCGATCAAGGCCAGGTAAAGAGCATGTCCATACCGAACCGACGTCGGATCATGGGGCCCTTCGACGCCGGAGCCTGACCCGGTGCCATGGACGGGCCCGGCCCGAGGCGGCGGCGATACCGACGAGTGCAGATCAGGCGGACGGTTCGTCCCAGTGCGTGGCGGCCCGGTCGCCGGTGCCGTCACAGGTGCGGCAGATCTCGTCCCGGTAGGCCTGCTTGGCGCCGGTCGCGTCCACCCGGTAGCGGACATACACCCCGGTGCCGTCGCAGAGGAAACAGTTGCCGCCCCCGCCGCCCACCTCGGTGGTACCGGTGCCCTGGCAGGTACGGCAGTTGAGGCCGGCGGTCCGGCCGGTGCCCGCGCAGATGCGGCAGACCGTCGTCATCGTCTTCCTCCCTCGGCGCGGAACCACTCGATGCACCGGTCATGGTAGTGGTCCGGTCTCACGGCCGCCCCGGGACGTCGATCTGACAATCGGTCAGTAATGATCCGGCCGGTCAGGGAGTCAGTCGGGCAGGGCCTCGCGCACCCGGCGGGAGACCGAGATCAGCTGGAGGTCGAGCAGACCGGGCGGGTCGGCCAGGCCCGGACCGCCCGCGTGCACCCAGGCGGCTATGTCGTCGATCATCTCGTCCATCAGCACGAAGCCGAGCCAGACCGGACGGCCGCCCGCCGCCCGGCCCTCACTGGAGGGGCCGACCACCACCACGTTGGACTGGGTGCAGACGTCCAGGCACTTCACCGCGCGGACCCGGCCCGCCGAGCCGACCGCGGTCCGCAGCCGCTCGTACTGCCCCGCGTGGTCCACCCCCGGGTGCTTCGCCTCGGTGCCGCAGCAGCAGCCGCGGCAGACGGTCACCGTCACCGGGGAGCCGGCACCCTGCTTGCGGTCGCGGTCACGGCGGCTCATCGGCTCTGCTCCCCCTCGGGTCGGCGAGCCCTGGTCGGCGGCACGCTCTGCACCGGAACTGTACCGGGCGCCCGGGGACCCTCCGCCGGGCCGGGCGCCCCTCACTAGGATGCCCAGGGTCCCGCGCCGACACGGGGCGGTTTCCAGGGAAGGACGGGCGGATGCCGAAGCGGAGGGCCGTGGGCCTGTGGTTCTCGGTGGCCGTGGCGGTGCTCGGGATCCTCTGCGGGGCCCTCGGGCTCTCGGTGGTCCTCACCGGCGGCTACTCGGTCCACCGGATGGACGGCACGGCGATGGGACCGGGACTGCGCCAGGGCGACCGGATGCTGACCGACCGGGTCGCGGCCGCGGACGTGCGCCGCGGCGAGATCTACGTCGTCGACTCCCCCTGGGACCTCCACCACCCCGTCGTCTCCCGCGTGATGGCCCTCGGCGGCGACCGCATCGCCTGCACCGGCGGACAGCTCAGCCTGGACGGCAAGCCGCTGGACGAGCCGCCAGCCCGGCAGACCGGCACCTGCCCCACGACTTCGACGTCACCGTCCCGCCCGGGCGGGCCTTCCTGATGGGCGACGGACGCGACCAGGCGATCGACTCCCGGCTGAAGCTCGACGACGGCCGGCAGGGCACCGTCGACCTCGCCAAGCTCACCGCGGGCCGGGTGGTCTGGCACTCCGGCACCGACTCCCCCGCCCTGCCCGGCAAGCTGATCGGCGCGGCGGTGCTGATGGCGCTCGGGGCCCTGCTCACCCTGGCCGGGCTGGTCGCCTCGGTCGTGATCGCCTCCTTCACCGTCGCCCGGCGCCGGACGGCGGCGTGACGTACCCGGCGGAACCGGACGAAGGCGCGGACGGATCGGGCCCGGTCGCGCTGTACCGGGGCAGCAGCGTCGACGAACTGCGGGAGATCGTCAGCGGGCGGCTCTCCTCGCACCGCCTGGCGGTCCTGGGCAGACAGCAACTCGCCAGCTGCTTCCGGGTGTTCCACGAGGGCGGGATCGGGCTCTACGACCTGTGCTACGGCGCGGACGTCCGGCTGAACACCGAGGAACTGCCCGACTTCTACAGCGTCATCCTGCCCGTCACCGGCGACGTACGGGTCCGCGCCAACGGCGTCGAACTGCCCTCCGCGCTGTTCGTCGCCGGGCCGGGCGACCAGGTCGCCATGGAGTGGGACAGCCGAGCCCGCAACGGCGCGCTCGCGGTCTCCCGCGAGACGGTCGAGCAGGCCCTCGCGGTCCGGCTCGGCGACCTCCCCCGCCAAGCGCCCCGGTTCCGCCACCACCTCGACCCCGCCGACCCGGCCGTCCACGCCTGGGTCGAACTCGCCCGGCACTTCATGCGGTTCGCCGTCTCCCCGCTCGGCCGCCGCTCCCCACTGGGCCTGGGCCACTTCGAGAAGCTGCTCGTCGACGGCCTGCTGGACGCCCAGCCGCACTCCTTCAGCGGGCCGACCGCGGACGGCGCCCGCGCGATGCTGCCGAGCGCGCTGCGCCGGGCCACCGCCTACTGCGCGGAGCACGCGCACGAGGCCCTCTCGGTCGGCGACATCGCCCAGGCCGCCCGGGTCGGCGTGCGCACCCTGCGGGAGGGCTTCCGCGCCCACCTGGACACCACCCCGCTCGCCTACCTGCGCGAGGTCCGGCTCGACCGGGTCCACCACGAGCTGCTCGCCATCGCCGACGGCCGGTCGAGCGGCACGGTCACCGAGGTCGCCTGCCGCTGGGGCTTCACCCACCTCGGCCGGTTCAGCGCGGCCTACCGGCGCACCTACGGGCACCCGCCCTCGGAGACCCTCGGGCGCAGCGCCTGACCGGCCCGCCTGGCTATCCGGAAAGCTGCGTGCGCACCGGCCGGATCCGGATAGGCACGGGGGCGCCGCTCGGGCAGGGTTGGTCGCGAGCAGTGGCGGTGCGCCCCGCTCGGGGGAGGGGGCGCACCGCGACGGCGGCGACGTACCGGGAGCCCGACAGCCGGAGAACCGACGCCCGTACCGTCGAAGCCCGTACCGTCGAAGCCCTCACCGCCGAGGGCCGCTACGCCACCGCCTCCGCCGCCGCCCGGCCCGCCGTGCGCCCCGAGAACAGGCAGCCGCCGAGGAAGGTCCCCTCCAGGGAGCGGTAGCCGTGCACGCCCCCACCGCCGAAGCCCGCAGCCTCGCCCGCCGCGTAGACGCCGGGCAGCGCCTCGCCGTCCGGGCGCAGCACCCGCGAGGACAGGTCGGTCTCCAGTCCGCCGAGCGACTTGCGGGTCAGGATGTTGAGCCGGACGGCGATCAGCGGGGCGGCGGCCGGGTCGAGGACGCGGTGCGGGGCGGCGGTGCGCACGAGCTTGTCGCCGAGGTAGCGGCGGGCGCCCTGGATGGCGGTGATCTGGAGGTCCTTGGCGAAGGGGTTGGCCACCTGTCGGTCGCGGTCCTCGACGGTGCGGCGCAGTTCGTCCGGATCGATCAGCGGTTCGCGGGTCTTGGCGTTCATGCCCCGGGCGAGGTCGGCGAGGTTGCCGGCGACCACGAAGTCGGGCCCGTGCCGCAGGTGCCCCCGGACCGGGCCGGGGGCGCCGGGCAGCGCCCGTCCGAGCACCCCGCGCACGGATTTTCCGGTGAGGTCGGGGTTCTGTTCGGAGCCGGAGAGGGTGAACTCCTTCTCGATGATGCGCTGGTTGAGCACGAACCAGGTGTGCTCGTGGCCGCTCGCCATGATGTGTTCGAGTGTGCCGAGGGTGTCGAAGCCGGGGAAGAGCGGGACGGGCAGTCGCCGGCCGCGGGCGTCCAGCCAGAGCGAGGAGGGGCCGGGCAGGATGCGGATGCCGTGCCGGGCCCAGATCGGGTCCCAGTTCTCGATGCCCTCGGTGTAGTGCCACATCCGGTCGCCGTTGATCAGGTTGCCGCCCGCCCGTCCGGTGACCTCCAGCATCAGGCCGTCGACGTGCGCGGGCACCCCGGAGAGCAGCTTGGCGGGCGGGGTGCCGAGCCGGGCGGGCCAGGCCTTGCGGACCAGGTCGTGGTTGCCGCCGATGCCGCCGGAGGTGACGACCACGGCCTGGGCACGCAGTTCGAAGCTCCCGGCGACCTCGCGCGAGCTTGCCTCGCCGCGGCCCGCCGGACTGGGGACCAGCACCTCGCCGGTGACGGTGTCGGTGGTGCCCGCGGTGGCGGTCAGCCCGGTGACCCGGTGCCGGAAGCGCAGGTCGACCAGCCCGCGGGCGGCGGCGGAGCGGACCCGCCGGACGAAGGGGGCGAGCAGCCCGGGCCCGGTGCCCCAGGTGATGTGGAAGCGCGGCACCGAGTTGCCGGGCCCGTCTGCGAGGAGGCCGCCGCGCTCGGCCCAGCCGACCACCGGGAAGAACCGCACGCCCATGCCGTGCAGCCAGGAGCGCTTCTCACCGGCCGCGAAGTCGACGTAGGCCTCGGCCCAGCGGCGCGGCCAGGCGTCCTCGGGCCGGTCGAAGCCGGCCGTGCCGAGCCAGTCCTGACGGGCGAGCGCGTGCGAGTCGCGGATGCGCATCCGGCGCTGCTCGGGCGAGTCGACCAGGAAGAGGCCGCCGAAGGACCAGTGCGCCTGGCCGCCGAGCGAGGCGGCGGGTTCCTGGTCGAGCAGGATCACCTTCCTTCCGGCGTCGGCGAGTTCGGCGGTGGCGGCGAGGCCGGCGAGTCCCGCTCCGATGACGATGACGTCGGCGTCCAGGGCCATTGCGCAGTCCTCCGTCGCGGCTGTCGGTGTGCGCCGATAGTGCGGCCTGGGGTGACGCCCGGTCAACCGGTCGGTAACAAGCGTCGACGCGAATTCCGCTCCACCGCGTTTCGGAAATGACGGCGATACGCGGTGGAGCGAAATTCGAAATGTCACCCAGTGCCATCTGACGCAAATTCGGAATTTCCGCCGAAACGATGGACGCGCGCGAAACCTGGCAGTAACTTACCTGCGAGTAGCTGTGGCCCGGCTCGGCACGACCCCCACCCGTCGTTTCTCTCCCCCAGGAGGAACCGTGCTCCGCCCTGCCCGGAATTCCCGGCGACTCCGCAATTCCACCGCGCTCGCCGCGGTCGCCCTCGGCGCCGCCCTCGCGCTCACCTCCACCACCGCCCAGGCCGCCACCGCGGCGCCGAAGCACTACGTGGCCCTCGGCGACTCCTACGCCGCCGGCGCCGGGGTGCCCGGCCAGTCGGCCGGACTGTGCCTGCGCTCCGACCACAACTACGGCCACCTGGTCGCCGCCGCGCTCAAGGCCGGCGCGTACACCGACGTCACCTGCGCGGCCGCCAAGGTCAAGGCGATGACGCAGCCGCAGTACGACGCCTTCATCCGGGTCAACGACCCGCAGCTGGACTCGGTGACCGGCGACGCCGACCTGGTCACCCTCGGCATCGGCGGCAACGACCTCGCCTCCAGCGACCTCGGTCTCGGCGAACTGGTCGCCACCTGCATCGCCGGCGCGGTCGTCAACCCGCTCGGCACGCCCTGCAAGGACGTCTACCACCACGGCTACTGGGACTGGAACACCTGGTCCTGGCAGTACGGCAACGACGACCTGGCCGAGCGGATCACCACCACGATCGCCCCGCAGATCGCCACCACCCTGCAGCAGATCCACGCCAAGGCCCCCAAGGCCAAGGTGCTGCTGGTCGGTTACCCGTCCGTGCTGCCCGCCGACGGCTCCAAGTGCGTCCTGCGCCAGCCGGTGACGCCGGGCGACGTCGAGTACATGCACAGCGTGCTCGACAAGCTGAACGCCGCCCTCAGGTCCACGGCGGCGGCGGGCGGCGCGACGTACGTGGACACCGCGACGCCGACCCTCGGGCACGACGTCTGCTCGGACGACCGCTGGATCGAGGGCGCGCTGCCCGGCTCACCCGCCGTGCCGTTCCACCCGAACGCGACCGGCGAGCAGGTGATGGCGGACGCGGTGCTCGCCGCCCTGCGGTAGCGGTCCGTCCCGCACGCCCCGAAAAGCCCCGAGGGGCCGGTGACCAGACCCCGGTCACCGGCCCCTCGGCTTCGTTCAGGGCGCTTTGCCGCCGGTCACTCCGACTCGGCCGTGGCCAGCCCCGCCGACCACTTCTCCTCGACCTTGCCGAACTTCCAGAACGCGATCGCGCCGATCCAGGTCAGCACGAACAGGCCGACGATCGCGTAGCCGACGAAGTTGAGGTCCAGCGCGCCGATCCAGGCGATCGGGCCGCTGGTGATGCCCAGCTTCTCGCCGATCAGGCCGATCAGCTCGATCAGGCCGATGACCAGCGCGACCAGCACCGACAGACCGGTGACGGTCAGGTTGTAGTAGATCTTGCGGACCGGCTTGGAGAACGCCCACTCGTAGGCGAAGTTCATGAACGAGCCGTCGATGGTGTCCAGCAGGCTCATCCCGGCCGCGAACAGGATCGGCAGGGTCAGCAGGGCGTACCAGGGCAGCGAGAACGCCGCCGCGCCGCCCGCCAGCACCAGCAGCGACACCTCGGTGGCGGTGTCGAAGCCCAGGCCGAACAGCAGGCCCACCGGGTACATGTGCCAGGACTTGGTGACCGCCCGGGTGACCTTGCCGAGGATCCGGTTCATCAGCCCGCGCCGCTCCAACTGGCGCTCCAGCTCGGCCTCGTCGTACTCGCCCTCGCGCATCCGGCGGAACACCTTGAGGATGCCGTTGAACGCGCCCAGGTTGATCAGGCCGAGCAGCAGCAGGAAGGAGCCGGAGACGGCGGTGCCGATCAGACCGGTCATCCGGTGCAGGCTCGAGTCGTCCGCCTCCACCTGGTCGGCGAGCGAACGGATGCCGAAGGCGAGCAGCGCGCAGAGGCCGAAGACGATCGAGGAGTGCCCCAGCGAGAACCAGAAGCCGACCGACAGCGGCCGCTTGCCCTGGCCCATCAGCTTGCGGGTGGTGTTGTCGATCGCCGCGATGTGGTCCGCGTCGAAGGCGTGCCGCATACCGAGGGTGTAGGCGGTCAGGCCCATGCCCGCGCCGAAGACTTGGCCACCGACGTCGTAGTGCTCCGGCGCGACCAGCGCCAGCAGGGTGAACCAGCCGACCACGTGCAGCGCCAGGATGAAGCCGCCCATCCCGGCCAGGCGCATCCACTCCTCGCGGGTGAGCCGGTCGCGCCAGCGGGGGCCGGTCATCGTCTTGTCCTTTCGGCAGGGCGGTCAGAGCTGGGCCATCTTTCCCCCCTTGGGTGAGTAGTTGCAAGTCATACGCAAGTACGGGTCGGTTTCGGGACCTGCCCCGTTCACGCCAACCCCCCCGGCCCCCCTGCCCGGCCGAGCGAGGTGTAGCCACTTTGCCCCAGTTCGTCAGGAAATCCTCCGCTTCCTCCCCTAGGGTCGGAATGCCGACAGCCCGCGGCGCGACCCCGTACGCGCCGCGGGCCGCTCGGCGCTCACCGGCCCGGTACCCGATGGGAGCGGCCATGCCGTCGTACCCCTTCCACACCACCCGCGAGGACGTCCGCATCCCGCTGCCCGACGGCACCCAGCTGGCGGCCCGGCTGTGGCGCCCGGTCAGCGACGAGCCGGTCCCGGCCCTGCTGGAGTACTCGGCCGACCGCCTCTCCGACCGCACCGCCGCCGAGGACGCCCGCCGCCACCCCTGGTACGCCGGCCACGGCTACGCCACCGTCCGGGTCGACACCCGGGGCCACGGCAACTCCGGCGGCCTGCCCGCCGAGCCCGACGGCGAGCAGGAACTCACCGACGGCACCGCCGTCGTCGACTGGCTCGCCCGCCGCCCCTGGTGCAACGGCCGGGTCGGCCTGCTCGGCGTCGGCGCGGCCGCCACCACCGCGCTGCGGCTCGCCGCCCGCGCCCCGAACACCGTCGGCGCGGTGGTCGCCGGCTGCCCCGAGGGCGGCCACCGGCTCGGCGGCGCCGTCCTCGCCGCCGACCTGCACACCCGACTCACCGCCCTGATCGCCGACGCCGCCCTCCCGCCGGACCCCCGGCACACCGGCGACGCCTGGCGCTCCGGCTGGCTGGCCCGGCTGGAGTCGCTGGAACCCCCGGTCGACGCCTGGCTCGCCGCCGGGGACACCACCGTGCCGGTCTCCGTCCCGGTGTTCGCGGTCGCCGGCTGGGGCGACCCGTCCTGCTCCTTCGTGCTGCGCCTGCTGGCCGAGTCCCCCACCGCGCACGCCCTGCTCGGCCCCTGGCCGCACGGCCTGCCCGAGGCCGCCCTGCCCGAGACCCTGCGCTGGTGGAACCACTGGCTGCGCGGCGTCGACACCGGCGCCCTCAAGGAACCGGCCCTGCGCAGCTGGATCAGCACCCGCTGGACCGGCGCGGACAGCTGGCCCTCCCCCGACGTCCGGGAGATCCACTACGACCTGGACGGCCAGCTGCGCACCGCGGGCACCGCCTCCGACGACCGCTACGTCCACGTCCGCTCCCCGCAGCACACCGGCCTCAACGCCGGCGCCTACGTCCCGCACGGCCGCCCCGCCGACCAGCCGCCGGACCAGCGCGAGGAGGACGGCCGCTCGGTCTGCTTCGACTCCCTGCCGCTGCCCGAGCCGATCGAGCTGCTCGGCGCCCCGACGGCGCGGCTGCGGCTCCGGCCGCGCGAGGACGGCGGGTCCGTCCAGGTCGTGGCCCGGCTCTGCACGGTCGGCCCGGACGGCACCTCGCAGCTGCTCACCCGGGGCGTGCTGACCGCCACCGGGCCGGACGCCGAGGTCGAGCTCGCCGCCTGCGCGGCCACCGTCGCGGCCGGGCACCGGCTGCGACTCGCCCTCTCCTCCGTCTACTGGCCGTGGGTGTGGCCGTCCGCCGACGACACCGGGTACGCCCTCGACCCGTCCCGCTCCACCCTCGGCCTGCCCGTGCGCCACCTCGCGGCGGACGCCGGCGCCACGCCCGTCACCTTCGAGGCGCCCTCGCTGCCCGACCCGCTGGACATCCACCTCACCGAGCCGCTCACCGCCCGGCCCGAGCACGTCACCATCCACGACATCGGCCGACACGAGTGGCGCATCGAGCTCTCCCCCGCCGGCGACGGCACCCGCACCCACCCCGACGGGCTGGTTCGCGACGAGCACACCGTCACCGCGTACCGCGTGCTCACCGGCGCCCCGCTCAGCGCCCAGGCCCGTACGGACCGCACGGTGCGGCTGGAACGGCCGGACATCGGCTGGGACGTCACCGTCCAGACCCGCACCCAACTGCGGTGCGACGCCGGGCACTTCCTCAGCATCGTGCAGCTGCGGGCACTGGAGGCGGGATCGGTGGTGTTCACCCGGGAGTGGCAGCACCGGGTGCCGCGATAGGACCGGGAGGCAGTCAAAGCTCTTCTTATATACTTGCCTTCCTTCTCGACTTCGACTTATAACTGGCCCATGAAGACCCTCGGCCTGATCGGCGGCATGAGCTGGGAATCCACCGCCGAGTACTACCGCACGCTGAACGAACTCACCCGCGACCGGCTGGGCGGGCTGCACTCCGCCCAACTCGTGCTCTACTCCGTCGACTTCGCCGAGATCGAGCAGCTCCAGACGGCGGGGCGCTGGGAGGAGGCGGGCGCGATCCTCGCCCGCGCGGCACGCTCCCTGGAGGCGGCCGGCGCGGACCTGCTGCTGATCTGCACCAACACCATGCACAAGGTCGCCGACCAGGTCGAGGCCGCGGTGACCGTCCCCCTGCTCCACCTGGCCGATGCCACGGCTGACGCCGTCCGGGCGGCAGGTCTGCGACGGGTGGGCCTGCTGGGGACGGCGTTCACCATGGAACAGGACTTCTACCGGGGGCGGTTGGCGTCCGGCGGACTGGACGTCCTGGTGCCGGAGTCGGGTTCGCGCGCCCTGGTCCACCGGGTGATCTACCAGGAGCTGTGCGTCGGCGAGGTCCGGGAGGAGTCCCGGGCGGCCTACCGGCGGGTGATCGAGGAACTGGTCGCGGCCGGGGCGGAGGGGATCATCCTCGGCTGCACCGAAATCGAACTGCTGGTCCGGCCGGAGGACAGCCCGGTCCCGGTGTTCCCCACCGCCCGTCTGCATGCGGAGGCCGCTGTGGCCGCCGCCCTTGACGGGCAGTGAGGAAAAAGCGCTTGCGCCGGATGTCATGCGAGCTGCATGATCTTCCCGACCGCGACACCGCCCGAGGAGGTGAGACCCCGTGAACGCTGTATTGATGTGGGTGCTCCCCCTCCCTCTCACGGTCGAGCGATAGACGTAGCTGTCGCCGGGAGCCCCTGAACCAATCCGGGCATCCCGAAAGGCAACACGCTATGTACTCTCTCCAGTTCATCACCGAGTCGTCCTCCCACGGCATGCGCGAGCGCGACTTCACCCTGGGCGACGTCCCCGGGGTCCTCTGGTCGCCCGCCACCGGCGCCGACCGAGCGCCCCTGGTCCTGATGTGCCACGGCGGCGGCAACCACAAGAAGCACCCCGCGATGGCCGGCCGCGCCCGCCTCCTGGTCTCCCAGTGCGGCTTCCACGTCGCCGTCATCGACACCCCCGGCCACGGCGACCGGCCGGTCACCGCGCACGACGAGGCCGAAGTCGCCGAGATGTTCCGGGTCCGGGCGGCCGGCGGGCCCGAGGGCCCGATCGTCGTCCGCTACAACGCCCACCTCGCCGAACTCGCCGTCCCCGAATGGCGGGCCACCCTGGACGCCCTCCAGGAACTCCCCGAGATCGGCACCGACGGGCCGGTCGGTTTCTTCGGCATCAACATGGGCACAGCCATCGGCATCCCGTTCACGGCGACCGAACCCCGGATCACCGCCGCGGTCTTCGGCCAGCACTGGCCCGACGTCCTGGTCGACCACGCGAAGCGGATCACCATCCCGATCGAGTACGACATGCAGTGGGACGACGAGCACATCACCCGCGAGGAAAGCCTCGCGCTGTTCGACGCCTTCGCCTCCACCGAGAAGACGCTGCACGCCAACTCGGGCAAGCACAAGGAACTCCCCCGCTTCGAGGCCGACAGCGCCGTCCGCTTCCTCGCCCGCCACCTCATCCGGGCCTGACCGTTCCCCGCGGCGGCGCCCGGGGTGCGATACCAGTAGCACGTCTGCAGCGGTACCCGCTGACCTGGACGAAGCCCTGAGGGCTTTGTCAGTGCCACCCGTAAGAATTCGGCTGTGATCTGTGATGTCTGCGACCGCCGGATGCGGCCGGTGCCGGTATCGGAACCTCGGGCGGACTGGGCCCTGCCGGTGAAGGAGCGCTGGTTCTGCGCGTGGTGTTACGCCTGGACCGAGCTCGGGCACGGCCCCCAGGAGGTCTCGCGCCCGCGCTACGAGCCGCCCGAGTGGCGCTGGGAGCGGGCCGATTCGGAGGGGCTTCCCGCCGATGTCACTCACGCCTACGGGTACTTCGGCACCACCCTGTGCGGCATACGGCAGGACGGCATGCACGCCTCCCCCTACTACTGGCTGCCGGGCCGGGACAACGCCTGCCGCGCCTGCAAGGAGGCCGCGGCCGTCATCGACCAGCGCTGGCCGACGGATCCGGGAGGCGGGAGGCGCGAGCGGCCGCAGGTCACTCCTCCGCCCGGTTCCGACTGGCCGCCCTTCTAGCCGCCCTTCTGATCCGGCACCTCGACGATCAACAAGGTCCCCCGGCTGCCCGCCCGCACCGCGTGCCGCGCACCCGCCGGCACCTGACACAGCCCGCCGGGGCCGACCGTCAACTCCTCGCGGTCCACATCCAGTTCCAGGACACCCTCAGCGACGAACAGCACCTCGGCCGTCCCGTGCACCTCCGGTTCCAGCTCCCGCCCGTCCATCCGCAGCACCTTCACCGTCGCTGTTCCGACCTGTCCCAGCACCACCGACCGCCAGGCCTCCGTCAGCCCCGCCGCGCGCTCGTTCACGTTGAACACGTCCATGGCCCGGGACGCTATCCGGGCCGAGCCGAAAGTTGGTTGACCGGAGGGTAAAACCTGCCAGGATCGGCCCAGTGAACGCTCGCGCGCTGTACGAGGCGCTCCTCGACACCGACGGCCCCTACGAGGACGTCATCGCCCCCTGGCTCGATCAGGCCACCACCGACGGCTGCGTCGAACGCCTCCGGACCGCCGCCACCCACCGCGACCAGTGGTGGACCGACAAGGAGGAGGGCTGGAACCTCCTCCGGGAGCTCTACGCCCTCAGCCGGGTCAGCGACTACCTCCTCCTCGACCCGCAACTCCCTCCCTACCTCAGCCTGTTCACCGCCCTCGGCATGACGCCCTTCAAGCAGGCCCGCTTCGATCCCTTCCTGCACGAGATCACCGAGGTCGAACAGGCCGAGGACCCGGACGCCCCCATCGAGATCCTCGACGTCCGCTGGCCCGGACTGATGCTCGGCGAACTGCTGTTCAGTCGCGCCGGAGTACGGGTCCGGGCCGGCGCCGCGCACGCGGAACGCGGGGTGGCCGACCGCTGGCCGATCTACTGGACCCACCGCCGCGCCCACCGCCCCACCCGCGACCTCTCCCAGAGTTGGGGCAGCAACTCCCAGTGGCGCACCGACTTCCGTCTCGACTACCGCACGCCCGGCGGCGACCTGCTCAACGTCGCCGAGGACGCCCCGATCGACGGCCGCCCCGACCTCGACCCGAACGACTACGGGAACCTCGGCCCCGAGGAGCGCCTGCTCACCCCCGCCGAGCGCCGCGAACTCCTGCGCCACCGCACCTTCCTGCGCACCCCCGCGGCCGCCACCGGACCGGACTGGGCGGCCGACCTCTTCCCGTACGAGTGGCGGCTGCCCACCGACCTCGAACAGTGCAGGTGAGGGCTGGATCACTGCGCACGATCACGGCAGTTGATAGGTAAAGACGCATGGAAGAACTTGTACGCCTCAGGGACGTCGAGGAAGCCGCAGCCGGAGACGGGCACCTCCTGTGGGCAGCTCAGGGGCAGCGCGACGGCCGGCTGGGCCCCGGGGTGCGGGCCTGGCGTCATGGGACGGCCCTTGCGGTGGCGAGCCCTGACCTCTCCGGGCGCGACCGGCTGGCGGTCATGGGCGGTACCGATGACGCCACGCATGTGGTGCGGCACGTGCTGGACGACGTCGGACCGTCCTACCGCCCCGTCGGCCAGGCGTCCTTGATCGAGGCGCTGATCGGCGCGATCCGCGGCCTGTCACCGATCCCCGAGTTCTACTGGATGGAGACCTCGGCCGTGCCCGACTCGCCGGCCGTCGGAGTGGAGTGGCTGGACGAGGTGCGGGTGAAGGAGGCGACCTCGCTGTTCGACCGCTTCTTTCCCGACTCGTTCGCACAGCCGGAGGACGGCGGTGCGCACCGTTGGGCCGGAATCGTCGACTCCCTCGGGAGCCGCGAACGACCGGAGCCCCTGGCCGTAGCAGCCGATGTCTGGTCGGCGGCCGACTGCGGCTTCCTGGCCGGCGTGTGCGTGCACCCCGCCGCCCGCGGGCGTGGGCTGGCGCAGGCCGTCTGCGGCTTCGTCATCGAGGCGTTGGTGCGTCGGCACGGGCGTGCCGCCCTCATGGTGCACGCGGACAACCAGGCGGCCATCGCCGTGTACGAGCGCTTGGGTATGACCAAGCGGCTCCTCCGCGCGGCCCAGGTCGTCTCCCCGTAGGAGTCGCGGGCCGTGCTCCGTCAGGACTTCGCGGCGTGGTCGGCGAGCAGCTCGCCGACCACGTACCGGGCGGTGCGCACCATCCGGGGATTGGTCTCCCGGTAGTAGTCCAGCTCCATCAGCGCGACGGACAGCGCCCAGCCCGTCCCCCGCGCCCAGGCCGCGTCGTCGGCGCCGACGGCCGCCCGAAAGGTGTCGCGGGCGGCGGGCGGGAGGACGTACCAGGCCGGGAGCAGGTCCACGGCCGGGTCGCCGAGGCCCGCGCAGCCGAAGTCGATGACGGCGCTGAGGCGGCCCGGGCCGTCGACCAGGAGGTTTCCGGGCTGGAGGTCGGCGTGGATCCAGACCGGTGGGCCGGGGTGCGACGGGGCACGAAGTGCCGCCTCCCAGACGGAGGTTGCCGCCTCGACGGGGATGACGTCGGCCAGCGCCGCGAGCGCCCGCCGGATCGCGCCGTCCCGGTCCGACAAGGACTCGCTGCGGTAGGAGGCCGGACCGCCGGTCGGGTCCGCCCGGTGCAGGGCGGTGGTGAAGGACGCCAGGTCCCGGGCGAGCAGCCCGGGTTGCGGGGAGTGTCCGGCCTCGGGGTTGGATCCGTCCAGCCAGCGGAGCACCGACCACGGCCACGGACAGCCCTCGGCCGGCTCGCCCAGGCCCACCGGTGCCGGTACCGCGACCGGCAGTCGGGGCGCCAGGCGGGGCAGCCAGGCGTGTTCCTTGCCGATGTCCTCGGCCGCCCCCGGGATGCGCGGGATCCGTACCACCAGGTCCGCGCCGAGCCGGTACATCGCGTTGCTGGTCCCGGCGGAGTCAACCAACTCCGCGGGCAGGTCGGCCCATTGCGGGAACTGCGCGGCCACCATGCGCCGCACCAGCGCCTCGTCGATGTCCAATTCGTCAGCGTGCATCTTGGGGGAGGGCGGCATGGGGTCCGACCCTGTCAGCACCCATCAGGCCTGGCAAACGAATTACCAGGGCACGACCTGCCCCAGGTGGTCGACGAAGTGCAGGCCGGCCTTCCCCCGGTGCCGCTCGATCGTCCCCGCCACCCCGGGGACGCTCTCCTCCACGCTGAGCTCGGCCTCGAAGCCGCCGAGTTCGGTGCGCACCCAGCCCGGGTCCATCAGCAGCAACGTGCGCGGGTCGTCCGCGTGGCGGGCCGCGTAGCAGCGCATCAGCTGGTTCAGCGCGGACTTGCCGGCCCGGTAGAGGTCCTGGCCGCCATCGGTGTTCAGGGCGATGCTCCCCTGGTCCGAGGACATGACCCCGATGGTTCCGGTCGGCGCGACCCGCGGGCCGAGCACCTCCACGACGCGCATCGGGCTGAGCGCGTTGGTCACCATGACCTCGGTGAACATGTCCGTCGGGACCTCGCCGATCGGCAGGTCGCCGCGGGTGATGGCGGCATTGACGAAGAGCAGGTCGAGGCTGCGGCTGGCGAGTCGATCGCGCAGGGCCGCGATCTGCCCCGGGTCGGTCATCTCCAGCGACTCGACGGTCAGCCGTCCGTCGGAGGTGTCCGCCAGGTCGTGCAGGCCGGTGCGCCGGTTGCCGCGGACCGTGCCGATGACGTCCCAGTCGCGGCGGAGGAATTCGGCGGCGAGCCCGAGGCCCAGGGTCCGGGAGGCACCGATGATCAGTGCGGTGTGGCGGTTGTCGGTCATGGTTCGAGTCTCCGAGCGGCCCGGCCCGGGCGTCCAATACCCTTCCGAGCGCATTGATACCGTGCGGGCATGGATCTGGACCTGCGCAAGCTCCGCTACTTCGTCGCGGTCGCCGAGCACGGCCATTTCGGCCGCGCGGCACAAGCGTTGTTCATCGCGCAGCCGGTCCTGAGCCGGCAGATCCGCGCGTTCGAGCAGGAGTTGGGCTGCGCACTGTTCACCAGGACCACACGCAGCGTCGAACTCACCTCCGCCGGGCGGCAGTTGCACGAGGAGGCGCAGCGCATCACCACCATGGTGGACACGGCCCTGCGACGCGTGCACGAGGCCGCACACAACGAGAGGCGACTCGTCGTCGCCTTCTCACCCGGCCTGCACGTGTCGGAGGCCATCCGGGAGTTCACCGCGCGCCACCCGGAGGTCGGGGTCGACGTGCTGCCGCTGCGCTGGTGGGAGCGGGACGCGCCGCTGCGCGACGGCCGCGCGCACGTCGGGTACCTGCGGCGCCCCTTCGACGACGCGGGGCTGCGCACCATCCCCATCGGGCACGAGACCAAGGTCGCGTGCCTGCCCGCGACGCATCCGCTGGTCGGCCGCAGCAGCCTCACCTCGGCCGATCTCGACGGTGAGCCGGTCCTCGACGCCCGGGCGCGGCGGACCTACACCCTGGACGAGAAGTTCGAGCTGATCGCCTCCGGGCAGGGCATCGCGCTCGTCCCGCTGAGCATCGCGGGCTCGTACTCCCGCCCCGACCTCGTCTATCGGCCGGTCACCGACCACCCGCCGGTCGAGACCTGCCTGGCGGTCCCGGAGGACGGCGACCGCCAGGGCCTCGTAGGCGACTTCCTCGACACCGCCGTCGCCACCCTGCGCCACCGGGCGGCCGGGTAGGCGGGACAGAGCCCGCCGTCAGGCTCTGCCCCCGCCGGTTCCGGCCTTCCTCACGCCGGTGCGGATCCACCGCCGATTGGCGGCGCAGGCCACAACCGGACCGGCGAGCACGGACAGCCACCACAGGAACGCGGCGGCCCGCAGATGGTCGTGGTCCTGCCATCGGTCCGGAAGGACCAGCGGCAACAGGAGCGCCGCCACAATGAGTGCCGCCCAGGTCGCCATCCAAGTGATCACCGCGCGTGCCGCAACGTCCATACGCCCTCTCAGCCCCCGGACCACGTTTGAACGTGTTCAATATAGCGCTCGCGGCTTTCCCGGGCACAGCAAGGAAGCTTCAGCGCTTCATGCGGGCGGTCTCCGGAACGCTCACGCTTACTCCCGCACGGCGAGGTCCTGACTCCCCACCACCTTGAGCAGCCGCAGCGCCGAGTGCGAGGGGGTGCCGGGCGCGGCGGTGTAGAAAATCGTCCACTGGTCCCGGTGCGGGTCGTGCAGCGCCTCGCAGTCGAGGTCGAGCGGCCCGACCACCGGGTGGATGATGCGCTTGCGGGTGGAGCGGCGCATCTCGACGTCCTGCCGGGCCCACAGTTCGCGGAACTCGGCGCTGCCCGCGAGCAGTCGGTCGACCAGGCGGCGCACACCGCTGTCGGCCGGGTAGCGGGCTGCGGCGGAGCGCAGGTCGGCGACGGCCCGGCGGGCGAACACGGCCTGCCCGGCGGGGTCGTGGCGGGCACGGGCCTCCGGGTCGGTGAAGAAGCGCCAGACGTGGTTGCGTTCGCCGGGCGGCAGGGCGGAGAAGTCGCCGAGCAGCGCGGCCGCCATGGCGTTCCAGGCGAGCACGTCGCGGGCGGCGCTGCAGACCATCGCCGGGGTGTCGTCCAACCGGTCGAGCAGGTGCAGGATGCCCGGCCGGACGTCCCGGGGCAGCGCACTCGGAGGCAGCGGCGGTTCGCCGACCAGGTGGTGGAGGTGGGCGGTCTCGTCCTCGGACAGCCGCAGGGCCCGGCTGATCGCCCCGATCATCTGCCGGGACGGGCGCGGGCCCCGGCCCTGTTCGAGCCGGATGTAGTACTCCACCGACATGCCCGCGAGCTGCGCGACCTCCTGGCGGCGCAGGCCCGGGGTGCGGCGCCGACCGCCGGCCGGCAGGCCGACGTCGGCGGGCTGGATGCGGGCGCGCCAGCGCCGCAGGAAGGCGGCCAGCTCCGCCCGGTCCACGTGTTCCACGCCCCCAAGTCTGGCCCGGCCGCCGCACCGTGACCATGGGATCGCCGGTACCACCCTCGACAGTGCTCTCCCGCGCTTCGTGCGGCCCGGCCAGGGTGGAGCCCATGACAGACAACCACCGCATCGTCCTGATCACCGGCGCCAACAAGGGCATCGGCCTCGCCACCGTCCGCGAACTCGCCCGCGCCGGGCACACCGTGCTGCTCGGAGCCCGCGACCCCGAGCGCGGCGCCGCGGCCGCCGCCGGGCTGACCGCCGAGGGCCTGGAGGCCCGCTTCGTCCGCCTGGACGTGACCGACCCGGCGACCGTCGCCGACGCGGCCGAGCTGATCGCCGCCGAGTACGGCCGGCTGGACACCCTGGTCAACAACGCGGGCGTCGCCCGGGATTGGCGTCGCACGCCGGAGGAGCTGCCGGTCGAGGCCGTGCGCGAGACGTACGAGACCAACGTGTTCGGCGTCGTCACCGTCGTCAACGCGATGCTGCCGCTACTGCGCAAGTCGTCGGCCGGCCTGATCGGCAACGTCTCCAGCGGCCTCGGCAGTTTCTCCTTCCTCTCCGACCCGGACTCCCCGATCTGGGAGCACGCGACCCTGCTCGCCTACAACTCCTCCAAGGCCGCACTCAACGCCGTCACCCTGGTCTACGCCCGGGCGCTGCGCGAGTCCGGCATCAAGGTCTGCTCGCTGGAGCCGGGGTACTGCGCGACCGACCTCAACCAGCACAGCGGCCACGCCAGCGCCGAGGAGGGCGGCCGCCGGATCGCCCGCCAGCTCGGCGAGGCCGAGGCCGGGTCGACCGGCCAGTTCTTCCACGCGGAGGGCGGCAACTACCCCTGGTAGGCGGCGATGAGCCCGGGCAGCTCGCGCATGTCGTCGAAGACGACGGTGCCCGGCCCGGCCAGCCGCTCCGCCGCCGTGACGCCGCCCGCGTAACCGAGCGCCCGCATCCCGGCGGCGCGGGCGGCGGCGACGCCGGGCCCGCTGTCCTCGACCACCAGGCAGCGGGCCGGGTCGACACCCATGCTCCGGGCGGCGTGCAGGAACAGGTCGGGCGCGGGCTTGCCGCGCCCGACCTCGGTGGCGCTGAAGATGCGGCCCTCGAAGCGCCCGTACAGTCCGGTCCGGCCCAGGGTGTGGCGCATCTTCTCGTGGCTGCCGCTGGACGCCACGCAGGTCGGCAGCGTGATCGCGTCCAGCGCCTCCACCAGGCCGTCCACGGGCGTCAGCCCGGCGTCCACCGCTTCGGCGTGCAGTTCGCGGAACCGCTTGTCGAACAGCGTCGCGGCTTCCTCGCCGAGCCGCTCGGCGACCATCGCGTGGTTGGCCGCCTCGGACCGCCCGACGAACTTCTCGATCACCTCGGCCTCGGTCAGCGGCCAGCCGTACTCCTCCCCCAGCTGCACCAGGACGCGTACGGCGATCACCTCGCTGTCCACCAGGACGCCGTCGCAGTCGAATATCACCAGTTCTATCGGGTCGATCATCCGATCAGCATAGGGCGGCCCCGGCCCGGGTCAGGGCCCCGGCGGCAGGCTCATTCCGCAGGGGTCTTCCTCCAGTCGGTCGTCGCGGGGCCGTAGGAGTTCGCCGGCGGCTCGGCCGGAAGCTGGATGCCGGCATCGCAACTCAGCTCCTTGGAGACCACCTTGGCCAGCTTCAAGGCCGAGTTGGCCAGCAACTGGCGCTGGTGGAGGGGCAACCGTCCTTGGTCGCGGCCATAACCGGCAGCCCGACCGAAGACAGTGACGTCCACGAAGTACGGAACCGAGAAGTGGTCGACTTCATGGGGCTGGGTCCAGCAGCGGAAGTAGACCCTGGTGCCTTCGCTGGTGAAGTACCCACCGCGGTCCTCATCGTAGGCGAAGGAAACTGACTGCAGGAGCAGCGAGGGCATTTGCTTGTGCGCGGGATCTTCCGTCGACGGGGGCTCGGGATAGCCCCTGTCCTGCTGTACAACCGCGCTCACGATCTGGTGTTCGCCCTGCTTACCGCTACAGCCACCCATCACGGCGAAGTCGTCCTGATGAACCGTCCGCAGTAGCCTTTGCGTCGCCGTGACGTCCTCGTTGTCCACCATGAACGCGCGCAGCGTCTGCTCATCCAGCGTCCCGTAACACGAGACCGCGGGCACTGCAGCGAAGGAGTTGGGCCGCCATTCCTGCCAGGCTGGCCAAGCCCCCGCCAGCACCCCGATCGCGAGCGCCGCCACCCCCAGCCGCCGCCACCGCCGTCCGTTCCGCTTGCCCTCAGCCATTGACGGCCCGGGTGAAGAGCCCCGCGCTGTCGTTCGCGCCGTCCCGCACCGCGTTCGCGGCCCCTCCGGACAGCGCCTCGATCTGACGCCAGTTCAGGCCGGATCCCTGCGCGGCGGTCTCCACGGCCTGCGCGGCAGCGCTGGCTGGGCCGCCCATGCCCGCCACGTCCGCATGCGTGGCCGGGTCCGCGGTGTTGACGTCAGTGATGTGGTAGCTCGACGTCAGTTGGTCGACGAAGTCCTGGATATGTCCTGCATCATCTGACTGGTTGCCGACACCTGCCCACCCCAGATCTGCCCCATGCCTTCAATGGCTTTGACGATCGCCCAACTACCGGTTACGTCCTCCGTAGGGTGGGGGTTGTTCGTCCATATGTCCCGGCTGGCCTTGTCGAACTTGGTGTGCAATGTGTCCGCATTGGTCGCCGCCCGCCGCAGCGCCTCCGGGCTGACCTTCACCGTCGGCCCGCCCCCGCTCGCCCCTGTCACCGGTTCCGGTGACCACCCCTGAGGCTGTGCACCGGCCGCAGCGGCAGCGAGGTCCGGAAACTGCTTCTTCGCCGCCTCCGTCAGGTTCCCGGAGCTGTCGAAGAGCCACGGATTCACCCGTCGCTCGAAATCCAGGTCAGTCACTTCTCCCCACCCCTATACCGTGTGGCTCCAGATGGCCGTGGGCCGGCTCAAGTGGCCCCCTGCGCACGACAGAAGATCACGCGGTCGGACTCCCCCTCCCGGTCCACGTCAATTGGGAGCCTAGCCATCGACCCCTGTGGTGTAAGGAAGTTGAGCGAAACATGAGCAGGCGACGGGGCCCGACGGCCGAAGCCGCCGGGCCCCTCTCTCTACCGACCCGGCGTCAGCCGGTCTGGATGGAGGTGTCGTCGATCACGAAGCTCGTCTGCAGCGAGGAGTCCTCGGTGCCGGTGAACTTCAGGGTGACGCTCTGGCCCGCGTAGGCGGAGAGGTCGAAGGTGCGCTGCTGGTAGCCGGCCGCGGCGTCCACGTTGGAGTAGGTCTTCAGCGTGGTGCCGTTCACGGCGACGGTCAGCTTGTCGTACGCCGTGGTACCGGTCTCGGCGGTGTCGATGTGCAGCCAGAAGCTCAGCGTCGCCTTGCAGCCCGCCGGGATCGTCACCGTCTGGGCGAGGGTGTCGGTGTGGGTGCTGCCATAGCCGTCCAGGTACGCCTTCCAGCTGCCGCCGTGCGCCGGCTCGGAGGCGCTGTTGTCGATCACGCCGGAGCTGGCGGTCCACGGCGCCGCCGTGCCGGTCTCGAAGCCGGGGTTGCCGAGCAGCTGCGCCGGGGTGCAGCTGCCGCCGCCACCGCCGCTGACCGTCCAGGCGAAGCTGGTGGTGGCCGACTTGCCGGCCGCGTCCGTCACCGTGACCGTGACGCTGGAGGAACCGGCGGTGGAGGCGGTGCCGGAGATCAGGCCGGTGGCGGAGTTGATCGACAGCCCGGCGGGCAGGCCGCTCGCGCTGTACGAGAGCGGAGCGGTACCGCCGGAGGCGTTGATCTGCAGGTTCACCGCGCCGCCGACCGTGGTGGACTGGTCACCGGGGCCGGCGACCGAGACGGCGCTACCGCTGCCGCCCGGCTTGGTGAGCAGGCAGCCGGGCACGGTGAGGTCGACGGCGCGGCTGGAGTTCAGGCAGGTGGTGAACCAGTAGGTCTCCTCGCCGTAGCTCTGGCCCTTGGTGGCCGTGGTGGTGCCGTCGGCGGCGACCTCGCAGGGGTTGTTCAGGGTGCACATGGCGCCGTCGTCGTTGCCGGTGTTGTTGATGCCGACGATCCGCCCGCTCGCGGAGTCGATGATCGGCGAGCCGGAGGTGCCGTGCGTGGTGTTGCAGCCGGAGCTGTAGCGCAGCGAGTCGTGCCAGGTCCACTGGTCCTCGCGCAGGGTCGGCACGAACCCGTTGACGGAGCAGTTCCAGACCTGCTTCCAGTACGAGGACGGGATGTACATCGAGGAGCCGTCGGTCGGGTGCGCGTCGTTGACGGTCAGCGCGGTGGCGCCGTACTTGGAGCGGATCGACCCGTAGGTGTCGGTGAGGCGGTAGAGCGTGACGTCGGTGCCGGTCATCGTCGCGTAGATCACCTGGTCGGCCTGGACGGTGCCCAGGCTGTTGCCCGCGCCGTCCAGCAGGGTGCCACTGCGGCTGGCGCTCACGTTCTGGATGACCTCGCCGGCCGAGGGCATGGTGGGCAGGCAGTGCCCGTTGGTGAGCATCATCGCCCGGTCGCCGTCCACCGAGGCGGGGAAGCGGACCAGCGAGGCCGAGCAGTCGTCCAGGGCGATGGTCGACGTCAGGTCGGCCGCCTGGAGGGCGTGCGCGGGGGCGGCGGCTAAGGCCAGCCCGCTCGCGACGACGGCACTCGTGCCGGCCACCGCGACAAGTCTCTTGAACATGGCTCTCCTTGTGGGGGATCGCGGGGTGTACGACCGGTCGCCGAGGCCCGCGCCGCACGAAAGTGCCATGGCCACTTCAAGGGGTCAACCGTTCTGGCCGAACTCGCCACCGGATATCGGGTGTTGTGCCGACGGCCGGCAACCACCCGTCCCGGTATGCCCGTTACGGCCGGGCTCCGCGGCACCCCCAAGCACCCCCCGTGCCGTGCCGTGCCATGCCGCGTCGTGCCGCGCTGTGCCGTGCCGCGCTGTGCCGTGCCGCGCCATGCCATGCCGTGCCGTGCCGTGCCGTGCCGTGCCGTGCCGCAGACGATCACCGGAAGGGGGCCCTCCGGCCCTCCCGTCAGGGTCAACTACGATCGGGCTCGTGCTCAGCCTCACCGGACTCCCCCTCCAGATCGCCGCCTCGGTCGTCGCGGTCCTCGTCTTCGCCGCCACCATGTGGCTCTGGCCGCGGTTCGGCGGGAAGGGCTGGAAGGCCTGGGTGGGCCGGATCGGCGCCTTCCTGGCGACCCAGGTGGCGGTGCTGGTCGCGATGGGTCTGATCGCCAACAGCTACTTCGGCTTCTACAGCTCCTGGACCGACCTGCTCGGCACCAGCGGAAAGCTCGGCACCGTGGTCGACCACTCACCGAACGCCTCCGGCGTGGCCGTCACCGGCCAGCAGAACTTCTACTCGGCGCAGGGCTCCGAGCCCGAGCGCTCCGGGCTGATCCAGAAGGTCGACGTCAAAGGAGCCGGCAGCGGCCTGACCACCGAGGCGTACGTCTACCTGCCGCCGCAGTACTTCCAGCCGGACTACGCCAAGCAGCGCTTCCCGATGGCGCTGGTGCTCACCGGCTACCCGGGCACCGCGGAGAAGCTGATCTCGCTGATGCAGTACCCGGCCTCCACCCTCGACGCGATCGAGCAGAAGAAGCTGCCGCCCACCATCCTGGTGATGACCCGCCCGACCCTGGTCGGCGACCGGGACACCGAGTGCGTCGACGTGCCGAACGGCCCCCAGGTGGAGACCTTCTTCACCACCGACCTGCCCAAGGCCCTCGCCACCACCTACCGGATCGGCACCGACCCGGCCAACCGGGCCGTGATCGGCAACTCCACCGGCGGCTACTGTGCGCTCAAGTTCGCACTGCGCAAGCCCGACTCCTACCCGGCCGCGATCGCGCTGTCCGGCTACTACAGCGCGGCGCACGACCCGACCACCGGCGACCTGTTCGGCGGCGACGACAAGCTGAAGCAGGAGAACGACCTGCTGTGGCGGCTGAAGAACCAGCCGCCCGCCCCCGTCTCGCTGCTGCTGACCACCGCGAACGACGAGAACAACTACGGGGAGACCCAGGCCATGGTCGGCGCCTTCAAGGCCCCCACCAAGATGTCGACCATCACCCTGGACACCGCCGGCCACAACTTCCACACCTGGACCCGGGAGATCCCCCCGGCCCTGGAGTGGCTGGGCAAGCACATCACCATGCCGCCCGCCGCGTGACCACCCGGTGAAGGCCGCCTGAAGCCGCGCCCCTCCAGGTGAAGCCCGTCTGAAACCCGCGCCCTTCCGGGTGGAACCGGGGCAGATCACACGCGTCTCACAGCCCCGTCTCACGGTTCTCTCAGCCGCGCCACGCACGGTATGGCGCATGACCACGAGCAGCTACTCCCCTCCGGCCGGCGACCCGTGGCCCGAGGCCGCGAACTACCCGCCGCCGGAGGTGCCGCAGCCGGACACCCGCCGGCCGGACCCGGCGCCGCTCTTCCCCGAGCAGCCCCTGCCGCCCGTCGGCCCGAAGGGCCCGGCCTCCTGGTCCGGACGGCTGCGCACCCTCCCGGCCCGCGCCTGGCGCGGCCGCCCGGACGACCCGCGCTGGGTGCGCCCGTCCCTGCTGGCGCTGATGGCCGCGACCGTCGTCCTCTACCTGTGGGGCCTGGGCGCCTCCGGGTGGGCCAACGCCTTCTACTCGGCCGCCGTCCAGGCCGGCAGCCAGAGTTGGAAGGCCTTCTTCTTCGGCTCCTCCGACGCCGCCAACTTCATCACCGTCGACAAGCCCCCGGCGTCGCTGTGGCCGATGGCGCTGTCGGTGCGGATCTTCGGCCTCTCCTCGTGGTCGATCCTGGCCCCGCAGGCGCTGATGGGCGCCGCCACCGTCGGCGTGCTGTACGCCACGGTGCGCCGCCGCTTCTCCCCGCTGGGCGGCCTGCTGGCCGGCGCCGCGCTGGCGCTCACCCCGGTCGCGACGCTGATGTTCCGCTTCAACAACCCGGACGCGCTGCTGGTGCTGCTGCTCACCCTGGCCGCGTACGGGATGGTGCGGGCGGTCGAGACGGCGAGCACCCGGTGGCTGCTGTTCACCGGGGCGATGTTCGGCTTCGCGTTCCTCACCAAGACCCTGGCGGCGTTCCTGATCCTGCCCGCCTTCGCGGTGATCTACCTGGTCGTGGCCCCGACCGGCTTCTGGCGGCGGCTGCGGCAGACCCTGTTCGCGGGCCTGGCCCTGGTGGTCTCCGCCGGCTGGTGGGTGGCGATCGTCCAGCTGCTGCCCGCCTCGGCCCGCCCGTACGTCGGCGGCTCGCAGGACGACAGCTTCCTGTCGCTGACCTTCGGCTACAACGGCCTGGGCCGGGTCGACGGCAACGAGCGCGGCAGCGTGGGCGGCGGCGGACACCTCCCGGCCGGGCTCGACCTGCCGGCCGGCGCGACGCACAACCGGGGCTGGGGCCAGACCGGCATCACCCGGCTGTTCGGCAGCGACATCGGCGGGCAGATCGCCTGGCTGATGCCGGCCGCGCTGATCCTGCTGGTGGTCGGCCTGTGGGCGACCCGCCGCTACGCCCGTCCGGACACCGCCCGCGCGGCGTTCCTGGTCTGGGGCGGCTGGCTGATCTCCACCGCGCTGATCTTCAGCTTCATGTCCGGAATCTTCCACCAGTACTACACGGTGGCGCTCGCCCCCGCGGTCGCGGCGCTGGTCGGCATGGGCGTGGACGGGCTGTGGCGGGCGCGGCACCGGCTGCCGCACGCGCTGCTGCTGGCGGGCGTGCTCGCGGTGACGGCGGTGTGGGCCTTCGTCCTGCTCGGGCGCAGCTCCGACTTCCTTCCCTGGCTGCGCTGGGCGGTGCTGGTCGGCGGGCTGGCCGCGGCCGCCGCGCTGGTGGCCGGGCAGTTCGCCGGGAAGGTCGACGGACGGATGGGCGCGCGGATCGCCTCGGTGGCGGGCCTGCTGGGCCTGGCGGCGGCGCTCGGCGGTCCGGCGGCGTACGCGGTGGACACCGTGGGCACCGCGCACAACGGCTCGATCATCACCGCCGGGCCGTCCGTGAAGGGCGCGTCCGGGCCGGGGTCGTTCGGGCGCAAGGGCGGCAAGGGCGCGATGGGCAACGGCCGGATGTTCGGCCAGGGCGGTCAGAACGGCCAGGGCAGTCAGGGCGGCTGGGGTGGTCAGAACGGCCAGGGCGGCTTCCCCGGCGGCCAGGGCGGCTTCCCGGGCGGCCAGGGTGGCCAGGGCGGCCGTGGCACCCACGGCCAGGGTGGCTTCCCCGGCGGCGACACCGCCCCCGGCGGCCGCCACGAGCGCGGTGCCGGCGGCACCGGCGGCGCCACGGGCTTCCCGGGCGGCGGCTTCCCCGGCGCCCAGGACCCCGAGGGCATGGGCGGCCCCGGCGGCTTCGGCGGCTTCGGCGGCGGCATGGGCGGTCTGCTCGGCGGCACCAAGGTCAGCGACGAGGCCGCGGCCCTGGTCTCGCAGGACGCCGACCACTACACCTGGGCGGCCGCCACCACCGGTTCGCAGAACGCCGCGAGCTACCAACTCGCCACCGGCAAGCCGGTGATGGCGCTCGGCGGCTTCAACGGGACGGACCCCTCGCTCAGCCTGGCCGGCTTCCAGAAGTACGTCCAGGAGGGCAAGGTGCACTGGTTCATCGGCGGCGGCTCCCACCGCGGCTTCGGCGGCGCGGGCGGCGAGGGCGACGAGGGCGGTCAGCAGACCGAGTCCGCCCAGATCGAGGCCTGGGTGACCAGCCACTTCACCGCCAAGACGGTCGGCGGCGCCACCTTCTACGACCTGACGGCTCCGAAGTCCTGATCCCGGACCCGCCCGGAGGGGGCGTACCGCGTTCGCGCGGTACGCCCCCTCCTTGTCTGCGCCGCCGGAGTCCGTGCGGCCGGAGTCGTCAGTCGGACGGGCAGCGCGTCCCGGCCGCCGGCATCCGGCCGTCCACCAGGAACGCGGTGACGGCGTCGCGCACGCACCCGCTCCTGCCGTATGCCATGTGCCCGTCCCCGTCCCGGGTGAGCAGCACGGCGTTCGGCAGCCCGGCCGCCATCCGCTGTGCCCACGGGTAGGGGGTGACCGGGTCGCCGGTGGAGCCGACCACCAGGATCGGGGCACTGCCGGGCGCGGTCACGGTGTGCGGCTGCTCGGGCGAACGGTACGGCCAGGGGCGGCAGTCCGGGAGGAACAGGGTGGCCCCGGGGTCGTGCCGGGTGGTCAGCGGGGCCTTGGTGGCGAGGTCGGCGAGGGCCGCGTCCAGCTGCCGGCCGGTGGGCGCCATCGGGGCGTCCGCGCAGTGGATGGCCGCGAAGGCGTCCGCCGCGGTCTCGTAACGCCCCTCCTCCGTACGGCCGTTGGCGCCGTCGGCGAGCTTGATCAGCTCCTCGGCGTGGCCGTGGGCGACGGCCGGTTCGAGGGCGCCGCGCAGCCGCTGCCAGGAGCCCCTGCCGTCGCTGAGCGCGTCGAGGACGCCGGCCCAGCCGAGCGCGGCGGTGACGGTGCGGCCGTCGGGGACGCGCAGCGGGTGGGCCTTGAGGCCGTCGAGGAAGTCCGCGAGCCGGTTCGGGGCGGTGGCCGGGTCGCTGCCGAGCGGGCAGGGATCGGCACCGGTGGCGCAGTCGGCGGCGAAGGCTCGGAACTCGGCCTCCATGGCGACGGCCTGTTCGCCGTTCAGGTGGATCAGGTCGGTGCTGCGCTCGACGGCTCCGTCCAGGACGAGCCGGCCGGTGCGGTCGGGGAACTCCTCGGCGTAGAGGGCGCCGAGGTAGGTGCCGTAGGAGAGGCCGAGGAAGTCGAGCCTGCGCTCGCCGAGGGCGCCGCGCAGCACGTCCATGTCACGGGCGCTGTCGCGGGTGCCGAGGTGCGGCAGCAGGTCGGCGTGCCGGGCCCGGCAGGCGTCGGCGAGGATCCGGCCGTGGTCGTAGGCCGGGTCGTCGGTGCTGGTCCACTCCGCGCGGGTGCGGTCGTCCAGGCAGTGCACGGGGATGGTGCCGCCGGCGCCGCGCGGGTCGAAGCCGACCAGGTCGTAGTGGTCGTGCAGCGGGCCGAAGCCCTTCCAGCCCCAGCGGGCCGTGTTGACGCCGGAGTTTCCGGGCCCGCCGGGGTTGAGCAGGAGGGAGCCGATCCGCTCACCGGGGTCGGCGGCGGGTACCTTGGCGAGGGCGACCTCGATGGTGCGGCCGCCGGGGTCGGCGTAGTCCAGCGGGACCTTGAGGGTGGCGCACTGCACGACGGGCTCGTCCTGGCCGCCGTCGCCCTGGTCGGGGCAGGGTGTCCAGTTGATCCACTGGTCGTAGAACCCCTTGAGGGCCGGGGAGGCGGCGGCGACCCGCTCGGCGAGCGGCGGGCGGGTCGCCGGAGCGACCGTCGCCTGCCGACCGCCCGGGCCGGTGCAGCCGGCCGGCAGGGCGAGCAGGAGGGCGGCGAGCGCGGGCAGGGCGCGCCGCGGGAGGCGGGGGGTGGTGAACCGTTGGCAGCTGAGAGTTGTTGAGTGATCTTTGGTGCTCATGAGTGGCTTCGTCGTTTTCTGCTGAAGTGTTGTCGAGAAGGTTCCGCTTCTCCTGTTTCCGGCTGTTGGTGCTGCTGGGTATGCCAGCATGTCCGTGGTCGAAGGATTCGTGAGGACGGAGGGGCCGGGGGTGGCGGTGTTGCGGCAGATCGCTCGGCCGTTCGTTGCCGACGCCGCATCGGGCGTGTGCATACGGGACCGGCTCAAGGGCCTCGCCGCCGAGGACGACGCGGTGCTGCGTCTGGTCGGCGGACACCTCGGTTCTCTCGCCTCGCGGGATCTGGCCCGGCGCGTCGCCGACGCTCTGGAGCATTCCGCCCAGACATGGGCTGTCCGTAAGCGGGGCCTCACGGCGGAGTCGTCGTCGCGCTGGGCCGGGTCCATCACGAAGGCCACGCATGACCAGTGGGGCCTGTCGCGCCGCGCACAATGGCGGCACCTGCGGGGGCTGGAGGCGGGGATCGCCGTGATCCGCCACCGCCTCGCCCTGCCGATCGGCGCGAAGGGCGGCAAGCGGCAGCCCGGCGGGTACCACTCGCGCCGGGAGTGGCACGCCAAGTCCCGGCGCCTGGCGCACCTGGAGCGCGAGTACGCGCGAGTGACGGCCGACCACGAGGCCGGCCGGGTGACAGTGGTGCGCGGCGGCCGCAAACTCCTCAATACCCGCCACAACCTGGATACGGCGGGGAAGTCGCAGGAGCAGTGGCGTGGGGAGTGGGAAGCCGCCCGCTGGTTCCTCGCCGCTGACGGCGAGTCCGGCAAACGGTACGGGAACGAGACGATCCGCGTCACTGCCGACGGGCACGTGTCGATCAGACTTCCGGCTCCCCTGGCCGAACACGCGAACGCCGGGCACGGCCGGTACGTCCTCGCGGCGAAGGTCACGTTTCCGCACCGGGGCGAGGAGTGGCGCGACCGCATCGAAGCGAACCGGGCCGTCGCCTACCGCATCCACCTCGACACCACGTCCGGGCGCTGGTACCTCGACGCCTCGTGGACCCGCAAACACCTCCCCGTCATCCCGCTCGACACCCTTCGCGCCCATGGTGTCATCGGAGTGGACACCAACACCGACCACCTCGCCGCCTGGCACCTGGACGCCCACGGCAACCCGATGGGCGCACCCCGCCGCTTCGACTACGACCTGACCGGGTCGGCCGACCACCGCGACGCCCAGCTGCGCCACGCGCTCACCCGTCTCCTGCACTGGGCGCGGGCCACGGGCGTGCAGGCCATCGCCATCGAAGATCTCGATTTCACCGACTCCAGGACCCGGGAGAAACACGGCCGCAAGAAGCGGTTCCGGCAGCTGATCTCCGGCATCCCGACCGGCAAGCTCCGCGCGCGCCTGCTGTCGATGTGCGCGGAAGCCGGTATCGGCGTGATCGCGATCGATCCCGCATACACCAGCATGTGGGGCGCTGAGCACTGGCAAGAGCCCCTCACCACCACGAACCGCAAGACCAGCCGACACGCCGCCGCTTCGGTGGCCATCGGCAGACGCGCCCTCGGGCACCGGATCAGGCGACGGAAGGCACCGCCCTGCCAGCACCAGAGCGATGCTGGCAGGCATCGGACCTTCCAGGCCGGACCCGGCACCCGGGGGAGTGAGGGAAACCGCCCCCGTGTACCCGGACCACGGACACGATCCGATGGGACCGGACTCGGCAGGAACGCGGTGGACCAGAACGCCCAAGACCGTCCGGGGCGTTCGGCTGAGCATGGGTTCTGGCAACAGGACTCACTCCCGCTCAGTCCTTAGGAACGGTCATCGGGGCCACCGCCCACGAATACCACCCACCCCCCTCCCGGGGCACATCGCACCCGTCCCACGCCCGGCCGGGGGATCTCCCGGCCCCGTCGAATCTCACGCGGCGTCGAAGCCCACGCGCCGTCGGCGGTCAGCCGCCGATGGCGGACATCGGGCGCTCCGGCCGGACGAACCCGGCGCTGTTGACGGCGTGTCCGGGGCCCTTGCCGGCGATGGAGGCCCGCCAGGCCGCCTCGATGCGGTCGTCGTCCGCCCCGCCGCGCAGCAGGGCACGCAGGTCGGACTCCTCGGTGGCGAACAGGCAGTTGCGCAGCTGCCCGTCGGCGGTCAGCCGGACCCGGTCGCAGCCGCCGCAGAACGGGCGGGTGACGGAGGCGATCACCCCGACCACCGCCTGCGTCCCGGCGATCCGCCACTCCTCCGCCGGGGCGTTGCCGTGCCGCCCGACGGGCACCAGGTCGAAGCGCTCGCCGAGCCGGGCCAGGATCTCGTCCGCCGTCACCATCGCGTCGCGCTCCCAAGCGCCTTGCGCGTCCAGCGGCATGGACTCGATGAAGCGCATCCGGTAGCCGTGCCCGACGGCGAACTCGACCAGCGGGACGATCTCGTCCTCGTTCACCCCGCGCACCGGCACGGCATTGATCTTCACCGGGTCCAGCCCGGCGGCCTTCGCGGCCGCCAGCCCCGCGAACACGTCGTCGATCCGGTCCCGCCGGGTGAGCGCCGCGAAGCGTTCGGGCCGCAGCGTGTCCAGGCTGACGTTCACCCGCCGCAGCCCCGCCTCCCGCAGCTGGGCGGCCGTCCGGGCCAGGCCGATCCCGTTGGTCGTCAGCGACAGCTCCACCCCCAGCGCCGCCAGCCGCCCGACCAGCCCCACCAGCCCCCGGCGCAGCAGCGGCTCGCCGCCGGTCAGCCGGACCGAGCGCACCCCCAGCCGCTCCACGGCGATCCGCACCAGCCGCACCACCTCGCCGTCCCCCAGTACCGAGTCCCGGGCGAGCCAGTCCAGCCCCTCCGCCGGCATGCAGTAGGTGCAGCGCAGGTTGCAGCGGTCGGTCAGCGAGACCCGCAGGTCGGTGTGGACCCGGCCGAAGCGGTCCACCAGCGGGCGCCGCGGCTCGGTGTGCGGTGCGGTGTTCATCGACCCAGTACAGAGGGCGGGCGGCCCGCGGGGCCAGCGGCCGAACCGCCGGGGACCGCCGCCCACCTGCGCCTTCGCCTTGTGGATTCGTACAACCACGGGGGTGCTGCGCGACCTCGCCCCCACCGGGCAGGCTGGGCCCATGCAGAACACGGCAGCCGGCGTCCCGGCCCTCGTCCTCGCCGCCGGGGGCGGTCGCCGGCTCGGCGGGCGGCCCAAGGCGCTGATCCGGTACGCGGGCCGGCCGCTGGTCGAGCACGCGGTGGCCACCGTACGGGCCGGCGGCTGCCCGGACGTGACGGTGGTGCTCGGCGCGGACGCCGAACGGGTACGGGCCACCGCGCACCTGCCGGGCTGCCGGCTGGTGGCCAACCCGGACTGGGCGCAGGGCATGGGCTCCTCGCTGCGGGCCGGGCTGGCCGCCCTGCCGCCCGGGGCCCCGGCGGTGCTGGTGATGCTGGTGGACACCCCGGGCGTCACCCCGGCCGCGGTGGCCCGACTGCTGGCCGCGCACCGGGCGGGCGCCGAACTGGCCGCGGCGGCCTACGAAGGGCGGCGCGGGCACCCGGTGCTGATCGGCGCCCGGCACTTCGCCGAGGCCGCCGCGGGCGCCCGCGGCGACGCCGGGGCCCGCGCCCTGCTGGCGGCGCACGCCGGGGAACTCGCCCTGGTCGAGTGCGCGGACGTGGCCGTCCCGGACGACCTGGACACCCCCGCCGACCTGGAACGCTGGTCCGCGCGCTGAGCATCCTCCGCGCGCCGACCGCGCATCCTCCCTGCGAAGGGTGTCGGCATCGCCCCCGCCGGGCACCATTCCCTGATCCGTCCCTGAGGATTGCCCCATTCCGCGCCCAGAACCGGGCGTTTCGGGGAGCATGGGAACCGTCCCACCCACCCGACACCGACGGACGGAGCCCGCGATGGCCGGACTGCCCGACGACTTCACCGGACACGACCCCGCGCGGCCAGGGCCGGCGACAGGCGGTGGCACCCGGGCGATCCGCTGCCCCGCCTGCCGCCGCGAGCACCTGTACGAGCCGCCGTCGCTGCCGTGCCCGTGCGGCGCCTCGCTGAAGGTGCCGCTGCTGCGCGGCGGGGTGCCGGTGCAGGTGCGGTTCCGTTCCTGGGAGGACTCCTGGCTGAGCATGCGCTGCCCGCACTGCGGCCGCTCCGACCAGTGGCCGCAGCCCGAGTTCACCTGCAACTGCGGCGCCACCGTCCGGCTCCCGGTGGACCGCGCCACCCGGCTGGGCAGCGGAACGGCCGGTCCGCTCGCCACCCCCGGCCCTCAGTCCTCCCGGCCGTACCCGGCCCACCCGATGAGCGCCCCGGTGCCGGCCCCGCCCGCGCCGCCCGGTGGCTCCGCCGGGCGCCCCCGCCCGTTCCGCCACCGCGCGCCGTTCCGCCCGCACCCGGTGCGCACCTCGCAGGACGCGGTGTTCACCGCCGCCCGCTACCTGGAGTGGCTGGGCTTCGACGACCTGGAGCTGACCGAGGCCCAGGAGCGCGACGGGGTCACCCTGCTGGGCAGCCGGATGGTCGCCCAGGTGGACACCTGGACCGAGCCGGCCGACGTGAAGTCGGTCGAGTGCCTGTGGCTGCAGACCCTGCACGCCGAGGAGATGGCCGCCGCCATGTTCACCCTGGCCGGTTACTCACACCAGGCCACCGTGCGCGGCGAACAGCTGCTGGTCGCGCTGTTCAGCCTGGACCTGGCCGGCGTTCCGCAACCCGCCAACGGCGCCGCCGAGGCCCTGATGGAGACCGGCTGGACCTCCTGACCACCCGCCGACCGGGCGCTGACCACCCGCCGACCAAGCACTGACCGAGCGCCGACCGATCGATCCCCACTAGATCATTTCCCCGCCGAAAGCAACAACCTGCGCTCGTGATCTGGTGCACAAGCTCACCCCCGTGTTGAATTGCCGCCACAGCGTGGGCCTTTCGCCCTGCCGTCACCATGCGAACGGACCGTGGCGGCCGGGCCTCAGGGCAGGTCCGCGCCCATGCCGGATGGCGCACACAAGGAGGTGGCGTTGTCGGAGCACGGATGGGGCCCGGGCGATCCGCACGGGCGGGGGCGGGGGCGGGCGGCAGCGGAGGAGCCGGGCGACACCGTGTGGCGGCTGCGCTCCCGGGGGTGCTGGCAGGAGGCCGCCGAACTGCTGCGCCCGGCCGCCGAAAACGACCCCACGGCCGCCCTCGCACGGGCTGAACTCCTCATCGAGCAGTGTCTGTTCACCGCCGCGCACTGGACCCAGGCGGAACAGGCCCTACGACTGGCCGAGGCCCTGGCGGAGGGCACCGAGCAACGCGCGGCCGCCGCCTGCGCCCGCGGCTTCCTGGCGTACCTGGCGAGCGTGCTCGGCCCGCGCGACCGGCTCGACGAGGCGCAGGCCGCACTCGGCCGCACCTCGGCCCTGCTGCCGCCGGACGCACCGGGCCGTCCGCTGCTGGACTTCCGGCGCGGACTGGTCGCCGAGAACCTGCTGGGCGACCGCAGCGCCGCCTGGATCGCCTACCGCCGGGCGCACGAGGGCGCGGGCGAGCGCGGCGACGAACTGCTGCGCTCCTACACCTGGCGGCACCTGGCCTCGCTGGCGCTCGCGCGCGGGGACCGCGGCAACGCCCGGGAGGGCTTCGACGCCTCGCTGCGGCTGCGCGAGCAACTCGGCTTCACCGTGGGGGTCGCGCCGGCGCTCGCGGCACTCGCCGAGGTGTCCGAGCCCGCCGAGGCCGCGCGGCTGCGCGCCGAGGCCGCCCGGCTGGTGCACGCCCTCGGCGGGGTGCCGGTCTGGCTCGCGCGGCAGCTGTCCGCCACGCCCCCGGCCTCCGCCCGTGCGCCGGGGCCTCCGCCCGTGCGCCGGGGCCTCCCCCCGGACGGACGCATCGCCAGTGAGACCCCGGGAACAATCAGCTAAGGTGAGCCTAACCTGTCCGGGGTGAGCAGTGCCCCGGACGGGTCGCCTTGCCGTTCCCCGGGCACCGCCGTGCCCCGGTCCGGCCGGGCCCGGCCGCCGTGACGACCGGGCACCGCCGGGCGGTCCACCGGCGGCCCCGGTCGACCCGATGGGGCCCGCCCATGACCGCGAGCAGCACCCGGCCCGGCCCCGCGCCGCGCGCCCCCCGCACCACCGAGGCGCACGTCCACCGCCCCGCGCCGGCCTCCCCCGCCCCCTGCGCGCCGTCGTACCACCGACTGGCCGTGCTCACCCCGGTCGTGAGCGTGCGCTGCGCCCCGCCCCGGCGCGGCGACGGCTGGCTGACCGTCGCCGACCTGGCAGCGGACCCCGGGGCGGTGCGCGAGCTGGTCGCCCACGACGCCCGACAGGGCCTCGCCCGCTACCGACGGCCGCTGCGCCCGGACGTGGCGGCCGGCTTCGGACTGCACCGCTTCGTCTGGCCGGTCTCGCTGCTGTTCACCGTGCCGTGGTTCCTGGAGCGGCGCGTGCCGCTGCTCGGCCCGGCGGACGTCTCGGTGCGCCGGGGCCCGGGCTCGGTCGAGCTGACGGTCCGCCCGGAGTCCTTCGCCTGCCTGCCGGACGACCCGGCGGTCGGCGCGCCGCAGGCCCGTACGGCACCGAACGAGCCCGCGCTGGCCGCCGAACTGCTCGGCGCGCTGGGTGAGTTCCTCGCGCCGGTGCTCGCCGCTTTCGGTCCGGAGGTGCGGCGCGGGCCCCGGGTGCTGTGGGCGATGGCCACCGACGCGGTGGTGGAGGGGCTCGGGTACGCGGGCGGGCTGCTCGGCGAGCAGGAGCGGGCGCGCGCCGAACTGACCGCGCTGCTCGCCCCCGGGGAGCCCGCCGCGTGCGCGCCCGGCGCGGGCCGGTGCCCCGCTCCCGCCCCGGCCCCCTTCACCCCGGGCGCCGGTTTCGCGGACCCGGCGCCCGGCCGCCCCGGCGCTCCCGATGGCCCGGCGGAGGGCTCGGTCGGTGCTTCGGACACCGACCGAGCCCGGGCCAGCTGCTGCCTCGTGTACACCGTGGAACCCGAGGACATGTGCGGCGGCTGCCCCCGGATCCGGCGGCGCCGAGCCGCACCGCCGCCCGTCACGCCGGGTTGACGGAAATCCGTCCGATTTCGAATCCGAAAAGCCCGCCATTTCGGGAACAATCCGCATCACATTGATACGACAATGCGCTTTTCGCCGGATCAGAAATCCCTCTCCTCAGCGCATTGACTGCGAATCAGCCGTTCCCCGGCCGAGCATCCGCCATGATGGTCCCCGCCATCACGACACAGGAACGCGACGCAGGAAAGCGAGGCTGGTTCCGGCGATGAAATTGTCCGACATACCGCTCGGTTGGGCCGTCACCGGGGTTGCTGGGCTACTAGTCAGCGCGCTCCTGGTGGCCCTGGCCCGGAGCCGGGGATCCGCTCCCGCCGCCGGCGCGGATTCCTGGGAGCGTTCCGAGGAACGGCGCCGCCACAAGGAATCCCTGTACGGCGCGGCCTCGTACACGCTGCTGTTCTGCTGCGCCGGCGTCGCCGCCGCGCTGTCCTTCCACGGGCTGGTCGGCTTCGGCGTGCAGAACCTCGGTCTCTCCGGCGGCTGGGAGTACCTCGTCCCGTTCGGGCTCGACGGCGCCGCGATGTTCTGCTCGGTGCTGGCCGTGCGCGAGGCCAGCCACGGCGACGCCGCACTCGGCTCCCGGCTGCTGGTCTGGCTGTTCGCCGGCGCCTCGGCCTGGTTCAACTGGGTGCACGCCCCCCGCGGCTTCGGCCACGCCGGCGCCCCGCAGTTCTTCTCCGGCATGTCGCTGTCCGCGGCAGTCCTGTTCGACCGGGCGCTCAAGCAGACCCGCCGGGCCGCGCTGCGCGAACAGGGCCTGGTGCCCCGCCCGTTGCCGCAGATCCGCATCGTCCGCTGGCTGCGCGCCCCGCGCGAGACCTACGCGGCCTGGTCGCTGATGCTGCTGGAGGGCGTGCGCAGCCTGGACGAGGCGGTGGACGAGGTCCGCGAGGACAAGCGGGAACGCGCCCTGGACAAGGAACGCCGCAAGCTGGCGGGCCGCCGCGAGCGGGCCGAGATCCGGGCGATCAACCGCAGCAGCGGCCACTGGCGCGGACGCGGCGGCGCCGCACCGCAGTTGGAGTCCGGCTCGGAGCCCGCCATAGCCGGCGGGCCCGGGGCGGAGCGGCCGGAGCCCGCCATAGCCGCCGGGCCCCGCGGGGACGGGCCACGCGAGGTCGGCGCGGCCGAGGGCACCGTCGTCCAGCCGGGCCTGCCGGCCCGTCCGGAGCGGCGCACCATCGACCTCACCGCGGACGAGGACACCGTCACCCTGCCGCGGCTGGACTCGCTGGAGCGCAAGCTCAAGGACCTGGAGCAGCAGTTCGGCTGACGGTGGCCCGACTGACGCCGGCCGGGCCGAACAGCGGTCGCGCCGACGGCGGTTCGGCTGAGCACCTCCACCGGGGCCAGGACCGGACGCCGGGCGTCAGGACGACCGCCGCACCGGCACCGAGGAGTCGGCCCGCGCCCGGCGGCAGGGGGACGGGGATCGCGTCCCGGTCGTGGTCGAGGGGGCCCGGGGGGCGGCGGCCCGGGGGGCGCGCGCGGGGCGGGCCGGCGGGCGGGAGGGGGCTTGGGCCCCCCGCCCCCGGGCCGGCGCCCCGCCCCGGGGGCCTGGGGCCGGGGGACCGCGCCCGGGTGGGGGCCGCGCGCCCGGCCCCCCCCCCCGCCCGGGTCCCGGTCGGCGATCGCGCCGGGCAGCTCGGAGTTCCAGGCCGCCCAGATCCGCAGCTCGCCCTCGGGATCTACGCCGCGCTCGCCCCGCTGAGTTCGAACCACATCCGCTTGCCGGAGCCGCGCGGCTCCACGCCCCAGGCGTCCGCCAGCGCCTCGACCAGCATCAGGCCGCGCCCGGAGGAGGCCTGCTCCCCCGGCGTGCGGCGGGTGGGCCACAGGTCGGACTCGTCCTCCACCTCGACCCGCAGCCGGGCCCGGCCGCCGTCCGAGGCCGACTCGCGGTAGAGCCGGGCGGTGAACATGGCGTCCCGGTCGGTGTGCCGGATGGCGTTGGTGACCAGCTCGGAGGAGAGCAGCTCGGCGGTGTCGATGAACTCGGCGACACCCCAGCGGCGCAGCGCGTCGCGCAGTTCGGCGCGGACCTCGGCGATCCGCGCCAGGTCGGCCTGGCCGATCCGGCGGCGCAGCTGCTGGGTGGTGAGCCCGCCCGCCGGGCCGTCCCAGCGCAGGAGCAGCAGCGCTATGTCGTCCTCGCGCTCGCTGGAGTCGGCGGCCTGGGAGGCGATCCGGTCGGCCAGGTCCTCCAGCGGGTCGCGCACCGCCTCCTCGGGGGCCGGCAGCGGACGGGCGAGCGCACGGGTGAGCCGGCCGATGCCCTCGTCCAGGTCCATGCCGCGCGCCTCGACCAGGCCGTCGGTGCACAGCAGCACGGTCTCGCCCGGGTCCAGGCTGAACCGGGTGACCCGGTACTCCTGGTCCGGGTCGATGCCCAGCGGCAGCCCGCCGGCCACCGGCACGGCGGCGGCGGTGCCGTCCGCGCGGCGCACCACCGGGTCGAGGTGGCCGGCCCGCACCGCGTAGACCACGCCGTAGTCCACGTTGACCTCGGCGTAGGTGCAGGTCGCGAAGTGGTCGGTGTCCAGGTCGGCGAGGAAGCGGGAGGCGCGGGCCATCACCGCGGCGGGCGGGTGGCCCTCGGCGGCGTAGGCGCGCAGCGCGATCCGCAGCTGGCCCATGATGCCCGCGGCGTGCACGTCGTGGCCCTGGACGTCGCCGATCACCAGGCCGACGTGCCCGCCGGGCAGCGGCACCACGTCGTACCAGTCGCCGCCGATCTGCAGGCCGGAGCCGGCCGCGAGGTAGCGCACGGCGGTGGTCACGCCGGGGATGGAGGGGACGGTGCGCGGCAGCATCACCCGCTGCAGGCTCGCCGCCAGCTCGTGCTCGGCGTCGTGCAGCCGGGCCCGGGCCAGCGACTGGGCGACCAGCCCGCCCAGGGTGGTCAGCAGGGTCCGCTCGTCGGCGTCCAGTTCGCGCTCGTCGTCGAAGCTGACCACGCAGACGCCGATCGCCCGGCCGCTGGCCACCAGCGGCAGGTAGGCCCAGGAGCCGCGGCCGGTGCGGCTGGTCTGCTCCCAGACGTCGGCGTGGCGCTCGCGGAACTCCTGGCGGTTGGAGACGAAGACCGGGGCGCGGTGCTTCAGCGCCTCGGCGGCCGGGTGGCCGGGCGGCAGCACGGCGCGGTCCCAGACCGCGAGCGCCTCGGCGCGGTAGCCGGAGGCGCCGAGGATCTGCGCCCGGCCGGCCTCGAAGGAGGCGAGCACCAGGCCGTCCGGCGGCAGTCCGGGCAGCGGCAGCTCGGTGAAGACCCGGGCCACGTCCCGGACGGTGACGGCCTCGGACAGGGCGCGGGCGGCCTCCTTGATGAAGCGGGAGCGCTCCTCGCGCAGCAGGGCGAGCCGGTCGGCGCGGTCGCGCTTGTGCAGTTCGACGGTGGCGTCCCAGACGAAGCCGACCATCCGGGAGGCGCGGCCGAAGGCGTCCGCGAGCACCCGGCCGCGGAAGCGCACCGCGCGCATGCTGCCGTTCGGCCCGACGGTGCGGTAGTAGGCGCCGCACTGGCCTAGTTCGGTCACGGCGCGCTCGACCCGGCGGCGCACCACGGGCGCGTCCTCGGGGTGCAGCAGGGACAGGAAGGAGGCGGCGGTGCGGTCGAAGCGGCCGCGCTCGACGTCGTCCAGGCCGATGATCGCGCAGGCGCGCTGGTCGCCCTCCAGGACGTCGCGGCGGATGTCCCAGTCGAAGGACCCGATGCCGTTGGCGGCCATCGCGGGCTCCAGCCAGTCCGGCATGGAGTCGGCCGTGGCGGGCGGCAGTCCGCCGGACAGCACGGGGGCCAGCCGTCCGGAGGCGAGTCCGGAGGGCGTGCGCAACGGGTTCCGACGGGAGGCCTGCGCGGGCGGGCGGGCGGCGGGCGGCGGCCCCACGGCGGACGCGCCGGGAGGAAGCGCCGGCCCCGGCGACTCGGGCTCAGTGGGCATGCTGCTCCTGCCGCTGCCGTGGCGGACCGCGCCGACCGTCCGGACGGGCCGCGTGGCGATGTGATGGGTCATGCTGGATCGGACGGTGCCGACGGACGGTGGTCAGTCGAGGTTCGGTCTCCCCGCTGCTTTCCCGCACGTGGACACACATTCCCACCATCCTGGCCAATGTTCGGCCGAGCGGCAATGGCAACGGGCCGGAAATCTTGCGTTCCGCCTTCTGTTCAGGGCTTGCTTCGAGAACGGATCAATCGATGACGAACAGTCGCGTGGACAGCGGGTACGAGTGGTGGCGCGGCGCGCGGTCCGACGATCGGGCCGGCGGTCGGTGCGGTACGGGACCCGCGGCAGGACTCAGGGCATCGCGAGCTCGAACCAGGTGACCTTGCCGTCGCCCCTCAGCTGCACTCCCCAGGAGTCCGCGAGCGCCTCCACCAGCAGCAGGCCGCGCCCCGAGGTCGCGTACTCGGAGTCCGGATCGCGGCGGCGCCCGGGCAGTCGGCTCGCACCGTCCTGCACCTCGACCCGCAGCCGGCTGTCCGAACCGAGCACCGCGTCGAAGACCGCGCCCTTGCCGGTGTGCAGCAGCGCGTTGGTGACCAGCTCGGAGGAGAGCAGCTCGGCGGTGTCGGACAGCTCCGGCACCCCCCAGTGGCTCAGCGCCGTGCGCAGCCGGTGCCGGACCGCGCCGACCGCGACCAGGTCGGCCGGGTCGAGCGTCAGGTGCAGCCGGTGGTGCAACGCGCAGCCGGGCGCGGACGCGCCCGACACGGTCGTCCCGGTGCCGGTGGCCGGGCCCTGGGTCTGTCCGGCCCGGTAGGTGTCGCCCGAGCCCGTCCGCTGCCGCGGGAATCGCGACTGACCGTCCATCAACACATGCCCCCGCCCTCAAATCCGGGCCCCCGCCTCCGGATCCCCCGCCGGCCGGGTGGCCCCCTCGTTCTGACCACCCATCCTCATGCCCAGTTGACGGCGTTTGCAACAGTGTGCGTCCGATCACGTGGGGTGAAAGGGGCACGGGGAGGTTCACGTGATCCAACTGCCCGCGCCGGACAGGTTTGCGAAGCGCAGAGGCGCTTTTCGAGGCCGCCCCCACCCGATCCCGCGCACACCCGGCGCCCGTCCGGACCGCGCGCCCGGACACGCGCCCCCGCCCCCGCCCCCGCCTCCGCCACCGCCACCGCCGCGCGCCGGGTCCCGACATCCGCCCTCACCGCCGCCGCCCGCGCGACAGGCCGGACCCGGTCGGAGCGGCAACGCTGGACAGGGCGGCCCGGTCCGGGTTCAATGGCCCCGAGATGTTTGAACGACGTTCTAACGATGGTCCGAACATCACCCCATAAGCCCCCCGGCCCCGTGCCGGCCCCTCTCCCGGCGACGAGCGAGCGAGGAACCGTGCGACTGACCCCCACCGAGCGGGACCGGCTGCTGATCTTCACAGCAGCCGAGTTGGCCCGCGCCCGCCGCGCCCGGGGCGTACGCCTCAACATCCCCGAGGCGACCGCCCTGATCGCGGACACCGTCTGCGAGGCCGCCCGCGACGGCCTGCGCCTGGCCGAGGCCATCGAGGCCGGCCGCTCCGTCCTGACCGCCGACGACGTGCTGCCCGGCGTGCCGGACGTGGTCACCGTCGTCCAGGTCGAGGCCGTGTTCGAGGACGGCACCCGCCTCGCCGTCGTCAACGACCCCTTCAAGGGCGCCGGCTCACTCGGCGACGAGGCCCCCGGCGGCGCGCTGATCGGCGACGGCGCCGGCTACGACCCGGTCGAGGAGACGCTGCTGATCCCCGTCCACAACACCTCCGGGGTGCCGATCTCGGTCACCTCGCACTTCCACTTCTTCGAGGCCAACCCGCGCCTGGCCTTCGACCGCGCCGCCGCCTACGGCACCCACCTGGCCGTCCCGGCCGGGTCCTCGGTGCGCTTCGACCCGGGCGCCACCGTCGAGGTCGGCCTGGTGCCGATCGGCGGCGAGCGGGTCGCGATCGGCTTCGCGGGGCTCGTGGACGGGCCCCTGGACGCGCCCGGCGCGAAGGAGGCCGCCCTCGCGAAGGCCCGCGCGACCGGCTACCTGACCAGCTTCGACGACACGGAGGTGCCCTCATGACGGCGATCAGCCCCCACGACTACATCTCCGTCCACGGCCCGCGCGCCGGGGACCGGATCCGGCTCGGCGACAGCGGCCTGATCGTCCGGGTCGAGTCCGACTCCCAGGCGCCCGGCGACGAGTTCCTGGCCGGCTTCGGCAAGACCGCCCGCGACGGCCTGCACCTCAAGCCCGCCGCCGTCCGCGACACCTGCGACGTCGTGATCAGCAACGTGCTGGTGATCGACGCGATCCAGGGCATCCGCAAGACGTCCATCGGCCTGATCGGCGGCCGGATCGCCTCGATCGGCCGGGCCGGCAACCCGGACACCCTCGACGGCGTGGACGTGGTCGTCGGCACCGGCACCACGATCGTCTCCGGCGAGGGCATGATCGCCACCGCCGGCGCCATCGACACCCACGTCCACCTGCTCTCGCCGCGGATCATGGAGGCCTCGCTCGCCTCCGGCGTCACCACGATCATCGGCCAGGAGTTCGGCCCGGTCTGGGGCGTGGGCGTCAACTCGCCCTGGGCGCTGCGCCACGCGTTCAACGCCTTCGACGCCTGGCCCGTCAACATCGGCTTCCTGGGCCGTGGTTCGTCCTCCGACGAGGCCCCGCTGATCGAGGCGCTGGCCGAGGGCGGCGCCTCCGGCTTCAAGGTGCACGAGGACATGGGCGCCCACACCCGCGCCCTGGACACCGCGCTGCGGGTCGCCGAGGAGTACGACGTGCAGGTCGCCCTGCACACCGACGGCCTGAACGAGTGCCTCTCCGTCGAGGACACCCTGAAGGTGCTGGAGGGCCGGACCATCCACGCCTTCCACATCGAGGGCTGCGGCGGCGGTCACGTCCCCAACGTGCTGAAGATGGCGGGCGTGCCGAACGTCATCGGCTCCTCCACCAACCCCACCCTGCCCTTCGGCCGGGACGCGCTGGGCGAGCACTTCGGCATGATCGTCTCCGCGCACGACCTCAAGGTCGACCTGCCCGGCGACGCCGCGATGGCCCGTGACCGCATCCGGGCCGGGACGATGGGCGCCGAGGACGTGCTGCACGACCTCGGGGTCATCGGCATCACCTCCTCCGACGCCCAGGGCATGGGCCGGGCCGGGGAGACGGTGCGCCGCACCTTCGCCATGGCCGGCAAGATGAAGGCCGAACTCGGCCCGCTGGACGGCACCGGCTCGTACGGCACCACCGACAGCGGCGACGACAACGAGCGCGTGCTGCGCTACATCGCCAAGCTGACCATCAACCCGGCCATCGCGCACGGCCTCTCGGACGAGGTCGGCTCGATCGAGGTCGGCAAGCTCGCCGACATCGTGCTCTGGCGCCCGGACCACTTCGGCGCCAAGCCGCAGCTCGTCCTCAAGGCCGGGTTCCCCGCGTACGGTGTGGTCGGCGACCCCAACGCCTCCACCGATCGCTGCGAACCGCTCGTCCTGGGGCCGCAGTTCGGCGCCCACGGCGCCACCGCCGCCGACATCTCGGTGGCCTTCGTCGCCCAGGCCGCCGCCGACGGCGCCTACCTCGACCGCCCCGCCGACGGGCTGCCCACCCGCCGCCGCCGCGTCGGCGTCCGGGGCACCCGCGGCATCGGGCCGCGCGACATGGTGCGCAACGCCCGCGTCGGCCAGGTCGAGGTCACCGAGACCGGACTGGTCTCGCTGGACGGCTCGCCGCTGCGCTCCGAGCCCGCCGACAGCGTCTCCCTCAGCCGCCTCTACTTCCTCTGATCCTCCCCTCAAGGACCCGATGATGACCACCCCCACGCCCGCCTCCCTCGGCTACCGGATGCCCGCCGAGTGGCACCCCCACGACCGCACCTGGATGGCCTTCCCGACCGCCAACCCCACCTTCGACGGCCCCGAGCAGCTGCACGCGGCCCGCGAGGCCTGGGCCGCCGTCGCCGACACCATCGTCCGCTACGAGCCGGTGACGCTGATCGTCAACACCGGTGAGACGGCGGACGCCCGCCGGTACGTCTCCGAGCAGGTCGAGATCGTCGAGCGCCCACTCAACGACGCCTGGATGCGCGACATCGGCCCGTCCTTCCTGATCGACGGCAAGGGATCGGTCGCCGCCGCCGACTGGATCTTCAACGGCTGGGGCGCGCAGTCCTGGGCCCGCTGGGACAAGGACCAGCACATCGCCGAGCACATCGGCGAGCTGACCGGCGTCCAGCGCTTCGCCTCCCGGCTGATCAACGAGGGCGGCGGCATCCACGTCGACGGCGAGGGCACGGTGCTGGTCACCGAGACCGTCCAGCTCGGCGAGGGCCGCAACGCCGACTGGACCAAGGAGGAGGTCGAGGCCGAGCTGCACGCCTTCCTCGGCACCACCAAGGCGATCTGGCTGCCGCGCGGACTCACCCGCGACTACGACGAGTTCGGCACCCGCGGCCACATCGACATCGTCGCCTCCTTCGTGCGCCCCGGCGTCGTGGTCGCCCACGTCCAGCCCGACCCGTCCCACCCGGACCACGAGGTCTGCCGGGAGCTGGTCGCCGTCCTGCGCGCCGCCACCGACGCCCAGGGCCGCCCGCTGGAGGTCATCGAACTGCCCGCCCCCACCGTCCTGTCGGACGAGGACGGCGAGCCGGTCGACTACTCCTACATCAACCACTACGTGGCCAACGGCGCCGTCGTGCTGTGCGCCTTCGCCGACCCGCGCGACCAGGAGGCCGCCGACATCCTCGCCAAGGCCTACCCGGGCCGCACCGTCGAACTCGTCGATGCCCGAGAGATCTTCGCCAACGGCGGCGGCATCCACTGCATCACCCAGCAGCAGCCGAAGGCGCTCTGACATCCACCCCGGGCGGGAGCCGCGCGCTCCCGCCCGGGGTAGCCTTCTGAGCTCCGCACCACCGAGGGAGAGCACTGCACATGGCGGACGCCCGCCCGCGCCGGCCGGCGCGCCCCCGCGAGGAGGTCTTCGCCACCGCCCGGGCCGCGATCGCCGAACACGGGCTCGCCAAGCTCACCATGGCCGGGCTCGGCAAGCAGCTCCAGATGAGCGCCGGACACCTGCTCTACTACTTCGGCAGCAAGGACCAGCTGCTGCTGGAGACCCTGCGCTGGAGCGAGGACCAGCTCGGCGCCCGCCGCCGCGAGGCCCTCGCCGACCACGCCCTCGACCCCTGGCGGCGCCTCGACGCCTACCTGCGCCTCTACCTGCCCGAGGGGCCCGGCGACCCGCGCTGGATCCTCTGGGTCGAGGTGTGGGGCCGCTCCCCCGCCAGCGCCGAGATCCGCCAGGGCCAGCAGGAGATCGAATCCCCCTGGCAGGCCGACCTGGTCGCCCTCATCGAGGAGGGCACCGCCGCCGGCCACTTCACCCCCGGCCCCGCGGCCGACCGCGCCCTCCAACTGCGCTCCCTGCTCGACGGCCTCGCCGTCCCCGTCGCCATCGGCCTGCCCGACGCCGGCCGGCCCGCCGCCCTCGACCAGGCCACCGCGGTCGCGACCATCCTGCTGCGGGCCTGAGGCACCGACTGGGGCCCACCCGCGCGAGAAGTCGGACCGGCCGACTTCTGGTGCAGACGGCGGGGGCACTGAGATGCGGCCGTCGGCATGGCCGTTGGCATTCGCCCGACCTGACGTGAGACGGCCACGGCGTCCGGGGGTGGTGGGAAGCGGGCGCCACAGATCCGGTTGCGCCAGAAGTCGGATGGGCCGACTTCTGGCGCCCGGGCACCGACTCACTCGGTCCAGACCGCGGCCGCCGTACGGTCGTCGGCGTAGCCCTTGGCGCGGACCTGGACCTGGCGCAGGAAGTCGACCGTGCCCGGCGGGTGGGGGTGCGCCCAGTGGGCGGACAGGAAATGGGCCACGGCGGGCTCGTCCGCGATCGGGGCGGCCAGGCCCGGGGTGCAGAGCAGCAGGATGTCACCGGGGGTGGCCGGAACCAGCCGGAAGCGGAACGGGCGCGGATCCGGCACCGGGGCGTCCGGCACCGGCGGCTGACCGTCGGGGTGATGGAGCAACCGGGCCGCGTAGGCGTCGATCCAGTGGCCCGAACGCAACAGGTACAGCCCGCCCGGGCCGACACCGAAGGCCGCGCGGTAGCCCGCCGCCGGGTCCAGCGACAGCATCAGGCAGTGCAGCGAGGCCGGGGACGGCGCGTCGTCCCCCTCGGCCCGGGGCGCCAGCGCGCGCAGCGGGGCGGCGGCGCTGGTGGCCAGGCGCTGCAGGCCGTAGCGCAGCCGGTCCCGGGCGCCGTCGCGCAGATCGGCGGCCAGGCCCACCCGGCTGCGCCCGATCGCGGCCGCGAGCTGACGGCCGGCCTCGCCGGTGGCGGCGGCGACGGCCCCCGCGGTGAGCGCCCCCTCCTCGGCGCCGTCCGTACGGTCGAAGCCCGCGAGGACGGCGAGCAGCAGCCCGTCGGGGCCGTCGCCGAACCTGGTCACCAGCAGGCTGTCGCGGCGCGGCTCGCCCCGGTAGCGGGCGGAGTCGCCCCGGACGGAGACGGCGCGCAGCACGGTGTTCCCGTACTGGGCGCCCTCCAGTGCGGTGTCCGGGACGACCGCGCCGAGCGAGCCGGGGTCCGCCTCCGGTACGGCGGTGGGCTCGGGCCCGTAGGTCGGGGGGCGCTCGCCGACGTGCGGGACGGCGGGGTCGGTGTCGGCGCGCTGGGTGCGGATGGCCAGGCGGGGGTCGGGGATGGCGGGTGCGGGCTCGGGGTCGGGCTGGGGGGCGTGGTCGGGCTCGGGTTCGGGGGTGGGGAGCTTGGTGGCGGCCGGGGGTTCGGGGGCGGGGTCCCCGGCGGCCGGGGGTTCGGGAGCGGGCTCAGGCTCGGGCTCCGGTTCGGCGGCGGGGGCCAGGGCGGGCTTCTCCAGGGAGACCGGGGTGGGCGGCTCCTCGGGTTCGGGCTCGGGCTCGGGCTCGGCCACCGGTTCGGGCTCGGCCTCTTCGGCACCGGCCTCCGGCACGGGCGCGGCCTCGGTCGCAGGCACGGCCTCGGCCACGGCCACGGCCTCGATCTCGGTCTCGGGCTCGCTCTCGCTCTCGGGCGCGCGCTCCGCCCGGGGCGCGTCGGAGGCGAAGGACGGGGCGGGAAACTGGTGGGTCTCGGTCGAGGCGCACCGATGCCCTGGCCCGTCGGTCCCCCCGGTCCCCTCGCTCCCCCCAGTCCCCTCGATCACGCCGACCGCGGTGTCGAACCAGTCGTCGATGCTGTCCCGCGCCACCGCAGGCTCGGGCTCGGGCTCCGGCACGGGCTCCGGCACGGGCTCCGCGACGGCCTCCGGCTCCGACTGCGGCTCCGCCGTGCGCTGCTGCCCGATCAGCCCGACCGCCGTGTCGAACCAGTCGTCCACGCTGCCGTCGCCGGGGTCGGCGTGCGGGGTGTCGGGGAGGGTGCCCGCCGGGCCGTCGTAGACCGTGTCCCACCAGCCGTCGCCCGGCCGGGGCGGCTGTGCGGGTGCACCCTGCTTGCTCATCTGGCGGCTCCTGGTCGGTCCGTGGTCGCGCCGCCCCCGGCGGGGCCGGACTGGCGTCATTGTCTCCAAGTGCAACGACGCTGTCCGGGTTTCGGCGACAACCAGTCACCGACCGGATCATCCCGGCCACCGCGCTCACCAGCCGGTTCGCCCAGACGCGGCCGGGTCGCGACGGAGCGGCGGCGGGGCCGTCGCAGGGCGGTCACGGGGCCGTCGGCACGCCGTCCGCTTCCGTTCCGTCCGTGCTTGCCGGATGTGCCCCGAGCAGGGCGTTTCCTGGACATTGCGGGGCATGAGCCGCCGAAAATGGGGGCCGAGGAGGGGCATCGCTTCACCCGTTCGGCTGATTAAATGTGCGCATGACCGCGTCGGCCCCCAGCTCGCCCCGACCGGGGAGGGCCGCACCGGCGGGCCGCCCGGCGGGTGCGCTGTTGGTCCTGCTGCTGGTCGCCCTGCTGACGGCACTGCCCTGCGCGGGCCAGTCGAGCGCGTTGGACGCTCCCGTCCGTCCGGCGCCGGCCCCGGTCAGTGCCGTGTCGGTGGTCAGCGCCGCCGAGGCCACCGCGGCCACTCCCTACGCCGGCCACGCCGCCAGGGCGTCCCAGCACCACCAGCGGCTCGCCGTGGAGCAGGACCACTGGATCCTGTGCACCGCCGACGGCCAGCCTCCGCACGACAACGGCTGCTCCAGCCACCCGTTCTGCCCGCAGGACGCGCAACTGCCGAACCCGCCGCCGCAGCCGCAGTCCGCCGTCTCACCCCTCACCGCGCCGGCGCCCGAGGCGCTGCCCCGCGTGGTGCCCGCGGGACTGCTGGACGGCCCGCACCCGGCACCCGATCTGCACAAACTCCAGGTCCACCGGTCCTGAGCGGAACCCACCGCCGACGTTGCCCGTCGGCGGGTCCGCCCCACCCCCACCACAGCCGACCGCCGTCGCCACCAGCCGTGCGCGGCGGGGACAAGGACAACCATCATGGGTTCCGCCTCGAAGCAGTCCAACAAGCCCGGCGGCAAGAACGTCGCCGACCGCCGTACGCGCATCGCCGAGCTGCGCGCCGCCGAGCAGCGCCGCGACCGCCGCAACAAGATCATCGCCTCGGTCGCGGCCGGTGTGCTGGTGATCGGTGCGATCGCCACCGGCACCTGGATCGTCATGGACCAGAACCAGCAGAAGAAGGACAGGGAGGCCGCCGCCAACGCGGACATCCCGGGCGTGAAGACCTTCGGCGACCTGAGCCGCAACCACGTCAAGGAGAAGGTCAACTACCCGATGACCCCGCCGGTCGGCGGCGACCACAACGCGATCTGGCTGGACTGCATGGGCCACGTCTACGACCAGCCGGTCGAGAACGAGCGCGCCGTCCACTCGCTGGAGCACGGCGCGGTCTGGGTGACGTACAACGGCAAGGCCACCCCGGAGGACATCAAGACCCTCTCCGACAAGGTCAAGAACACCCCGTACTCGCTGATGAGCCCCTACCCGGACGAGCAGGGCACCATCACCCTGAACGCCTGGAGCACCCAGCTGATCGTGGACAGCGCCAGCGACCCGCGGGTGAACCAGTTCTTCACCAAGTACGTCCAGGGCAAGCAGACCCAGGAGCCGGGCGCCTCCTGCACCATGGGGCAGATGTGACCGCCGACGCGACCCGCCCCGAGAAGGCCTCCGCGGCGGACGCTCCGGAGCCGGACGCGCCGGAAGCGGACGCGACCGGGGAGCCGGCGGCCCGCCCCGGCCGCCGGCGGCTGTGGTGGCCGGCCGCGCTGGCCGCCGCGGTGGCGCTGGCACTCGGGGTGCCGGCCCTGGTGGCGAGCGGGACGTCGGCCTCCGGCACGGCCTCGGTGGCCGTCCCCGCGGACGACTCGCCCGAGGCCGGGTTCGCCCGCGACATGGCGACCCACCACCAGCAGGCGGTGGACCTGTCGTTCATCGTCCGGGACCGCACCGGCGACGAGCCGACCCGCACCCTGGCCTTCGACATCATCAACACCCAGGCCAACCAGCGCGGGATGATGACGGGCTGGCTCGACCAGTGGGGGCTGTCGCAGCACTCGACCGCCAAGCCGATGGCGTGGATGAAGATGGACCACGACTACGCCGCCCACGACGGTTCGCTGATGCCCGGTATGGCCACCAACGCCCAGATGGCGAAGCTGCGTTCGCTCAGCGGGCGGGACGCCGAGGTGTACTACCTGCAGCTGATGATCGAGCACCACAAGGGCGGCGTCGAGATGGCCCAGGGCTATGTGGACCTGGCGAAGAACGACGTCGAGAAGCGGCTCGCCCAGTCGATGGTGGTCGCCCAGACCTCCGAGATGGAGCTGATGACCGACATGCTCAAGGAGCGCGGCGCCGCCCCCGGCGTCCCCGCGTCCTGACAACTGCTGTTCCCCGGACGGCCGGGGAAGGTCCTGTTTCCCCGGACGGCCGGGGCGCTGCGGCGGTCCCGTACCGCCCGCACCGCGCTCCGGCCGTCCGCCGTCCCGACTCCTGGAGAACCCCGTATGACCCCTGAGGCGCCCTGGCTGATCACCGGACTGGGCAACCCCGGCCCGTGGTTCCGGCTGACCCGGCACAACGCGGGCTTCCTCGCCGTCGACCGGCTGGCCGAGCGCCACGGCGCCCGGTTCCGCCGGCGCGGGCTCGCCACCGTGGTCGCCGAGATCGAGGTGGACGGCCGCCGGGTGCTGCTGGCCAAGCCGCTGTGGTTCATCAACTTGTCCGGCCGCCCGGTGGCCGCCCTGCTGCGCCGCTACGGGGTGCCGGTCGAGCGCCTGGTGGTCGTCCAGGACGACCTGGACTTCGCGTACGGCTCCGGCAAGTTGAAGCGCGGCGGCGGGCCGGGCGGGCACAACGGGGTGCGCTCGGTGGGTGAGGTGCTCGGCACCCGCGACTTCGTCCGGCTGCGGTTCGGCATCGGGCGTCCGCCGAAGGGGCAGAGCGTCGGCGACTATGTGCTGAAGAAGTTCTCGGACGAGGAACTGGCCGCGATGCCAGGGGTGTTGGACCGCTGCGCGGACGCCCTGGAGATGCTGGTGCGGCTCGGCCTGAACCGGGCCCAGGACGCTCTGAACGTCAGCCCGTCCTGAGGCTCCCACGGACCGGGGTCGGACCGGTCAGCGCGGTGGCCGCCACGGCGACCACCGCGAGGACGACCAGCACCGTCCGCCCACCGGACGCCGCGCCCGCCAGGTGGACGCCGAGGACGGACAGCGCCATGCCGAGCGCGGTGCCGAGGCTGCGCGCCATGTTCACCATGCCGCCGCCGACCGCCGAGCACTCCGCCGGGATCGCCCGCATCACCAGCGCGTTGTTGGCGGGCAGCAGCAGGCCCAGCCCGTACCCGGCGACCAGCAGCGGGGCCACCACCGCCGCACCGGAGACCGGCAGCACGGCGAACAGCAGCAGCCCGGCGCCCGCGAGGCCCGCGCCGAAGCGGCACCTGGCCACGTCCGACCAGCCCCGGGGCAGCAGTGCGCCGCCGACCGTCGCAGCGACCGCGAAGGCCGCCGGCAGCATGGTGACCACCAGTCCCGCGGCGGCCGTCGACACCCCGGCACCGGTGAGCAGCACCGGGCCCAGCACGAGCGGGCAGAACAGCAGCAGATAGCCGATCAGCGCGACCACCAGCCCGGACCGCACGCCCGGGGTGTTCACCAGCCCCGGCGCCAGGATCGGCCGGGCGGCCCGCCGCTCCTGGCGCACCAGGGCCAGCGCGAGGACGACGGAGACGAACAGCAGGACGGCGACGGCCCAGCCGGGCAGGGGCAGGCCGGAGGCGGTGGACAGGGCGAGCAGCAGCGCGCTGGTCGCGCCGGTGAGCAGCAGCATGCCGGGCAGGTCGAAGCGGGGCGCCCGCGGCTCGCCGTCGCGCGGTCCCGGGATCGCCACCGGAGCGCAGGTCCGGGTGCGGGGCAGCAGGTACCAGCCGGCCACGATGCCGAACACGGCGATCGGCACGTTGACCCAGAACACCCACTGCCAGGAGGCGTGCTCCACCAGCAGCCCGCCGAGGCTGGGACCGAGCGCCAGCCCGAGGCCCTGGGCGGCGGCCTGGATGCCGAGCGCGCGGCGCATCGCGCGCTCCGGGACCCCGCGCGCGACCAGGGCGACGCTGTTGGCCTGCATCATCGCGGCACCGACGGCCTGGACGGCCCGGCAGGCGACCAGGATCCACAGAGCGTCGGCGAATCCGGCGCCCAGCGAGGACAGGCCGAAGACGGCGAAGCCGCCGATGTACATGGTCTTGCGGCCGACCAGGTCGGACAGCCAGCCGATCGGGGCCAGCAGGGCGACCAGGACCAGCAGGTAGGCGAGCGCGACCCATTCGACGGCGGCGAAACCCGCGTCGAAGTGCCGGCCCAGGGCGGGGAAGACCAGGGCGATGACGCTGGCGTCGAGCTGGCCGAGGAAAGCGCCGAGGCAGACCGTACCGACGGCCAGCCAGTGGGCGTGACGCCAGCCGGCTACGCCGCGGGGCCGGGGCCGCTCGGTGAGCAGGCGCGCAGCAAGGGCAGTGGCGTTCATGGGACAAATATATCGGATGCAGATATGTTCTTTCTACGAGCTGATCGCCCTGCGATACGAAACGTCCCACCCTACGTCCGCGGCCCGTCCGAGGGGCGGACTGCGCGCCGGAAACGCCCCGTACCAGGCGATACGCTGTTCGCCATGCCGTCGTCACCGCGCGTTCCCGACCCCGCCACCGAAGCCCCGGACCCGGCGGTCGAGCACGCCCGGCAGCTGACCGACACCGTCACCCGGCTGCGCCGCGCACTGCGCAGCAGCATCCGCACCGACTACCCGTGGGAATCCCTGCCGATGGCGCAGGTCGAGCTCCTGCTGACGCTCGCCGCCGCGCCACTGCGGGTCGGCGAGCTGGCCGCCCGGCAGCGGCTCGCCCCCAACACCGTCAGCGGGCTGGTCGGGAAACTGCTGGAGGCCGGGTTCGTCGACCGCCAGGCCGACCCCGGCGACCGGCGCACCGCCCGGATCGCGCTCACCCCGGCCGGGCGGCGCCAGTTGGACGACTGGCAGCACGCCCACGAACGCCGGATCGCCACCGCCCTGGGCACCCTCACCCCGGCCGACCGCGAGGCGGTCGTCCACGCACTGCCCGCGCTGGAACAGCTCGCCCGCGCCCTGGCCCAGCCGGGGGGCGGCGGGGAGCAGGGCTGACGGGCAGGGCCCGGGAGCCGGGCCGAGGAGGCGGGTCCAGGAGCCCGGCCCGGGAGGCGAGCCCGGGAGCCGGGCCGACGAGGCCCACGGACCGGCCCCGCTCGGTAAAACCGCTGGTCCCCGAGGCCCGGCGGCGCTAGCGTCCCCCCCATGACCACCGTAGAGGTACAGATCGAGCCCTGGACGGACGCCGACCTCGCGCTGCTGCGCCGGGTCAACACGCCGGAGATGAAGAAGCACGTCGGCGGACCGGAGACCGAGGAGCAGCTGCTCCACCGGCACCGGCGCTACCTGGACTTCGTCCCGTCCGCCCTGGGCTGCATGTACCGGATCGTGCTGCTGCCCGAGGGCGAGGCGGTCGGGACGGTCGGCTACGGCACCCGGACGTGGGAGGGCGAGACCGTGCACGAGATGGGGTGGAACGTGCTGCCCGGCCACCAGGGGCGGGGCATCGCCGTCGCCGCCACCCGGGCCGCCGTCGAGGCCGCCCGGCGCGAGGCCGCGCACCGCCATCTGCACGCGTTCCCGTCGGTGGACAACCCCGCCTCCAACGCGGTCTGCGCGAAGGCCGGGTTCACCCTGCTCGGCGAGACCGACTTCGAGTTCCCGCCCGGGCGGTTCATGCGCAGCAACAACTGGCGGGTGGACCTGCGCAGTTGAGACCGCCTCGGCGCGGAAACCGGTTCAGCCGACCTCGGGCGAGAGGCCGTTGAGCCGACTGCGGGCTCACCGGGTTCACCGGGTTCAGAAGAGGGTGCCGCGCTCCAGCTCCAGCAGCCAGCGCTTGCGGTCCACGCCCGCGGCGAAGCCGGTGAGCGAGCCGTTGGCGCCCATCACCCGGTGACAGGGGCGGACGATCAGCAGCGGGTTCGCGCCCACCGCGCCGCCGACCGCCCGCACCATGCGTGGCTCCTGCCCGGCCAGCTCGGCGAGTTGGCCGTAGGTGACGGTCGTGCCGTACGGGATCTCGTCCAGCGCGGCCCAGATCCGGCGGCGGAACTCGGTGCCCTCCGGCGCGAGCGGGAGGTCGAAGGTGGTGCGCTGGCCGGCGAAGTAGGCGGTCAGCTGGGCCACCGGCTCGGCGAGGGCCTCGGGGTCGAGCACCCAGTCGTCGGCGGGCTCGGCCAGCGCGTACTTCTGGCCGGGCGCGGTGACGGTGGCCAGGGCCGCCGCACCGCCGTCCTCCGGCAGCACACCGCTGAGCAGCAGCTGGCCGAAGGGGCTCTCCATGGTGGTGTAGACGGTGGTGCTCATGCCGGGTCGTTCTCCGTTCCGGTACTGATGATGGCACTGGCGCTGGTGCTGGTGCTCGCGGGGCCGGCCCACAGCCGGTGGACGGCGTAGGAGCGCCACGGGGCCCAGGCCCCGGCCGCGCGGGCGGCGGACTTCGGGTCGCCGGCGGCGCCGAGCCGGGTCAGGCCGTGCTTGACGCCCACGTCGCTCGGGAGGAAGACGTCGGGGTCGGCGAGGGCCCGCATCCGCAGGTAGCCGACCGTCCAGGGGCCGATCCCGGGCAGGGCAAGCAGCTGGGCCGCCGCCTCCTCGCGGTCGGCCCCGCTGTCGAGGCGGACCACGCCCTCGGCGAGCGCGGCGCACAGGCCGGTGAGCGCGCGGCGACGGGCCGCGGGCATCGCGAAGTCCTCCGGGTCGGCGGTGGCCAGGGCCGCCGCCGTCGGGAAGAGCAGCCGCAGGCCGCCACTCGGCTCGGGCAGTGCGGCGCCGTACTTCTCGGCGAGCCGGCCCGCCAGGGTGCGGGCGGCACCCACGGTGATCTGCTGGCCGAGGACGGCGCGCACGGCGAGCTCGTGCGGATCCACATGGCCGGGCGAGCGCAGGCCGGGGCGCTCGCGGACCAGCGGGCCGAGCACCGGGTCGGCGCCGAGCTGTTCGTCGACGGTGTCCGGGTCGGCGTCCAGGTCGAAGAGGATGCGCAGGCGCTGGACGGCGGTCGGCAGGTCGCGCAGGTCGGCGAGCAGCAGGCGGCAGTCGAGCCAGCCGCGGGTGCGCGGCTCGCCCGGCGCGAGGCCGTCGACTTCAGCGATGCCGTGCCCGTACGGGAGCGCGAGGGTGCGCCGGTAGGTGCGCACGCCGGGGCGCGCGCTGAGTACGACCTCCTCCACGCCGGGGACGGCACGCAGGGCGAGGAAGTCGATCAGGTGGTCGCTGTCGATCGCGCCGCGGTAAGCGAGGCGCAGGGTGAGGCCGCCGGCCGGGGTCGCGGTGCGGCGGCCGGCCGCGACCTCGGCGCGCAGGCTGGTCGGGGTGCGGTCGTAGACCTCGCGGACGGTGTCGTTGAACTGGCGGACGGAGGCGAAGCCGGCCGCGAACGCGATGTCGGTGACGGGCAGCTCGGTGGTCTGCAGCAGGAGGCGGGCGGTCTGGGCGCGGCGGGCGCGGGCCAGGGCGATCGGGCCGGCGCCGAGCTCTGCGGTGAGCTGGCGCTGCAGCTGGCGGGCGCTGTAGCCGAGGCGGTCGGCCAGGCCCGCGACACCCTCGCGGTCCACCACTCCGTCGCCGATCAGGCGCATCGCGCGACCGACCAGGTCGGCGCGGTGGTTCCACTCCGGGGAGCCCGGCACCGAGTCGGGGCGGCAGCGGCGGCAGGCACGGAAGCCCGCGCCCTGGGCGGCCGCGGCGCTGGGATAGAAGCGGCAGTTGGCGCGCTTGGGGGTCACGGCGGGGCAGCTCGGTCGGCAGTAGATTCCGGTGGAGGTGACGGCTGTGAAGAAGACCCCGTCGAAACGGGCGTCGCGGCTGTCCACGGCTCGGTACCGGATGTCGTCGTCGATCACGTTGTCCAGTTTGCGGCACCGGGTGGGGGGTGACTGGCGGGAATCGGACATCGCCGTTCGGGGGCCCTCCCCTCCCCCCTCCCCCTCCCACCCGCCGCCACCTCAGCCCTCCGCCCGCCGCCCATGCCGGGGCCTCACAGGGCCCGGGTCGCCCAGACCGCCCGGGTCCCCTGAGTCGCTCAGGTCACCTCGTCGCGCCGCCCGGCGACCCAGAGGTCCCAAGGGTCCAGAGGCCCGGGCGGTCCGGACCGCCCGCGCCCGCCGCACCCCTGGCAAACCGTGGGCGAGTCGGGTCCAACCAGCTCAGGTCAGCGCTTCACCGGACCTCCCGCAGCACGCATCGACTTGGTGATCGTCTTCCACTTGTTCAGCCGGGCCTTGGCCACCCGGGCGTCCGACCGCGAGGCGATCCACTCGTTCTCGCGCTGGAGCTTGAGGTAGCTGTCCATCCGGCGCTGCGGCAGACTGCCGTCGGCCAGCGCCGCCCGGACCGCGCAGCCGGGCTCGGTGTGGTGGTTGCAGTCGTGGAAGCGGCACTGCTCGGCCAGCTCGGCTATGTCGGCGAAGGCCAGGTCCACTCCCTCGCCACCGTAGAGGCCGACCTCGCGCAGCCCGGGGGTGTCGATCAGCACGCCCCCGCCGGGCAGTGCCGCCAGTTCGCGGGTGGTCGTGGTGTGGCGGCCCTTCTGGTCGACCGAGCGGGCCTCCTGGACGGCCATCACCTCGGAGCCGACCAGTGCGTTGGTGAGGGTGGACTTGCCGACGCCGGACTGGCCGATCACCACGGTGGTACCCGGGGCGCAGGCGCGGAGCACGTCGATGCCCTCGCCCGTCTCGGCGCTGACCACCAGCACAGTGACACCGGGTGCGACCGCCTCGACGTCGGCGCGGATGAACTCGGCGTCGTCGACCAGATCGGCCTTGGTGAGGACGACCAGCGGTTCGGCGCCGGACTCCCAGGCCAGGGCGAGGAAGCGCTCGATCCGCCCGAGGTCGGGATCGGCCGCGAGCGAGGCGGCGATCAGGACGGTGTCGACGTTGGCCGCCAGCACCTGGCCGTCGGAGCGCTTGCCGGCCACCTTGCGGATGATCGCGGTGGAGCGCGGCAGCAGCGCGACGACGGCGGCCATCGGCTGGGTGTGCAGGTCGGCGGCGGCCCAGTCGCCCGTGCACGGGCAGTTGATCATGTCGGCGTCGCCCACCGGCCGGGTGTCGAGCCGGACGGTGCGCAGCTCGCCCGTCTCCAGGTCGGCCAGGACGGCGTCGCACTGGCCACGGTCGACCCGGACGATCCGGGCCGGGAGCAGCCCGGCCTCGGCGAGCGGGGCGAAGAGCTCGGCGCGCTCGGTCGTCCAGCCGTAGCGGGACAGCGGGGAGTCGTCGCCGGAAGAGAGGGAGGCGAGGGAAGGAGAGTACGACGGAACGGAGGCAGCGTTGAACAACGCAGTGGCCCTTCGGGAGGAGATGGTCCCGGCGGACTACGGCTGGCGCGGAAGGCTCAGCCTGCGGCCGGGAAAAGGAGGTGAACGCGAGTGCTGCCCAGGGCAGCTATCGGGGCGACAACGACCACGGGGTTCACCTCCTGCTCTCTACTCCTCGGGTGGCCCAACGGCCCCCGAACCGGACGCTGACACGCTAGCGGAACGGCCGTACGCGGCCAACGTATTTTTGACCTGCGGAAATGCGGCCGCGGCGGCCGGAAGGCGCTCGACAACGGCCCGACAGCGGTCCGACAGCGGTCCGGGAGCGGGCCGGCAACGGTCCGGGAGCGGGCCGAGAGCAGCGCGATAGGACAAGGCCGGCAGCAGGAGCCGGCAGGGACCAAACTTGGCCCCCTCCCCACAGAACTCCCCTACCCGCCGTACCGGTGCTTGAGGTTCGGGTCGTCCAGCCACCAGGGCCGCATGCCGGTCTCCTCCTCCTCCGGCAGCCCCGCCGCCCGGGCCTCCACGGCCGCCGCCTCGAAGCGGGCGTCCAGTTCGGCGTCCACGGCCTTGATCTCCTCGCGCCCCTGCACCACCATCCGCCGCACCAGCGCGGCCAGGAACGGCAGCCCGACGAGGTCCCCCAGGACCCAGAAGGCGTTGCCGCCCCAGGTCTGGTCCTGCGCCAGGCTCGGCCCCCAGGGCCGCCCGAGCGCCACGTAGTAGTGCTCGGCGACGAGGTGGCCGCCGTAGATCAGCACGATCCCCAGGCCCGCGTCGAAGATCACCTCGGCGAAGGTGATGAACAGCCCGACCAGGTGCGGGTACTCGTGCCCGACCGGGTCGATCTGCAGCCGCGGCCAGAAGTACGCCAGCCCGAGCAGCACCAGCGACAGGTGCAGCACCACGTTCCCGGCCCCGCTGGAGAGCGACCACTCGTACCAGGGCGTGAAGTAGAGCAGCCACGGCGGCGCCATCAGCAGCGCGGTCGAGACCGCCGGGAACATCAGCACCTTGGACGGCCGGCTGCGCAGTGCCCGCAGGACCCGCTCGCGGCGGTGCTCCGGCAAGGACTCGACCAGCAGCGAGATCGGCGCGCCGAGCGCCAGCAGCAGTGGGACGACCATGAGCAGCAGCACGACCTGCACCGCGCGGTCGGTGAAGAGGATCCGCTCGTACACGCCGAGGCCGGAGCAGGTGCACCAGATCCACAGCAGCAGCCCGCCGAGGAAGGCGGCGGTGCGGGTGGGCTGCCAGCGCCCGCCGCCCCGGTGGACGGTGCGCACCGCGATCAGGTACCAGCCGCCGAGCAGCACCGAGAGCGCGAGCACCAGTGGTTCGAAGGTCCAGGAGGTGACCAGGTCGGACCACTGCCACGCGGGCGGTCCGCTGTACGCAAGCGCCGCGCCGTCCATCCGTCCACTCACCTCGTCCGCAACCGCCGGAAGGCACCGGGCGGGGGCCGCGGCGCCCGGCCATGATGTCCTCCCCCCACGGGGTCCGCCCCGGGCGGGGCCCACCTCTATACCTGGACCTGAACAAAGCTTTACCCAGCCCCGGCAAAGCTTTGCCCAGGCAAAGTTCTCCCCTCGCCGGCCCCGGGACCGCAACCGGCGCCGGACCGCGTTCGTCTGGCAGGATGCACCGTCGGCGGATACCGGCCACGTGGGTGACGACAAGGGGACGACAAGAGGTGCGAAGCACTGCACGCGGCGAGGGCCGCCGGCTGGCCGCGCGCCACCGCAACATCGAGTTGGGCCTGCTGGTCCTCGCGGTGGCCGTCTGTCTGGCGGGACACATCGACGCCTCGCTGGCGCTGACCGGCTCGATGCCGAAGGGGCTGCTGGTACACGGCCTGTCCCTCGGGGCGCTGGTCGCGGCGGCGCACCTGGCGGTGCGCCGGTTCGCGCCGTACGCCGACCCGCTGATCCTGCCGATCGGGGTGTTCCTGACCGGCTTCGGGCTGATGCTGCTGGACCGGCTGGACTTCAGCTACAAGGCCGCGCACGCGGCCAAGGGCGACTACCAGAAGCTCCCGGCCGCGCCCTCCCAGTTCATGTGGGTGTTCATCTCGGTGGCGGCGGCGCTCGCGCTGATCGTCTTCGTCAAGCACCACCGCTTCTTCCAGCGGTACGTCTACGTGCTCATGGCGGGCGCGCTGATCCTGCTGGCCGCGCCGGTGTTCTCGCCGACCGACAGCTTCGGCGCCAAGCGGTGGATCAAGCTTCCCGGGCTGCCCTCCTTCGAGCCGGACGAGTTCGTGAAGGTCGCGATCACGATCTTCTTCGCGGGCTACCTGATGGCCAACCGGGACGCCCTGGCACTGGCCGGGCGGAAGGTCTGGGGGATGACCCTGCCGCGCGGCCGGCACGCCGGTCCGGTGCTGGCGATCTGGGCGGTCAGCCTGCTGGTGCTGATCTTCGAGCGCGACCTGGGCACCTCGCTGATCTTCTTCGGCCTCTTCATCGTGATGCTGTACGTGGCGACCGAGCGCACCAGCTGGGTGGTACTCGGCGTGATCATGGCGGTCGGCGGCGCGACGGTGGTCGGCACCCTGGAACCGCACGTGCACGGGCGTGTCGAGGCCTGGCTGCACCCGCTCGACTACTACAAGCCGGTGCACGACCCGGCGATCTCCGAACAGCCCGCCGAGGCACTGTTCAGCCTGGGCACCGGGCACATGACCGGGACCGGCCTGGGCTCGGGCCGGCCGTGGCTGATCGGCTTCGCCGGGCGCAGCGACTTCATCTTCACCACCATCGGCGAGGAGCTGGGCCTGGCCGGGGTGACGGCGGTGCTGCTGGTGTACGTGCTGCTGATCCAGCGCGGGCTGCGCACCGCGATCGGCCTGACCGACCCGTTCGGCAAGCTGCTGGCCACCGGCCTGTCGGCGGCGCTCGCGCTGCAGATCTTCGTGGTCGTCGGCGGCGTGAGCGGGCTGGTCCCGCTGACCGGTAAGGCCCTGCCGTTCCTGGCCGCCGGTGGCTCCTCGCTGCTGGCGAACTGGCTGATGATCGCGCTGCTGATCAAGCTGAGCGACTCCTCGGGCCGCACCGCCATGGAGCCGGCCCCGCCGAGCCCCGAGCCGGTCCTGGCACAGGCCGGCCCGGCCGACCGCTCCGCCGCGACCGCCCCGACCGCCCCGACCGCCCCGGGTCCGGGCGCAGGTCCGGGCGCGGGCCCCGGTACGGACCCGGGTGCCGACCCGGCGGCACCGAGCCCGACCCTGGGCGGCCTCGCGGACCCCGGCGCCCCCACCGAGCTGCGCCCCGCGTTCGGCCGCACCCCGGCCACCCCGCAGCCCGGCGGCCCCCAGCCGGACGGCCCCCGACCCTCGTACGGCTACCCGCCGGTCGCCGACCAGCCCACCCACGGCTACGGCCTGCCCTCGCAGTCCCCGTTCCCCCCGAACCCGACCGGCACCTGATCACCATCCGACCGCCACATCCGGCCGGAAAAACACACAGGGCCTCCCCCGCACCCGCGGGGGAGGCCCTGCCCGTATGTCCCGAAACGCCCGTCACCGCCGGCCACCGGCCGGCGCCCGGAACCGCCCGCTACCGCTGCTCCCACGGCGGCCGCGGCGGCCTGGGCGGGTAGCCCGGCAGCTGCCGCTCCGGCGGCGGCCCGGCCGGCCGGTCGCTGTCCGGCGGCGGCGGGGCGGGCCGGTGGTGCGGCCCGCCGCGCGAGGTGAGGCGGCCGCGCACGTTGTCGGCGGCCAGTATGTCGGCCCACCGCTCGGGGTACTCGGCGGGCACGTCGACGTCGTCGACCTCCTCCTCGCCCCACTCCTCCTCGACGCCCTCGGCCAGGCCCAGCTCGCGGGCCCGCCGGGCCCGTTCGACGGCCCGTCGGGCGGCGACCTCGCGGACCACGGCGGCGGCGGCCTCCTCGTGGGCGCGCTCGTTCTCGGCGCGGGCGTCGGCGGTCTCCAGGGTGGGCCAGCGACGGTCTATGGCGGCGTTCATGGCGGCGCCGATGAGCACCGCGAGGGCCACCACGAAGATCCACAGCAGTACGGCCACCGGCGCGGCCAGCGAGCCGTACACCGAGGGGCCCTCGACCGAGCTGACCAGGTAGAGGCGCAGGCCGACGCTGCAGAAGACCAGCACCACCAGGGCGACCAGGGCGCCGGGGATGTCCTCGCGCCAGGGCGTGGAGACCGGTACGGCCAGGTGGTAGAGGGTGGTGAGGGAGACGATCAGCAGCAGGATCGCGACCGGCCAGTAGGCGGCGCCGACCAGCCCCGCGATGCCGGGCACGGCGTTCTCGACCAGTCCGGGCCCGGCCATCATCAGTGGCAGCACCAGCGAACCGATCACCAGGGCGCCGAGGTAGAGGCCGAGCGACATCGTGCGGGTCTTGACGATGCCGCGCTTGCCGTCCAGCCCGTACATGACGGTGATGGTGTCGATGAAGATGTAGAGCGCCCGGGATCCGGACCACAGCGACAGCAGGAAGCCGATCGAGATGAGGTCGGGCCGGGTGTGGTCGAAGACCTGGCTGAGCAGCGGTTTGACGACCTGGTTGACGGAGGAGTCCGACAGCACCGTCCCGGAGGCCGAGACGATGTCGTGCTTGAGCCGGTCGATGGTGCCCGCGCCGAGGAACTCGTCGAGGTAGCCGAGGGTGGCGGCCAGGCCGAGCAGCAGCGGTGGGATCGACAGCAGGGTGAAGAAGGCCGCCTCCGCGGCGAGGCCGGTGACCCGGTACTCGACGCAGGTGTTGGTGGTGTCCCTGACCAACTCCCACACGGTGCGGCGCCAGGTGGCCTGTTTGGCCGCGCGCCGGGAGCCCTTGCCCCGGCGCCGGGAGACCCGCTCGGGATTCGGTCTGCTCGTATCGCCTGCTGCTTGCACAGGGCTAACGGTATCGGGCCCCGACAGCTGCGGTTGATCTCCCCGGGGGTACGGGCGCGCGGCCGGACACCGGGCGGGGAGCGGCGGGAACCGTACGGCGTCCCGGATTCTGAAACTCCAGCGTCCAGCATTTGGATGTTAGTGGACCGCGAGTCCCGTGCCGTGCGAATCTCTTGCCATGTCTAGCGCCGGAACCACCCTGGTAGGTCGACTCCACGTCGATCTCCTTCGCGTGTCCAGCGCCATCTGTCCGGTGATCTGAGCCCACCCCGCCGCACCACCGCACCCGGCGCCGACCTCACGCCATCCCCCGCAGCAGCGGATGCGCAGGCGCCCGCCCGGCCCGGCCACTGCTCTCCCCGGTCCTGAGAAACCCGCAGGTCACAGCAGCACTGCAGCGTCGAGCGCGCCCAGCGACCCACCCGGCTCCAGCACCACCTGCCCCGAAGGACTTCACCATGGCCACCTCCCCCGAGACCGCCGAGCCCACGGCCGACCGCACCGCCGCGCGCCGACCCGCCGCGGCTCGCAAGGTGACCCGCCACCGCGGCGAGGGCCAGTGGGGCATGGGCCACTTCACCCCTTTGAACGCCAACGAGCAGTTCAAGAAGGACGACGACGGTCTCAATGTACGGACACGCATTGAGACGATCTACGCGCACCAGGGCTTCGACTCGATCGACCCCGCCGACCTGCGCGGCCGGATGCGCTGGTGGGGCCTCTACACCCAGCGCAAGGAAGGCATCGACGGCGGCAAGACCGCGATCCTGGACCCGCACGAGCTGGACGCCGAGTACTTCATGCTCCGGGTGCGCATCGACGGCGGCCGGCTGACCGTCCCCCAGCTGCGGGCCGTCGCCGAGGTCTCCGAGCAGTACGCCCGGGGCACCGCCGACCTGACCGACCGCCAGAACATCCAGTACCACTGGATCCGGATCGAGGACGTCCCGGCGATCTGGCGGAAGCTGGAGGCCGTCGGCCTGTCCACCACCGAGGCTTGCGGCGACACCCCGCGCGTCATCCTCGGCTCCCCGGTGGCCGGCGTCGCCCAGGACGAGATCATCGACGGCACCCCGGCCATCGAGGAGATCAACCGCCGCTTCATCGGCAACAAGGAATTCTCCAACCTGCCGCGCAAGTTCAAGAGCGCGATCTCCGGCTCCCCGCTGCTGGACGTCGCGCACGAGATCAACGACGTCGCCTTCGTCGGCGTGGTCCACCCCGAGCACGGGCCCGGCTTCGACCTGTGGGTCGGCGGCGGCCTGTCCACCAACCCGCGCCTGGGCGTGCGCCTGGGCGCCTGGGTCCCCCTGGAGCAGGTGCCGGACGTCTACGGCGGCGTGATCGGCATCTTCCGCGACTACGGCTACCGGCGCCTGCGCAACCGCGCCCGGCTGAAGTTCCTGGTCGCCGACTGGGGCGCGGAGAAGTTCCGTCAGGTGCTGGAGGACGAGTACCTGAAGCACAAGCTGGTCGACGGCCCCGCGCCCGTCGAGCCCGCCGCCCGCTGGCGCGACCACGTCGGCGTCCACCGGCAGAAGGACGGCCGGTTCTACATCGGCTTCGCCCCGCGCGTCGGCCGGGTCGACGGCAAGCTGCTCGGCCGGATCGCCGACCTCGCCGCCGACCACGGCAGCGACCGGGTGCGCACCACCGCCGAGCAGAAGATGCTGATCCTCGACATCGCCGAGGAGCACGTCGAGTCGGTCGTGGCCGGCCTGGAGGCGCTCGACCTGCGGGTCACCCCCTCGCCGTTCCGCCGCGGCACCATGGCCTGCACCGGCATCGAGTACTGCAAGCTCGCCATCGTCGAGACCAAGGAGCGCGGCCGCACCCTGATCGACGAACTGGAGCAGCGCCTGCCGGAGTTCGCCGAGCCGCTGACCATCAACATCAACGGCTGCCCGAACGCCTGCGCCCGCATCCAGGTCGCCGACATCGGCCTCAAGGGCCAGCTGGTCACCGACGAGGACGGCAACCAGGTCGAGGGCTACCAGGTGCACCTGGGCGGCGCGCTCGGGCTGGAGGCCGGCTTCGGCCGCAAGGTCCGCGGTCTCAAGGTCACCAGCGCCGGCCTGCCCGACTACGTCGAGCGCCTGCTGACCCGCTACCAGGGCGACCGCGCCGAGGGCGAGCGCTTCGCCCAGTGGGCGGCCCGGGCCACCGAGGAGCAGCTGTCGTGAGCGAGAGAGCAGCTCCGTTCTTCTGCCCCTACTGCGGGGACGAGGACCTGCGCCCGTCCGAGGCCGGGCACGGCGCCTGGGAGTGCCACGGCTGCCGCCGCGCCTTCCAGTTGAAGTTCCTCGGCCTGCTGTCACCGACCAACGGGGGTTCGTCCCATGAGCGGCACGACGACTGACTACGAGGAGATCGCCGTCCACGCCGGCCGCGAGCTGGAGGAGGCCACGCCGCAGGAGATCCTGCGCTGGGCCGCCGACACCTTCGGCAAGCGGTTCTGCGTCACCTCCTCGATGGAGGACGCGGTGGTCGCCCACCTCGCCTCCTCGGTGTTCCCCGGCGTGGACGTGGTGTTCCTGGACACCGGCTACCACTTCGCGGAGACCATCGGCACCCGCGACGCGGTGGCCGCGACCATGCCGGTCAACGTCATCACGCTCACGCCGCTGAAGACCGTCGCCGAGCAGGACGCCGAGCACGGGCCGAACCTGCACGACCGCGACCCGGACCTGTGCTGCTCGCTGCGCAAGGTCGAGCCGCTCAACCGCGGCCTCGGCGGCTACGACGCCTGGGCCACCGGGCTGCGCCGCGACGAGTCGCCGACCCGCGCCAACACCCCGGTGGTGGCCTGGGACCCCAAGCGCCGCAAGGTCAAGATCGCCCCGATCGCCCGGTGGACGCAGGAGGACGTGGACGCCTACGTCGCCGCCAACGGCGTGCTGCTCAACCCGCTGCTGTGGGAGGGCTACACCTCGATCGGCTGCTCGCCGCTGTCCTGCACCCGCAAGCCCGCCGAGGGCGAGGACGCCCGGGCCGGCCGCTGGTCCGGCTCCGGCAAGACCGAGTGCGGCATCCACCTCTGATCAGCCATCACTTCTCGCGTAAGGAAGACACCGTGACAGCTCACACCCTGGCCGCCGATGGAGCCGCAGAGGCGGCCCGCGCGGCCGCCCCCTGCGAGCGCGGCGCCACCGTGTGGCTGACCGGGCTGCCCAGCGCCGGCAAGACCACCCTGGCCTTCGCGCTGGCCGAGCGGCTGCGCGCCGAGGGCCACCGGGTCGAGGTCCTGGACGGCGACGAGATCCGCGAGTTCCTCTCCAAGGGCCTCGGCTTCTCCCGCGAGGACCGGCACACCAACGTCACCCGGATCGGCTTCGTCGCCGAGAAGCTCGCCGCCAACGGCGTCAAGGTGCTCGCGCCGGTGATCGCCCCGTTCACCGACTCCCGCGCCGCCGTGCGCGAGCGGCACGCCGCGGCCGGCACCGAGTTCCTGGAGATCCACGTCGCCACCCCCGTCGAACTGTGCGCCGAACGCGACGTCAAGGGCCTGTACGCCAAGCAGGCCGCCGGCGAGATCTCCGGCCTGACCGGCGTGGACGACCCGTACGAGGCCCCGGACAACCCGGAGCTGCGCATCCAGACGCAGGGCCGCGCGGTCACCGAGTCCGCCGCCGAGCTGCACGCCTTCCTGACCGAGAGGGGTCTCGCATGACCACCGCGACCGACAGCCCGGTCCGCACCGACGCCCAGAATGAAAATTCAAGGGGCCCCTTCGCGCTGTCCCACCTGGACGCGCTGGAGGCCGAGTCGGTGCACATCTTCCGCGAGGTCGCGGGGGAGTTCGAGCGCCCGGTGATCCTGTTCTCCGGCGGCAAGGACTCCATCGTCATGCTGCACCTGGCGCTCAAGGCCTTCCACCCGGCGCCGGTGCCCTTCTCCCTGCTGCACGTCGACACCGGGCACAACTTCCCCGAGGTCATCGCCTACCGCGACCGCGTCGTCGCGCAGCACAACCTGCGCCTGCACGTCGCCCACGTCCAGGACTTCATCGACCGCGGCGTGCTGCGCGAGCGCCCGGACGGCACCCGCAACCCGCTGCAGACCGTGCCGCTGCTCGACGCGATCGAGCAGAACCGTTTCGACGCGGTGTTCGGCGGCGGCCGCCGGGACGAGGAGAAGGCCCGCGCCAAGGAGCGCGTCTTCTCGCTGCGCGACGAGTTCGGCGCCTGGGACCCGCGCCGCCAGCGCCCCGAGCTGTGGTCGCTGTACAACGGCCGGCACGCGGTCGGCGAGCACGTGCGGGTCTTCCCGCTGTCCAACTGGACCGAGCTGGACGTCTGGCAGTACATCGAGCGCGAGGGCATCGAGCTGCCGGAGATCTACTACGCGCACGAGCGGGACGTCTTCGCCCGGGGCGGCATGTGGCTGACCGCCGGCGAGTGGGGCGGCCCCAAGGACAGCGAGCCCGTCGAGCGGCGGCTGATCCGCTACCGCACCGTCGGCGACATGTCCTGCACCGGCGCCGTCGACTCCGACGCCACCACCATCGAGGCCGTGATCGCCGAGATCGCCGCCAGCCGCCTCACCGAGCGCGGCGCCACCCGCGCCGACGACAAGCTGTCCGAGGCCGCGATGGAAGACCGCAAGCGCGAGGGGTACTTCTAAGATGACCAGCACCACCCGGGAAGCCACCGCCACGTCGCTGCTGCGCTTCGCCACCGCCGGCTCCGTCGACGACGGCAAGTCCACCCTGGTCGGCCGACTGCTGCACGACTCCAAGTCGGTGCTCGCCGACCAGCTGGAGGCCGTCGAACGCGTCTCCCTGGGCCGCGGCCAGGAGGCGCCCGACCTGGCGCTGCTCACCGACGGCCTGCGGGCCGAGCGCGAGCAGGGCATCACCATCGACGTCGCCTACCGCTACTTCGCCACCCCCCGGCGGCGGTTCATCCTCGCCGACACCCCCGGACACGTGCAGTACACCCGCAACATGGTGACCGGCGCCTCCACCGCCGAGCTCGCCGTCGTGCTGGTCGACGCCCGCAACGGCGTGGTCGAGCAGACCCGCCGGCACGCCGCCGTCGCCGCGCTGCTGCGGGTGCCGCACGTCGTCCTGGCCGTCAACAAGATGGACCTGGTCGACTACGCGGAGCCCGTCTTCGCCGCCATCGCCGAGGAGTTCACCGCCTACGCCGCCTCGCTCGGCGTGGGCGACGTCCTCGCCGTCCCGATCTCCGCCCTGGCCGGGGACAACGTCGTCGAGCCGTCCGCCCACATGGACTGGTACGGCGGCCCGACCCTGCTGGAGCACCTGGAGACCGTCCCGGTCGGCACCGACCCCAGCCAGGAGGGCGCCCGCTTCCCGGTCCAGTACGTGATCCGGCCGCAGACCGAGGAGCACCCCGACTACCGCGGCTACGCGGGCCAGCTGGCCTCCGGCGTGCTGCGCGTCGGCGACAGCGTCACGGTGCTGCCCTCCGGCCGGACCAGCACGGTCGCCGGGATCGACGCGCTCGGCCGCCAGAGCGACATCGCCTGGGCGCCCCAGTCGGTCACCGTCCGCCTCACCGACGAGCTCGACATCTCCCGCGGCGACCTGATCGCCGCCGGGGCGGCCCCCGCCCCCACCCAGGACATCGAGGCCACCGTCAGCCACCTCAACGAGCGGCCGCTGCGCGCCGGGGACAAGGTGCTGCTCAAGCACACCACCCGCACGGTGCGCGCGCTGGTCAAGGAGATCTCCTACCGGATCGACATCGACACTCTCGAACGACGCTCCGGCGCCGAGGGGTTGAACGTCAACGACATCGGCCACGTGCGGCTGCGCACCGCCGAGCCGCTGGCCCTCGACACCTACGCCGACAACCGCCGCACCGGCTCGTTCCTGCTGATCGACCCGGCCGACGGCACCACCCTCACCGCCGGGATGGCGGGCGAGGCCTTCGAGACCGTACGCACCAACGACGCACCCGACGAGGAGGACTGGGTCTGATGCCCAGCGAGGCGTTCTCGGGCATGGACAAGGAAGGCGGCCGCATCGGCAGCGGCGCCCTCGGCAGCGGCCAGGGCGGCTTGACCCGATGTGTGGGCCGACAGGGCTGAGAACGCCCTGTCACCGGGCTGTCTTCCCCCCACAGCCGCCCGGCTTGCCCCGGCACCTCGATGCCGCGCGCACCACCTTCCCGACTTCCCGCCCGAGACCGCCTCCTGACGGTCCGTCCGTGAACAGGACTCACCACCATGGCACCGAACCCGGCACCCTCCCATACCCTCTCCCGCCCCAATGCCGGGCGGAGCAGACGCCGCCTGGCGGCCGTCGTCGCCTCGCTGGCCGCCCTGAGCCTGGTCAGCGCCTGCGGCTACGGGTCGAAGGCGGACGACAAGTCCTCGGACACCAAGGCCAACTCGGCGGCCGCCGGCGGGAATTCCACCGGCGCGAAGCTCTCCGCGGACACCGTGAAGATCGGCTACTTCGCCAACCTGACCCACGGCACCCCGCTGGTCGGCCTCCAGGAGGGCCTGTTCCAGAAGGAGTTGGGCGCCACGCAGATCAGGACCCAGGTCTTCAACGCGGGCCCGTCCGAGATCGAGGCGCTCAACGCCGGCTCCATCGACATCGGCTGGATCGGCCCCTCCCCCGCGATCAACGGCTACACCAAGTCCGACGGCAAGTCCCTGAAGATCATCGGCGGTTCGGCCTCCGGCGGGGTCAAGCTCGTGGTCAACCCGGCGAAGATCGCCTCGCTGGACGACCTCAAGGGCAAGAAGATCGCCACCCCGCAGCTGGGCAACACCCAGGACGTGGCACTGCTCAACTACCTCGCGGGCAAGGGCTACAAGGTCGACGCGACCTCCGGCGCGGGCGACGTCTCCGTGGTGCGCACCGACAACAAGGTCACCCCCGACGCCTACAAGCAGGGCTCCATCGACGGCGCCTGGGTGCCCGAGCCCACCGCCTCCAAGCTGGTCACGCTCGGCGCGAAGGTCCTGCTCAACGAGAAGGACGTCTGGCCGGACAAGAAGTTCGTGATCACCAACATCATCGTCTCGCAGAAGTTCCTCAAGGAGCACCCGGACGTGGTGGAGGCCGTGCTGCGCGGCTCGGTGAACACCAACGCCTTCATCAAGTCCAGCCCCTACAAGGCCAAGGCCGACGCCAACGAGGCCATCAAGCAGGCCACCGGCAACGCGCTGGAGCCGGCCGTCCTCGACCCGGCCTGGGCCGACATCGACTTCCTCGACGACCCGCTGGCGAACACCCTGCAGGCCGAGGCCGACCACGCCGTCACCGCCGGGCTCCTCAAGAAGCCGAACCTGGACGGCATCTACGACCTCACCCTGCTCAACAAGGTCCTCGCGGCACAGGGCCAGGCCCCCGTGGCGGACGCCGGACTCGGCGCCAAGTAGCGCCGGGCATACGGCAGTTCACCCCCGAACCCGCGGTCCGGTCCCCCGCCCGCCCGGTCGATCCCCGATCGATGCCCACCGGGACGGGCGGGGGCCGGACCCCGGCCCCCGCTTCGCAGCCCTTTCCCTCCTGGCCCGCCGACGGGCGGGAGGGGCCCATGACCACTCACGCAGGAGGTGCCCGGATGACCCCGGCACTGACCACCGAGGCCAACGCCACCGTCGTCGACGCCCCCGGCGGCGCGCCCGCCGTCCGGATCTCGCACGTGCACAAGTCCTTCGGCCGCCCGGGCGCGCAGACCCACGTCCTGGACGACATCACCCTCGACGTCGCGCCCGGCGAGTTCGTCACCCTGCTCGGCGCCTCCGGTTGCGGCAAGTCCACCCTGCTCAACCTGGTCGCCGGCCTGGACAAACCCAGCCGCGGCACCATCGAGGTGCCTGGCGGCCGCCCCGCCCTGATGTTCCAGGAGCACGCGCTGTTCCCCTGGCTCACCGCCGGCAAGAACATCGAACTCGCCCTCAAGCTGGCAGGCGTCCCCCGCCCCGAACGCCGCGCCGAGGCCGAGCGCCTGCTCGAACTCGTCCGCCTGGGCGGCGCGTACGGCAAGCGGGTGCACGAGCTGTCCGGCGGCATGCGCCAGCGCGTGGCGATGGCCCGCGCCCTCGCCCAGGGCAGCAAGGTCCTGCTGATGGACGAGCCGTTCGCCGCCCTCGACGCCATCACCCGGGACGTGCTGCACGACGAGATCACCCGGATCTGGGCCGAACGCCGGCTGTCCGTCCTGTTCGTCACCCACAACGTGCGCGAGGCGGTGCGCCTGGCCGAGCGCGTCGTGCTGCTCTCCTCCCGCCCCGGCCGGGTCGCCCGCGAGTGGCGGATCGACCTGCCGCAGCCGCGCCGCATCGAGTCCGCGGGCGTGGCCGACCTGTCCATCGAGATCACCGAAGAACTGCGTGGGGAGATCCGTCGCCATGTCCAGCACTGACACCACGCTGTCCCGCCCCGACAGCGACACCGCCGACGTCGGCGCCGGCCTCGACGCCCTCGACTCCGTCTCCGCGCAGCGCAGTTCACTCGGCGAGGTGCTGCGCACCAAGGCGCTGCCGCCGCTGATCGGCGTGCTGGTCGTGCTCGCGCTGTGGCAGGGCGCGTACAGCCTGCACCTCACATCCTCGTACAAGCTGCCCAGCCCCGCGGACGTGTGGCACTCCCTGCAGGACCTCTGGTACCAGGGCACGCTGTTCTCGATCATCTGGACCAGCGTCTGGCGCGGCCTGTCCGGCTTCCTGCTCGCCGTCGTCATCGGCACCCCGATCGGCCTGGTGGTCGCCCGGGTCAAGCCGGTGCGCACCGCGATCGGCCCGGTCCTGCAGGGCCTGCAGTCGCTGCCCTCGGTCGCCTGGGTGCCCGCCGCGGTCATCTGGCTCGGCATCAACGACTCGATGATGTACGCGGTGATCCTGCTCGGCGCCGTCCCCTCCATCGCCAACGGCCTGGTCGCCGGCATCGACCAGGTGCCGCCGCTGTTCCTGCGCGCCGGACGCACCATCGGCGCCACCGGCCTGACCGGCGCCCGGCACGTGCTGATCCCCGCCGCGCTGCCCGGCTACCTGGCCGGCCTCAAGCAGGGCTGGGCGTTCTCCTGGCGCTCCCTGATGGCCGCCGAGCTGGTCGCCTCCTCCCCCGACCTCGGCCGGGGCCTCGGCCGGTTCCTGGAGGACCAGCGTGAGTTCTCCGACATGTCCGGCGTCCTGCTCGGCATCATCCTCATCCTGTTCGTCGGCATCGCCATCGAACTGCTGGTGTTCACCCCGATCGAACGCCGGGTCCTGCGCAACCGCGGCCTGCTGACCGCCACCAAGTGAGGCCCCGCTGATGCCCGCCCTGCTCCTCATCGCCCACGGCAGCCGCGACCCGCGCCACGCCGCGACCGTCGCCGCCCTGGTACGGCAGGTGCGGGCGCAGCGGCCCGGCCTGGAGGTCGCCACCGCCTACCTGGACCACTGCGCCCCGCGGATCCCCCAGGTCGTGGGCCGGCTCGACGACGCGGTGGCCGTCCCGCTGCTGCTCAACCGGGCCTTCCACGCCAAGCACGACATCCCCGCCGCCCTGCGGGCCGCCGGCGCCGCACTGCCGGTGGCCGACGTGCTGGGTCCCTCGCCCCTGCTGCTGACCGCCCTGGACCGCCGCCTCGCCGAGGCCGGACTCGACGTCCGCTCGGCCGCGGTCCGCGCCCGTACGGGCGTGGTGCTGGCCGCCGCGGGCTCCTCCGACCCGGCCGCCGACGCCGCCACCCGCGCCGTCGCCGCCGCATGGCGCCGCACCCGCGGCTGGGCCGCCGTCGAGGTCGCCTACGCCTCGGCCTCCGGCCCGCGCGTCCCCGACGCCCTCGCCGCCCTGCGTGCCGCCGGCGCCGAGCGCACCGCGGTCGCCCCCTACCTGGTGGCCCCGGGCCTGCTGCCCGACCGCATCGCGGCGGCCGCGGGCGGGGCGGACACCGTGGCCGACACCCTCGGCCCCGCCCCGGAGCTGGCCGCCCTGCTGCTGGAGCGCTACGACGAGGCCCGCCGGGCGGCGGCGGTCGTCCCCGCCCTCATCGCCTGAGGGTCCCGCTCAACGCTCGCGCTTCTCGGTGCGATGCAGGCGTTCGGCACGACCGACCGCCTCCCAGTTCCGAGCCCTCTCGAAATGCCGCAGGATCCGGGCCGTGCGCTCCTTCGACCCGGCCTTGAGGTGCTGGTACTCGGCCGCCGCGGCGGTGATCACGCTGAGCGGTACCGGCTCGTCCACGTCGGCGATGGCGGCCTCGATCCACTCCCGCATGACGGCCGTCGGCTTCAGCCCCCGCTCCCGCGCCCGACGCCGCACTTCGTCCATCACCGGCTTGGGCAGCCGCAGCGAGGTGGCGATCATCGCCGACTCCGCAGCCACCTGCTCGCCCGGCTCGGCGTTCGTGATCTCGTCCTCGGTCAGCTCATGCGTCTCGTAGTGCTCGGCGATCGTTTCGAGCTCCGCCCCCTTGTCAGCCATCTGCCCCTCCACTCGGACCCTTGGCCTCGCCCGACTCCCGGCGGCGACAGCGTGCCACCGATCCCGCTCCCAAGGTCAGCCGCCCCCACACGGACGGGCGACGGCGCGCGGAAGCGCCGAAACCGCGTGGAGCCGACCGGAAGACCCGCGCCACCCGCACCCGCCGCACGGCGAGCGCGGGGCGGGCAGGTGGCGAGCCCCTCCCCCGCCAGCGGGGCGAGGAGAAAGCGCGAGACCGTACTCAGGACACCGAAGCGCAACTCGCGCTCCGGTGAGACCGTGACGGACCTTCCGGGCCGTAATGCCCGGATTGCTGATATCTGCCTACGGAATCAGCAACGGATACTGGTAGTTCGACGGCGCAGCTGCGTTCCTCCTGCGCCGAGCGGGGCGGGGAGGCGACGGCGGTGGGCCGCCGGCTGGGCCGGATGATCCAGCACGTGCGCGGCGAGCATCCGGAGGCGGACCGCTGGCTGGACGAGCACCAGGTCGCGGAGCATTCGGGCGCGGAGAATGTGGTGCGCCACGAGGAGTTGGGCGAGCTGCGGATCGACCAGCACGTGCTGCCGGCCGCGGAGGGACTGCAGTTGATCGTGATGGCGCCGCGTGACGCGGAGACGGCGGAGCGGTTGCGCCGGCTGGCGCCCGCCGCGACAGCCGAGCCCGTGGCGAGTGCCGCGCCCGCCTCGACGGCCTGACGGCAGGCGGCAGACGACAGGCGGCATGACGGCACCGGGCCCGGAAACGGCCGGGGCCCCTCACCCGAGGGGCCCCGTCACCGTCTGTCGTTCTCCTCCGGCAGCCGTCAGTCGGCCTTGCGCCGCTGGCGCCCGGTCCCGTAGTTGGAGCCGGACTTGGAGCCGGTGCCGGGCTTGGCACGGCCCGAGGAGCGTCCGATGAAGCCGGCGGCCTGGGGCCGCTCGCCCTGGCCGGCCGCGCCGAAGCGCTGCTTGGGGCGCGGGCGGCGGGGGTTGCCGTTCATGTCGACGTCGGCGGGCAGCCCGGAGCGCTTGGCGGGGCGGCGGCGCGGGGTGGCGGCCTTGCCGTCGGCGGGCTTCTCGACGGCCGGGGCGGCCGCGGCGGCGGGGACGAGCACGGCGACCGGGACGCCGCTGGGCGTGCGGGCACCGGTGATCCGGGCCAGGTCGGCGTCGCCGGGGCGGACCTTGGTGACGGTGGGGCGGATCCCGGCGACCGTCATCAGCCGGTTGACCTCGCGGCGCTGCTCGGGCAGCACCAGGGTGACGACGGTGCCGGACTCGCCGGCCCGGGCGGTGCGGCCGCCGCGGTGCAGGTAGTCCTTGTGGTCGATCGGCGGGTCGACGTTGACGACCAGGTCGAGGCCGTCGATGTGGATGCCGCGGGCGGCGACGTTGGTGGCGATCAGCGCGGTGACGTCGCCGTCGCGGAACTGGTCGAGGACCCGGTTGCGCTGCGGCTGGGACTTGCCGCCGTGCAGGGCGGCGGCCTGGACGCCGGTGGCGCGCAGTTGCTTGGCGAGCCGGTCGGCGCCGTGCTTGGTGTGCACGAACATGATCACGCGCCCGTCGCGGGAGGCGATGTGGGCGGTGGTGGAGGCCTTGTCGGTGGGGTCGAGCTGCAGGACGTGGTGGTCCATGGTGGTGACCGCGCCGGCCGAGGGGTCGACCGAGTGGGTGACCGGGTCGTTCAGGAAGCGCTTGACCAGCCGGTCGACGTTGCGGTCCAGGGTGGCGGAGAAGAGCATCCGCTGCCCGTTCTCGGCGACCTGCTCCAGCAGCTTGCTGACCTGCGGCAGGAAGCCCATGTCGGCCATCTGGTCGGCCTCGTCGAGGACGGTGATCGCGACGTCGGAGAGGTTGACGTCGCCGCGCCCGATCAGGTCGTCCAGTCGGCCGGGGGTGGCGACCAGGACCTCGGTGCCGCGGCGCACCGCGTTGGCCTGCCGGCTGATCCCCATGCCGCCGACGACGGTGGTGATCCGCAGGTTGACGGCGGTGGCGTAGGGGGTGAGCGCCTCGGTGACCTGCTGGGCGAGCTCGCGGGTGGGCACCAGGACGAGCGCCAGCGGGTGCCGGGCGTCGGCGCGGCGGCCGGCGGTGCGGGCGAGCAGCGGCAGGCCGAAGGCGAGGGTCTTGCCGGAGCCGGTGCGGCCGCGGCCGAGGACGTCGCGGCCGGCGATCGAGTCGGGCAGGGTGGCGCCCTGGATCGGGAACGGCTCGGTGACGCCTTCGCGGGTGAGGGCGCTGAGGATCGCCTTGGGCAGGTCGAGTTCGGCGAAGGTGGCCGCCGGGGGCCGGGCCGGGGTGCCCTCGACGACGGTGAAGTCGGCGGGCTCGGCGGCGGCGGTGCGGGCGTTCTTCGGGGAGCCGGCCTTGGGGGCGCCGGCGCGGCTGCGCGGCTTGCGGGGGCGCTCGGCGCTCTCCCCGCCGCGGCGCGGGCGGTCGGTGCGGCGGCCCTGGTCGGCCGGGCGGTGCTGGTCGTTGTCGCGGGCGCCGCGGTCGCGGGGCGGGCGGGCAGGGGTGGTCACGGGGTCTCCGTCCGTCGGTCGGCAGCCCGCTGTCGCGGGCAGGTCGGCCGTCGGATTGGAGTGCGCCGCCCCGGCCGTTCGGCGGCATGAACGAGGGCCCGCACCGTCGCGCGGTGCGGGCCCCCGCTTCACGAGATCAGAAGATCGCGCGTCAGCGTGGTGGCTGACGTCAGCCGATGATCTGGATGTTCTCGCCCTGCGGGCCCTTCTGGCCCTGGGTGACGTCGAACTCGACGCGCTGACCCTCGACGAGCTCACGGAAGCCCTGGGCCTGAATGTTCGAGTAGTGGGCGAACACGTCCGGGCCGCCGCCGTCCTGCTCGATGAAGCCGAAGCCCTTTTCGCTGTTGAACCACTTCACGGTGCCGGTAGCCATAACCGTCTCCTCATATTGGGGCATCAGGGATTCACACCTCGTGAATCCCCAAAGTAGCCGCGATCCCCATCCGGAGACTGAAACACCGGACAAAACAAATGCGCCTGTTGGTTGGGACCAGCAGGCGCACACAAGCGTTCATGGGAACCAAAACTGCAACTGCTTCGACTGTAGCACGGTCGTACCCCGATTGACCGGGGAGTTTCCTGCCCGGAAGATCACGTTTGCCGCCCCGGGAAAGCGGGGAGCGGCGCCCCGCCGAAGCGGGGCGCCGCCTGTGGTTCAGCCCGTGATCAGACCGTGACCGAGCGCTCGGTTCAGCGCCGGCCGGCCGGCTCCGGCATGCCGTGGGCGTCGGACAGCGGGGCCGGGCCCTCGCCGTGGCCGGGCCCCTTGGCGTCGCCGTGGCCGGGCCACCAGGCGCGGCGGCCGAGCAGGGCGGTGAGCGCCGGGGTGAAGAACATCGCCATCACGAAGGCCGCGATGATGATGCCGATGGCGATCGAGAAGCCCATCTCGCTCATCATCGTGTTGCCGGCCAGCAGCATGGTGCCGAAGGTCGCGGCCAGGATGAAGCCGGCCGCGGCCACCGTCGGGCCGCCGTGGCGGATCGCCTGGCTGGCCGCCTCGTGGGGGTCGCGGCCCTCGCGGGCCTCCTCGCGCAGTCGGGCGATCATCAGGATGTTGTAGTCGGTGCCGAGCGCGACCACGAACAGGTAGATCAGGATCGGCAGCATGAACATCAGACCGGCTTCGCCCTTGATGTTCTGGAACACCAGGGTGGTGGCGCCGAGAGTGGCGCCGAAGCCGAGGCCGACCGAGGCCATCAGGTACCACGGGGCGACCACGCTGCGCAGCAGCAGGCCGAGGATGATCATGATCAGCACCGCGGCGATCGGGAAGACCAGGCTGTAGTCGTGGACCATCGCCGTGTTGATGTCCTTGTACACGGAGGAGGTGCCGGAGACGTAGGCCTTGGTGCCGGCGGGCGCCTCGCTGTGGGCGACCTTGCGGACCTCGCCGACGGTGTCGATGGCCTTGTTGCTGGACGCCTCGTCCTTCAGGACGACGGTGACGTCGACGGTGAGCCCGTCCTTGCTGATGCCGCGCTCCGGGTTCGGCATGGCGGCACCGGCCACACCGTCGACCTTGCCGAGGTCGTTCACGTAGCCCTGGAGGGAGGCCAGGTCGATCTTGTTGCCGTTCTCGCTGGTGACGAGGACGTGGGTGGGGTCGGCGGCGCCGGCCGAGTAGGCCTTGATCATCGCGTCCTGGACGACCATCGACTCCTTGTCCTTCGGCATGGAACTGCCGGCCATGTCGAAGGTGCCCTTGTAGCCGAGGGCGGCGAGCGCGAGGCCGACCATCACCAGGCCGGAGACCAGGGCGGCGACGGCCGGGCGACGGCCCACGCCGCGGCCGATGGCGGCGAAGCGGGCGTTCGAGGGCTCGCGCTGCCAGGCCTTGGAGGGCCAGAACAGGACCTTCTCGGGGATCAGGCACAGGATCGCGGGCACCAGGGTGACCGAGGCGATCGCGGTGACCGCGACGGCGATGGCCAGCGCCGGGCCGAGCGCCTTGAACATGCCGAGGCTGGACAGCACGAGCACGGCGAAGGCGACCACGACGGCGCCGGCGGCGGAGGTGATGGCCTCGCCGACCCGGCCGACCGCGTTGGCCACGGCCTCCTTGCGGTTGTCCCCGGCCCGCAGCCGCTCGCGGTAGCGGAACATCAGGAACAGGAAGTAGTCGGTGCCGACGCCGTAGAGCACGACGGTCAGGATCTGCGACATCGAGCTGTCGGCCTTGAGGCCGAACCAGTCGCTCGCGAAGCCGATCAGACCGGTGGCGACCAGCGAGTAGATGACCACCGAGAGCACCGGCAGCAGCGCGATGATCGGGCTGCGGAAGATGATCCCGAGCGTGAGCAGGATGATCACGACGGTGCCGAGGCCGATCAGCATGCCGGCCGTCTTGCTGGAGTCCTTCTGGTCCAGCGCGGTCGCGGCCGGGCCGCCGACCTGGTACTTCAGGTTGGTGCCGGCGGCGAGTTCCTTGCCGTCGTCACGCAGCTTCTTGGCGGCGTCGGTGAACTCGTCCGACTGCATCTTGGTCTTGTCGATGGCGACGAGCGCCATCGCGTACTTGTGGTCCTTGGAGTACGAGCCCGTCTTCTCGGAGACCGGGAGGACCTGCTCGACCAGCGGGATCTTCTTGTCGGCCAGGCCCTGGGTGATCTTGTCCATGGCGGCCTGGTCGGTCCCGTCCAGCTGACCGCCGTCGGTGCGCTCGAAGAGCAGCAGCGCGGAGGGCGACTTGTCGGACGGGAAAGCCCTCTGCTGCAGGTCCATCGCCTGGATGGACTCGTAGTGCTTGGGCAGGAAGGACGACTCATCGGTGCTGGCGGTGAGCGCGGGAGCGGACCCGATGATCGCGACCGCGGCGATCAGCCACGCGCCGATCACCCACCAGGCTCGACGGACGACTACGTGTCCTAGTCGGTGGAACATGCTCGAATGCCTCCTGGGCATGGTTCACCGCAGCCCTTGGGGGACGGGACGCCGGGCGACGGCAGGACCGGCGCCGCGAGCGCGTGAGGCGCCACTAGCCGGTCGGCAGGTAAGTGGGACTGGGCGTCATCCTACGAGTACGTGCTTGCCGCCCGGCAAGGTGCCCCCGTAATCCAACCCCCGTACGGGGCCGCCCCGAACCGGCCCCGACCCAGTTTCTCCCGACCGTACCCCGGTTGACCTCGTGCTCCGGGTGGAGACATCTCCCCCTCAGGGTGGAGCCCGTCCCCTACCTCCAAGGAGGAGGCGTCAGGGTCGCGAGGTAGGGAAAACCCCACCCCGCCCCCGAGGCGGGCCCCAGGGCGCACTCACCCGCCAGCCGGATTACCGCCCAACCGCCGCTTCCCTAGTGTCAGTTGCGACGCCGGAGCGGTATCCGGCGGGCACCTTCTCCGGCGGTCGAGGCGATCGGGCCGCCGCCGCTCACCTCGGCGTCGACCGCCGCTCTCCCAGGGGGATCCCGTGAAGACCAGAATCGGCACTGCCGCCGCGATGGGCGCCTGGAGCGCCCGACACAGAAAGACCGCCGTCTTCGGCTGGCTGCTCTTCGTCGTCCTGGCCACCGTGCTCGGCGGCCTGCACGGCAGCACCGAGGTGACCGAGTCCGAGTCGATGCCCGGCCAGGTCTCCCGCGCCGCGAAGATCCTCGACCAGGCCGGACTGAAGAGCCCCGCCGGCGAGACCGTCCTGGTCCAGAGCGCCACCCGCGGTGCCGACGACCCGGACTTCAAGGCCGTCGTCTCCCAGGTGGTCGCCGCCGTCGACGGTACCGGCAAGGCCGCCGAGGTCCGCTCCCCGTACGACACCAAGGCGGTCTCCCGGGACGGCCACTCCGTGCTCGTCCTGCTCACCCTCAAGGGAGACCAGGACCAGGCGGTCAACGACGTCCGGTCCGTCATGGACGCGGTCGCCGGGGTGCAGCGGCAGCACCCGGACCTCACCGTGGTCGAGCTGGGCGACGCCAGCTCCGGCAAGTGGATCCAGGACCAGTTCAAGAACGACTTCGCCCGCGCCGAGTGGACGGCCGTGCCGCTGGCGCTCGGCATCCTGCTGATCGCCTTCGGCGCACTGGTCGCCGCCGTGCTGCCGGTGGTGCTCGCGCTGACCGCCTTCGTCGCGGCCGGCGGGCTGGTCGCGCTCAGCAGCGGCCTGCTGCACACCAGCAACGACGCCAGCTCGGTGATGCTGCTGGTCGGCCTCGCCGTCGGCGTCGACTACTGCCTCTTCTACCTGCGCCGCGAGCGCGAGGAGCGGGCCGCCGGACGCGACGCGGCCACCGCGCTGACCGTCGCCGCCGCCACCAGCGGCCGGGCCGTCCTGGTCTCCGGCGTCACCGTGGTGGTCGCCATGGCCGGCATGTTCCTCACCGGGATCGCCGACTTCCGGGCGATGGCCTACGCCACCATCGTGGTCGTGATCACCGCCGTGCTCGGCTCGCTCACCGTGCTGCCCGCGCTGCTGTCCATGCTCGGCGACCGGGTCGAGAAGGGCCGGGTGCCCCTCCTCGCCAGGCTGCGCCGCCCCGACGCCGTCCGCACCGGCGGGCGGTTCTGGAACGCGGTGCTCACCCCGGTGCTGGGCCGCCCGCTGGCCTCCACCGTGCTCGCCGGGGCCGCGCTGCTGGGCCTGGCCGCGCCGCTGCTCACCATGCACACCGCCAACCTGACCTTCCAGCAGCAGCTGCCCGCGGGCAACGAGCTGGTCGCCGCCTCGCAGAAGATCGAGGCCGCCTTCCCCGGCAGCCCCGCCCCCGCCACCGTGGTGATCAAGGCCGCCGACATCTCCTCCCCCGCGATGACCGCCGCGATCGCCGACCTGCGGAACCGGGCCCTGGCCAGCGGACGGATGCACGGGCCTGTCGAGGTCACGGTGCACGCCGACAAGAACATCGCCACCGTCGACATCCCCCTCGACGGCACCGGCAACGACGCCGTCAGCAACGCCGCGCTGAAGACCCTGCGCGAGGACCTGGTGCCCGCGACCGTCCTCAAGGTGCCCGGCACCGAGGCCCCGGTCACCGGCCGCACCGCCGGCTCCTACGACTTCAACGCCAAGATGACCGGCTCGATGCCGCTGGTCTTCGGCTTCGTGGTCGCCTTCGCCTTCCTGCTGATGCTCACCTCCTTCCGCTCGCTGGCCGTCGCCCTCACCGCCGTGGTGCTCAACCTGCTCTCGGTGGGCGCCGCGTACGGGGTCCTGACCCTGGTCTTCCAGCACGGCGTGGGCGCCTCGCTGCTGGGCACCGCCGGGGTCGGCGCGGTGGAGTCCTGGGTGCCGCTGTTCCTCTTCGTGATCCTCTTCGGACTCTCGATGGACTACCACGTCTTCGTGGTCTCCCGGATCAAGGAGGGCCGTGACCGCGGACTGCCGACCCAGGCCGCGATCGCCCACGGCATCCGCTCCACGGCCGGGGTGGTCACCAGCGCCGCGGTGATCATGGTGGCGGTGTTCGCGGTCTTCGGCACCCTGTCCATGCAGGCGATGAAGCAGATGGGCGTGGGCCTGGCGGTCGCGGTGCTCATCGACGCCACGGTGATCCGCGCGGTGCTGCTGCCCTCGGTGATGAGCCTGCTCGGCGAGCGCAACTGGTACCTGCCGCGCTGGCTGGCCTGGCTGCCGGACCTCTCGCACGGCGAGTCCTTCCCGCCGGTCGGCGCCGGGCGCGCCCTGCAGGAGCAGCCGGCCGCGCCCGCGGACGGCCCCCGGCACCGCCGGGTCGAGGCCTGAGGCCCCCGCACCGACGTCGCACGGACGCCGGGCCGCCGCACCGCGCGGGGCCCGGCGTCCGTGCGTCATGATGATCACCGTCCGGAGCCCTCCGGACACCCGCCGGCGGAACGGAGCCCAGCCATGATCCCCTTCGACGAGGGCCGCGCCCGGCTGCTGCTCGCCCACGCCTGCGAGTCCGCCGGACTGCCCGGCCCCGGCGACGCCCGGCTGCTCGCGCTCGGCGAGAACGCCGTCTTCGACCTCGGCGACCCGGCCGTGGTCGCCAAGGTCGGCCGCGGCCCCGAGCTGTACGACCGGGCGCACCGCGAGCTGGCCGTCGCGCACTGGCTGGCCGGGCAGGACGTCCCGGTGGTGCGCCCGTACCAGGAGGTGGCGTCCGAGCCGCAGCTCGCCCACGGGCACCCGGTCACCTTCTGGCACCGGCTCGCCCCCGCCGTACGCCCGGCCCGCCCGGCCGACCTCGCCCCGCTGCTGCGCGCCCTGCACCGGCTGCCGCTGCCGCCCTTCCGGCTCGGGCAGCGCGACCTGCTGGCGCCGGTGGAGCGCTGGCTGGCCTCCGCCGAGGGCCAAGTCGACCCCGAGGACGTCGCCTTCCTGCGCCACCGCCGGGACGCCTTCGAGGCCGCCCTGCCCGACCTGGTGCCGCAGCTGCACCCCGGGGTGATCCACGGCGACGCGCTGCCGCGCAACGTCCACGTCGGCCCGGACGGGCCGGTGCTGCTCGACCTGGAGAACGTCTCGCACGACCTGCGCGAGCACGACCTGGTGGTCCTCGCGCTCAGCCACGACCGGTACGGCGTGCCGGGCGAGGAGTACCGGGCGTTCACCACCGCGTACGGCTGGGACGTGCGCGACTGGCCCGGCTTCGCGGTGCTGCGCGGGGCCCGGGAGACCGCCAGCGCCTCCTGGGTCGCGCAGCAGGCGGCGGGCAACCCGGCCGCGCTGGCGGAGTTCCGACGCCGGGTCGACTCGCTCCGCGAGGGGGCCGCCGAGGTGCGGTGGTACCCGTTCTGACGGTGCGGGGATACCCCGGCTGAGGGCCGGGTGCCAACCCGGGCGAGTGTGAGAAGGCTCTTAAGGCGGATCGGTCCGGCGCGCAACCGGGGCACGTACGGTTGGCGTCTGATCGGACAGTCGTCCTGACCGAGGAATCGGCCCCCCTTCTCGTCCCTCAGGAGCCGCGCCATGCCCACGGCCGCCGCCCGTCGCCCCTCCCACCCGACCCGCCCGACCCGTGGCCGCAGCAGCCTGATCGCGGGCTGCGTCGCGGTGGCCGCCCTCCTGGGCCTGACCGCGTGCGGCACCGCCAGCGGAGCGCTGCAGTCGACCAGCGCCTCCGCCCCGTCCTCCGGTGACACGCCGCAGCAGCCGACCGGCACGGGCGCCGCCACCATCGCGCCCACCCCCAGCCCAGACGCCTCGGACGCCGCGGACGGCTCCGGCCCGGCGGCGGCGCCGCCGGTCGCCCCGAAGTCCAAGACCCCGGTGGCACCGGCAGCGCAGACCAGGACCCCGGGGCAGCCCTCCGCCGACGCGGCCCCCTCCTCGCCCGCCGCGCCGGCCGCCGCGCCGCCCGCCCACACCGGGCCGGACAAGGTCATCGGCTCCACCGCCTCCGGCGGCCGTACCGTCGCGCTCACCTTCGACGACGGCCCCGGCCCCGCCACCCCCCAGATCCTCGACCTGCTCGCCCAGTACCACGTCAAGGCCACCTTCTGCGAGATCGGCCAGAACGCCGCCGCCAACCCGGCCCTGGTCAAGCGGATCCTCGCCGAGGGCCACCGGCTCTGCGACCACAGCCTCGACCACCCCCAGCCCTTCGAGAAGCTCCCGCACGACAAGGCGGTGCACGAGATCACCAGCGCCCGGGACATGATCGTCCAGGCCGGCGGGCCGGGCACCCGGATCAGCTGGTTCCGCGCCCCCGGCGGCGGCTTCAACGCGGACAACGAGCACATCACCGCGAGCCTCGGGATGTCCTCGCTCGGCTGGTCCGTCGACCCGCGCGACTGGTCCCGCCCAGGCGTGCCCGCGATCGTCTCCACCGTGCAGAGCCAGCTCAAGCCCGGCGGCGTGATACTGATGCACGACGGCGGCGGCGACCGCAGCCAGACCGTGGCCGCGCTCAAGCAGCTGCTGCCGTGGCTGGTCGCCCAGGGGTACACCTTCGACCTCCCGGCGTCGTAAGGCAGTCGGGGTCCCCCGCGTTCACCCGGCGGGCGGCGGGCAGGTGTACCGCCCGCCGTCGCACCGGCATCACGGCACGGAAGCGGCAGCAAACGCCCAACTCCCCTGCACCGGGCCGCACATGACGTCCACCCGGACTGGGGCCGCCGTCCCGGGCCGCGAAAACGCACCCTAGAGTGGGGCGGCGTGACCGACACCCCGCTCAGCGCCGCCGAACTCGTCGCCGCCGTACCCGCCCTCGCCCGCTACCTGCGGCCCGCCACCCTGCTGCACCCGTACGCCGCGCCCGACGCCGACCCGCGCGGCGGCCGGATCGGCGGCCCGGCGCTGTGGCCGGTCGGCGAGCCCTGGCCGCACTGCGCCGCCGGTCACCCGGAGGACGAGTACGGGTTCCCCCGGAAGGTCACCGAGGAGCCCGCCGCCGCGACGGCCCTGGTCCCCCTCGCCCACCTGCGCGTCGAGGACGCCCCGCACCTGCCCTGGCCGGAGGGCACCGACCGGCTCCAGGTGCTCTGGTGCCCCAACGACCACGACGACATCCAGGGCGAACGGTTCTACTACGGCCCCGCCGTCGAACTGCGCTGGCAGCGCGCCGCCGACCTCGCCCCCGCCACTCCCCCGCCGCCCCGGCGCAGCGAGGAGGAGTACCTGCCGCAGCCGTGCGCGCTGCGCCCCGAGCAGGTCCTCGACCTGCCCGACCGGGACGATTTGCCCGGGGAACTCAACCGTGCCGTCGAGGAGTTCGCGGCGAGGCAGGGCCTCGAGTACGAGCGCGACCCGGGCCGGGCGGATGGCTGGAAGCTGGGCGGCTGGCCGTCCTGGCACTCCACCGACCTGATCGCGGTCGACTGCGGCCGCTGCGGCGAGCGGATGGCGCACCTGCTGACGGTGGAGAGCGGCGGGGACCCGGACCTGTCCGTGGGACGACACGGGGAACTGCACGTGTTCGTCTGCCCGGTGGACGTGGCGCATCCGGTGGGGCTCGACCTGCAGTAGGGGTCAGCCGAGGTGGCGCCGGTAGACCTGGCGGGTGCCGCCCTCCGGCCCGGGTTCGGCGGCCTCGGCCGGGGTGAAGCCCAGCCGTTCGTAGAACACCCGGGCGCCGCTGGTCACCTCGCCGGGGTGGCCCGGCCCGAAGGTCACCACCTCGACGACGGCCGGGGCGCGGACGTGGCGGCGCAGCGCGTCCTCGACCAGGGCGCGGCCGAGACCGGTGCCCCGGGCGCGGTCGGCGACCACCAGCCAGTGCAGGTGGTGCCGCGGGGGCGTGGTGCCGTCGGTGCCGAACAGCAGTCCGCCGAGCAGGCCTTCGCCGTCCCCTTCCGCAACCGTCGCGAGCCCCCGGTCGATGCACTTGCGCACGGCCCGGTGGAAGCCGGGCTCGGCCACCATCGGGCCGAACCAGTGCTCGACCTCGGCGGCCAGGGCGAGGAAGCCGGGCAGGTCGTCGGGACGGGCGGGCCGGACGGCTACCGGGCCGCGTCCGGCCGTCCGGCCGCGTTCCGTCATCCGGCCACGTTCCGTCATCCGGCCACGTCCGGCAGGTCCGACGGTCTGGACGGCCAGCGCGGGTCGACCACGGCCAGCGGGTCCTTGCCGCGGCGCAGCCAGGCCTGCAGGCCCTCGGCCCACTCCCGGTACCAGCCGATCTGCCGCCGGTGCAGCTCGGCCGGCGCGACCTCCCCCACCTCGGCCGGGTAACGCCCGCCCAGCGCGACGGCGACCCGTACGGCGGCCAGCGCGTCGCTGCCCGCCTCGTGCGCGTCCGTCAGCTCCACCCCGTACACCTCGCACACCCGTTGCAGGGTGCGCGAGCCCTTGCGGTACTTGTCCACGGTCCGGTCGATCACCAGCGCGTCCAGCACCGGCCCGACCGGCCCGCCCAGGCGCTCCGCGAGCGTCGCCAGCCCGTACCGGCGCAGCTCCGCGTCGAGCAGCGACAGGTCGAAGGGCGCGTTGAACGCCACGACCGGCCGCCCGGCCGCGATCCGCTCGCAGAGCGCGGCGGCTATCTCCTCCACCGCCTCCTTGGCCGGCCGCCCCTTGCCGCGGGCCACCTCGTCCCCGATCCCGTGGATGGCCTCCGCCTCGGCGGGGATCGGAATCCCGGGGTCGAGCAGCCAGTGTGCGGCCGCCACCCGCTCGGCGCCGACCGTGTCCACGAGCGCGGCCGTGACGATGCGGTCCACGGCCGGGTCGGTGCCCGTGGTCTCCAGGTCGAAGCCGACCAGTGGCTGCTGCCACCAGCTCATCAGGTGTGTCCTTCCGTCCAGCCGCTCGAAACAGCCCCTATCATCACCCGCCCCACCGACAATCCGACCCACTGGGGAGCCGATCACGGGCTCGGCCGCCCTGGGCCGCTCCTCGGACCTGAGCGAAGGAGCGGCCATGAGCACTGCCCCCCGCTGGACACGAACACGGTCGCCGAGCTCACCACGCGGCCGAAGCCGGTCCCGGCCGTCATCGAACGGGACCGATCCGTCGCCGCGAGGCCCGGTAGGTGCAGGCGGCCAGGACGCGCAGGGCCGGGGTGTCCAGTCCGGTGACCAGGGCCGCGCAGGCGGCGTCGACGATGTCGCGGGCGCGCAGCTCACCGATGGCCCAGAGCGCGGCGCGGTCGTACAGGTGGGCACGGGCTCCGTCGGGGGTCATCGGGCCGGCTGCCGGAGCATGAAGACGTCGATCGGGTCCTCGTGGACGACGGTGAAGCCGTGCCGCTCGTACAGCCGCCGGGCGGCGCTGCCCTGAAGGACGATCAGGCGCATCGGCTCCCGGGCGGCGTCGGCCTCGGCGAGGAGGTGGCGCAGGACGGCGGTGCCGAGGCCGCGGCCCTGGAGGTGCGGGGCGAGGTAGAACAGCTCCAGGTGGCGCCCGCCCTGCTCGTCGGGGCGGATCGTGACGCAGCCCGCGAAGGCGCCCTCGACCAGCAGCACGGACGTGTACCGGGTGGAGAAGGACTTCCGCACCCGCTCCCGGGAGCGGGTCGGGTCCCAGCGGCCGAGGCGTTCCAGGTCGGCGCGCATGACCTGGGCCTTGAGCTCGACTACGGCTTCGAGGTCCTTGTGGCCCGCGGGTTCCAGGGTCCAGACGGGGAGACTGTTCACGGCGGGCAGTGTTCCACCTGCGCCTGGGCTCCGACCATCACTTTCTCAGGACACGGACCGGGAGTCCGCCCAGACCCCCTCGAACTCCTCGCGGTAGACCTCCAGCAGCCCCGGCTCGGTGCCGCCCGGCTGCTGGCCGGCGCCGCCGCGCAGGATCAGCGCCGGGGACTCCATGCCCCGGGAGCGGCGCAGGTAGGGCTGGATGACGCCGAGGTCGCGGCTCTGGCGGCGGCCGCCGACCTGGCCGGTGGGGCGGGGGCCCTCGACCAGGTAGGCGGTGAAGCGCGGGGTCTCGTCGAAGACCCGGATCTCGAAGCCGCCCTGGTCGCGCAGCCGGGCCCGGACCCGGCGCACGTGCATGATGTTCATCTCGATCGAGCGGGACAACTCGCCGCGCGAGAGCCCGAGTTCGCGTTCGCGGCGGCGCACCGCGCTGCTCGCCGGGTTGAGGAACAGCAGCCGGACCCGGCAGCCCTCCCCGGCCAGGCGCACCAGGCGCTTGCCGGTGTAGTTCTGGCAGAGCATGCCGAGGCCGATGCCGAGCGCGTCGAGGCGCCGGGCGCCCTCCAGCAGGTCCTCCACGGGCAGGTCGCGCTGCAGCCGGACCCGGTCGGCGTGCACCGCAACCACGTCCGCGTAGCGCCCGGCGACCAGGGACTCCACCACGTCGGCGGGTACCCCGCCCGCGCCGCCGTCCAGGACGGCGAGCAGCCGGGCGGCGGCGCGCTCGGTCTGGGCCAGCACGGTCTGGGTGAGCACCCGGTTGCGGGAGACCACGTGCCGGGCCACCTCCAGCTCGTCCAGGGCGAGTTCGATCTCGCGCCGGTCGGCGAGGTACGGCTCGAAGCAGGGCCAGTGCTGGACCATCAGTTCGCGCAGCTGGGGCAGGGTGAGGAAGACCAGCGGGTCGTCGTCGGCCGGGTCGAGCAGGTAGCCCTTGCGGCGGCTGACCTCGCGCACGGCGCCGGCTCGGTGGGCCCACTCCTCGCCCGCCGGTCCGGCGGCGGCGGTGACCCAGTCCTCACCGTGGGCGGGGGCGTAGATGGGGTGCAGCACCTCGTCGACCAGGGAGCGCAGCCGCTGTTCGACCAGGTTGAGCCAGACGTAGGCGCGGCCGGACAGCCGTACCCGCTGGTAGGCGTCCTCCCACTCCCCGGTGGACCAGGCGAGGGCGGGAACCTCGACCGGGCCGCTCTGGGCGGGCACCAGCGCGCGGCCGGTCAGGGTGGGACGCATGACCACCGTGGGCGCCTCGCTGCGGGTACCGCCCCGGTCGGGGCCGTCGGGCCCGGAGCCGCGGCCGCCGGCGGGGAACACCATGCGCCACCTCATCTGGTTGCTGCGGCCGACCCCCGCGGACACGGGGACCGTTGACGGACCGTCGATGGTCCGCCCGGGCGGCCGGACGATCAAGGGTACTGCTCGCCGCGATCCGCCCGCAGCCGGATGCCGGAGGGCCCCCGCGCACCACCGGGCGCATTCGCCACGCGCTGCCGTCACTCTTCACACGATTCTGCGCTGGACACCCGTTCGGGCGAACCCCTGTGCTGTCTCCCGGCCGCCGGGGAAGGGCTCGGGAAGTATGCGGGCTGTGCCGTGCGTCACGGCGCGCGAGCGCCGCACATGCCCGGCCGCCCGGCCGGGAAGAGAGCGTCCGGGTCCGGGCTGATTGTCGGACTAGATGTCAGTTTCTGTCGGCAGCAAGGAAGTTGAGGACTCATGCAGGTCTGGCCCGGTAAGCCCTACCCCCTCGGCGCCACCTACGACGGGGCCGGCACCAACTTCGCGGTGTTCTCCGAGAGTGCCGACCGGATCGAGCTGTGCCTGATCGACGAGGACGGCTCCGAGACCGCCGTCGAACTGCGCGAGACGGACGCCTTCGTCCGGCACGCCTACCTCCCGGGCGTCCAACCCGGCCAGCGCTACGGCTTCCGCGTGCACGGCCCGTACAACCCGGGCCTGGGCCAGCGGCACAACAGCGCCAAACTGCTGCTGGACCCGTACGCCAAGGCGATGAGCGGGCACATCGACTGGGACGAGTCGGTCTACGGCTACCACTTCGGCGCCCCCGAGCGCCGCAACGACCTCGACTCCGCCCCGCACACCATGCACTCGGTGGTGATCAACCCGTACTTCGACTGGGGCACCGACCACCCTCCGCGCACCGACTACCACCGCACCGTCATCTACGAGGCCCACGTCAAGGGCCTCACCAGACTGCACCCGGGCATCCCCGAGGAGATCCGCGGCACCTACGCGGGCCTGGCCCACCCGGCGGTGATCGAGCACCTGGCCAAGCTCGGCGTCACCGCGATCGAGCTGATGCCGGTGCACCAGTTCGTCCGCGACCACCGGCTGCGCGACCTCGGCCTGGCCAACTACTGGGGCTACAACACGATCGGCTTCTTCGCCCCGCACTCCTCCTACTCCTCCACCGGCGACCGCGGCCAGCAGGTGCAGGAGTTCAAGTCGATGGTCAAGGCGCTGCACGCGGCCGGGATCGAGGTGATCCTCGACGTCGTCTACAACCACACCGCCGAGGGCAACCACCTCGGGCCCACGCTCTCCCTGCGCGGCCTGGACAACGTCTCCTACTACCGGCTCGCCCAGGACCAGCGCTTCTACGAGGACACCACCGGCACCGGCAACAGCCTGCTGATGCGCAGCCCCCACGTGCTCCAGCTGATCATGGACTCGCTGCGCTACTGGGTCACCGAGATGCACGTCGACGGCTTCCGCTTCGACCTCGCCGCCACCCTCGCCCGGCAGTTCCACGAGGTCGACCGGCTCTCCTCCTTCTTCGACCTGGTCCAGCAGGACCCGGTGGTCTCCCAGGCCAAGCTGATCGCCGAGCCCTGGGACCTCGGCGAGGGCGGCTACCAGGTCGGCAACTTCCCGCCGCTGTGGACGGAGTGGAACGGCATGTACCGGGACACCGTGCGCGACCTGTGGCGCGGCGAGAACGCCGCCCTCGCCGAGTTCGGCTCCCGGCTCACCGGCTCCTCCGACCTCTACCAGGACGACGGCCGCCGCCCGATCGCCTCCATCAACTTCGTGACCTGCCACGACGGTTTCACCCTGCGCGACCTGGTCTCCTACAACGACAAGCACAACCAGGCCAACGGCGAGGACAACCGGGACGGCGAATCCTTCAACCGCTCCTGGAACTGCGGCGTCGAGGGCCCCAGCACCGACCCGGCCGTCGAGGAGCTGCGCGCGCGCCAGCAGCGCAACCTCATCGCCACCCTGATGCTCTCCCAGGGCGTGCCGATGCTCTCGCACGGCGACGAGCTCGGCCGCACCCAGCTGGGCAACAACAACGCCTACTGTCAGGACAACGAGCTCACCTGGGTGCACTGGCCCGAGGGCGACGGGCCGCAGGCGCGGCTGCTGGAGTTCACCCAGGGGATGATCTGGCTGCGCCGCGACCACCCGGTGTTCCGGCGGCGGCGGTTCTTCCACGGGCGGCCGGTCTCCGCGTCCGGCGGGTACGACGACCTCACCGACATCGCCTGGTTCACCCCCACCGGGGAGGAGATGACCAAGCGCAACTGGGGCGCCAGCTACGCCAAGTCGCTGACCGTCTTCCTGAACGGCTACGCCATCTCCGAGCCGGACCGGCGCGGCGGGCGGATCGTCGACGACTCCTTCCTGCTGATGTTCAACGCCCACTTCGAGCCGCTGGAGTTCGCCGTGCCGGCCGGCCACGGGCAGGAGTGGCAGGTCGTGGTCGACACCGCCCAGCCCCGGCTGCCCGCCCCGGGCACGGGGACGAGGGTCAAGGCCGGGGACACGCTCTGGCTCATCGACCGCTCGCTGATGGTGCTGCAGCGGCCCGCCTAGCACGTGCACACCGATGCGCTCACCTGTTCGGGCCAGCAGCGGGTCTTGGCGGCGGGCCGGGCCGGGTACCTATGGACACATGACCTCCGCCGCCGAGCCCGCGCAGCCCCGCCCGGCCGCCACCGTCCCCACGTCCTCGTACCGCCTCCAGCTCCAGCCGGGCTTCACCCTGCGTGACGCCACCGCCGCCGTGCCCTACCTGGCCGCCCTCGGTGTCTCCCACCTGCACCTGTCCCCGCTGCTGGAGGCCGCCCCCGGCTCCACCCACGGCTACGACACCGTCGACCACACCCGGATCAGCGAGCAGCTCGGCGGCGAGGCGGCACTGCGCGCCCTGGCCGCCGAGGCGCACCGGCACGGAATGGGGCTGATCGCCGACGTGGTGCCCAACCACATGGCCGTACCCGTCCCCGAACGGCTCAACGGGCCGCTCTGGCAGGTGCTGCGGGACGGGCCCGACTCGCCGTACGCGCGCTGGTTCGACATCGACTGGGCCGCCCAGCCCGGCCCCACCGACGCCCCCGGGCGCGGGCGGGTGCTGCTGCCGCTGCTGGGCGACCGGCTCGGCGCCGTGCTGGACCAGCTGACGGTGGACGGCGAGGTGCTGCGCTACCACCGGCACGAGCTGCCGCTGCGGCCGGGCACCGCGGGCCTGCCGCTCACCGAGCTGCTCGCCCGGCAGTGGTACCGGCTCGCCTGGTGGCGCCTCGCCCGCACCGAGCTCAACTACCGGCGCTTCTTCACCGTCAACGAGCTGATCGCCGTCCGGGTCGAGGAGCCCGAGGTCTTCGCCGTCACCCACGCGGTGCTGCTGCGGCTGCACGCCGACGGCATCCTGGACGGCTTCCGGATCGACCACCCGGACGGACTCGCCGACCCGCGCGGCTACCTGCGCCGCCTGGCAGCGGCCACCGGCGGGGCGTCGGGGACCACCGGCGGGGCGTACGTAGTGGTCGAGAAGATCCTCACCGGCGAGGAGCGGCTGCCCGAGGACTGGCCGGTGGCCGGCACCACCGGGTACGACGCGCTGCGCCGGATCGACGGCGTGCTCACCGACCACGCGGGCGCCTGCCGGCTCGCGGGCGCGTACGAGTCCTTCCTGCACGGCGGGCCGGTCCGCGACCCCTGCCAGGACCCGCACCCGGCGATCGCCGCCGCCCGGCGCGGCCGGGCCGACATGACCGGGCCCGGCGGCGAGCTGGCCGCCGAGGTCGAGCGGCTGGTGCGGATCGCGCTGCGGATCGGTGCTGCCGAACCCGCCCACGCCGACCACCCGCCCTGGCAGCTGCGCGCCGCGCTGCGGCGGCTGCTCAGCGACTACCCGGCGTACCGGCCCTACGCGCTCCCCGGGGAGCCCGTCCTCGACGACCCGCTGCGAACCACCGGCTCCGAGGATCCGACCGAGCGCCTGGTGGCCGCGCTGGCCCTCGGCGAACTGGGGCGCGGCCCGGACAAGGACGAGTTCTGCGCCCGCTTCGCGCAGACCGCCGCCGCGGTGGCCGCCAAGGGCGTCGAGGACACCGCCTTCTACCGCTGGAACGCGCTGCCCGGCCTCAACGAGGTCGGCGGCGAGCCCTCCCGGCCCGGGGTGCACCCGGCCGAGTTCCACGACTGGTGCCGCTACCTGGAGCGCACCTGGCCGCACAGCATGACCGCGCTCTCCACCCACGACACCAAGCGCAGCGCCGACGCCCGGGCCCGACTCGCCGTCCTCGCCGAGCAGCCCGACGCCTGGGCCGCCGAGGCCGCCGCCTGGTCCACCGCCGCCGGGCCCGGATTCGACCGCGACGCCGACTGGCTGCTCTGGCACACCCTGGTCGCCGCCTGGCCGATCGACCCGGACCGGCTGGTCGCCGCCCTGCTCAAAGCCGCCCGCGAGGCCAAGCTGCACACCTCCTGGACCACCCCCGACGCCGACTACGAACAGGCCCTGGAGCGGCGGGCGCGCTCGGTGTACGGCAACCCCGGGCTGCTCCCCCGGATCGAGGGCCAGGTGCACGCGATCGCCCCCCACGCCCGCGCCAACACCCTGGCCGCCGCGCTGCTGCACCTGACCATCCCGGGCGTGCCCGACCTCTACCAGGGCAGCGAGGAACCGCTGTACACCCTGGTGGACCCGGACAACCGGGGCGTGGTCGACCTCGGCGCGCTCGCCGTGCGGCTCACCGACTCGGCCACGGCCCGCCCCGGCGACCTCGCCCGGGAGAAGCTGCACCTGACCGTCACCGCGCTGCACCTGCGCCGCTCCCGCCCGCTCGGCGCCTACCGCCCGCTGACCGCCGTGGACCTCGCCAGCGACCACCTGCTGGCCTTCGCCCGCGGCGAGGACGTGATCACCGCCGTCACCCGGCTGCCGTACGGGCTGGCCCGGGCGGGCGGCTGGCGGGACACCGTCCTGGAGCTGCCCGCGGGCGGGGCCTGGACGGACGAGCTGACGCTGCGCGCCTTCCCGGCCGGGGCGGTGCCGGTGGCGGAGCTGCTGGCGGACGCCCCGGTGGCGCTGCTGACGAGGAGGGGCTGAGCATGCCGCACTACGAGGTGTGGGCGCCGTTCGCGACTTCCCGCGTCACCGTCCGCATCAACGGATTCGACCACGAGTTGGCCCGCAGTCCGGACCGGGACGGCTGGTGGGCCGGCGAGGCCCCCGAGGGCGACTACGCCTTCCGCCTCGACGGCGGCCCACCGCTGCCCGACCCGCGCTCGCCCCGCCAGCCGCACGGCCCCGACGGCCCCAGCCGGGCGGTGGACCACGCCGCCTTCCGCTGGTCGCAGACCGGCTGGCGCGGCCGCCCGCTGGCCGGCTCGGTGCTGTACGAGCTGCACATCGGCACCTTCACCGCGCGTGGCACCTTCGACGCCGCCGCCGACCACCTGGACCACCTGGTCGAGCTGGGCGTGGACTTCGTCGAGCTGATGCCGGTCTGCCCGTTCCCCGGCAAGCACGGCTGGGGCTACGACGGGGTCTCGCTGTGGGCCGTCCACGAGCCCTACGGCGGGCCCGAGGGGCTCAAGCGCTTCGTGGACGCCGCGCACCGCAAGGGCCTCGGGGTGGTGCTGGACGTGGTGCACAACCACCTCGGCCCGTCCGGCAACTACCTTCCGCTGTACGGCCCGTACTTCACCGAGCGGCACCAGACCCCATGGGGCTCGGCGGTCAACCTGGACGCCCCCGGCTCGGACGAGGTGCGCCGCTACCTGATCGACAGCGCGCTGACCTGGCTGCGCGACTACCGGATCGACGGCCTGCGGCTGGACGCGGTGCACGCCCTCGCGGACGACCGGGCGGTCCACTTCCTGGAGGAACTCTCCTCCGAAGTCGAGAAGTTGGCGGTGGCCGTCAACCGGCCGCTGTTCCTGGTCGCCGAGTCCGACCGCAACACCCCGCGCACCACCGCCGCCCGCGAGGCCGGCGGCCAGGGCCTCACCGCGCAGTGGAGCGACGACTTCCACCACGCCCTGCACTGCGCGCTCACCGGCGAATCCCACGGCTACTACGGGGACTTCGCGCGCGCGCCGCTCGCCGCCGTTGCGAAGACGCTGCGGCGCGGGTTCTTCCACGACGGCACCTGGTCCTCCTTCCGGGGGCGCAGCCACGGACGGCCGTTCCCGCCGGGCGCGGGCCACCGGCTGCTCGGCTACCTGCAGACCCACGACCAGGTCGGCAACCGGGCGCTCGGGGACCGCCTCTCCACCACCGTGTCCACCGGCCGGCTCGCCTGCGGCGCCGCCCTGGTGCTCACCTCACCGTTCACCCCGATGCTGTTCATGGGCGAGGAATGGGGCGCCGCGACGCCCTGGCAGTACTTCACCGACCACACCGACCCCGCCCTGGCGGAGGCCGTCCGCCGGGGCCGGCGGCGGGAGTTCGCCGAGCACGGCTGGGCTGCCGAGGCCGTCCCGGACCCGCAGGAGCCGGCCACCGTGCTGCGCTCCGTCCTCGACTGGACCGAGCCCAGGCGCGCCCCGCACGCCGAACTCCTCCGCTGGTACCGGCGGTTGCTCCGGCTGCGGCGCGAGCGCCCGGAGCTTTCCGACCCGGACCTGGGCGCGGTGCGGGTCGCGTTCGAGGAGGCGGCCGGCTGGCTGGTGGTGCACCGGGGGCCGTACCGGGTGGCGGTCAACCTCGGCACGGCCGAGGCGGCGCTGCCGCTGGAGGCCGCGGGGCGGGAGCTGGTGGCGGCCTTCGGGGCGGCGGCGCTGGAGGGGACGATGGTGCGGCTGGGGCCGGACGCGGTGGCAGTCGTACGCGTTTGAGCTACCAAAGTTTGAGCTACCAAAGTTTGAGCTACCAGAGGAAGGTGCCGATCCGCTCCCGCAGCGCGGGCGCGTCCAGGCCGTAGGCGCTCAGGTGCTCCGCCATCGAGCCGTAGTGCCGGTGCTCCTCGCGCGGCACGCCCAGGGCCAGCACCCGGTGCGGGCGGTCGGCCAGCGCCGCGTGCGCCTCGTTCGCCGAGGTGCCCGCCAGGTACGGCTCCACCAGCACCACGTCCGCCCGCTCGCCGACCGCGGCGCGCAGCCCGGCGGCGTCGAAGGGGCGCACCGTCGCCGCGTAGAGCACGGTGGCGTCCAGGCCCTCGGTGGCGGCCAGCACCGCGTCCAGCATCGGGCCGACGGCGAGCACCACGCCGCGCGAACCGGTCCGCACGGTGGTGAAGCGGCCCGGCTCGACCGCGACGGGCGCGGCGTTCTGGTGGTTGGAGAGCCGAACGTACACATTGCGGTCGCCGTCCGCGACGGCGTGCGTCAGCAGTTGCTCGGCCTCGTCCGGGTGGCCCGGCACGTGCACCGTCCAGTCCGGCAGGGTGTCCAGCAGGGCGACGTCACCCGGGGACATGTGGGTGCGGCCGGCCGCCGGGTTGTCGTAGGAGCCGCCCGCACTGACCAGGACGGCGCCGACGCCCTGGTGGACCAGGCTCAACTTGAGCTGCTCGAAGGGCCGTTCCACCAGGAAGCTGGCGAAGGTGTGGGCGATCGGGCGCATCCCGCTGAGTGCCATGCCGCCGGCCGCGCCGATCAGCAGCTGCTCGCGGATGCCGACGTTGACCACCCGGTCGGGGTGGCACTCGTGGGCCGGCTCGAAGGCGGCGGCGGTGATGTCGGCCAGCACGACGGCCAGCCGGGGGTCCTCGTCCAGCAGGCGGGTGGTGACGGCGACGAAGCGCTCGCGCATGGTGTCCATCGGGGAAGTGCCTTTCGCTGCGGGTCGGTTGGCTTGCGGGAGCGGTCAGACGTTCTTCGGCTCGCCCGTGGTCTTCGGCTCCACCCGGGCGACCACCACGTGCGGGCGACCCGGGTGCTCGGCGGTGTAGGCGCGGTACAGGGCCTCGTGGTCGCGGCCGTCCACTGTCGCGGTGGACCAGCCCGCGGCCGCGAACCGCTGGGCGATGCCGCCCTGCCAGCCGTGGGTGGCCGAGGAGTTGTCGATCACCACCACGTTCAGCCGGTCCAGCCCGTACGCGCCGGCGAAGGCGACCGCCTCGTGGTTGGAGCCCTCGTCGAACTCGGCGTCACCGACCAGCACCCACACCGCCGGATCGGTCAGCCCCTGCGCCCGCAGGCCGAGCGCGGTGCCGACGGCCAGCGGCAGGCCGTGGCCGAGCGAGCCGGAGGAGATCTCCACGCCGGGCAGCAGGGTGCGGTCCGGGTGGTAGCCCAGCGGGGAGTCGTAGCCGCCGAAGCCCGGCAGGACGGCGGGGTCGATGAAGCCCTTGGCCGCCAGCACCGCGTAGTAGGCCATCGGGCCGTGGCCCTTGGAGAGCAGGAAGCGGTCGCGCTCCGGCGCCTCGACGGTGTCGGGGGCGACCCGCAGCACCCGGTCGTACAGCACCCAGAGCGCGTCCAGCGTGGAGGTGGCCGCGACGTCGTGCTTCTCGTCACCGGTCATCAGCGCCATCAGCGCCTGGAGGTCCTCGAAGCGGGCCCGACCGGCGGTCTCCGTGCTCGTCGGCGTCGTCCCGCCCTGCGTCTTCGTCGTCATGCCACGATCGTGCAACTTCAAGCGGACTTGAAGTCAAGCGGCTACACTGAGCACCCATGACGGCGAAATCCGACGACGCCCGCGCCGCCTGCCCGCGCCCGGTCGACCTGCTCACCATCGGCCAGCTCTCCGCCCGTAGCGGCCTCGCCCACTCCGCGCTGCGCTACTACGAGAGCCTCGGTCTGATCCAGGCCACCCGCACCAGCGGCGGCCAGCGCCGCTACTCCCGCGGCACGCTGCGCCGGATCGCCTTCGTACGCGCCGCCCAGCGGGTCGGCCTCTCCCTCGACGAGGCCCGCGACGCCCTGGACCGCCTGCCCGAACGCCCCGCCCCCAGCGGCACCGAATGGGACCGGGTCGCCACCGCCTGGCAGGACCGGATCGACGAGCAGATCGCCGAACTCGAACGGCTCAAGGCCAGACTCACCGGCTGCATCGGCTGCGGCTGCCTCTCACTCACCCGCTGCGCCCTGCACAACGCCGACGACCGGCTCGGCCGGGCCGGCCCCGGCGCCCACTACCTGCGCGCCCACGACCCGGCCGCGGAGCTCGACGGCGAGCGCTGAAAACCCCTTGCCGGGCGGCCGACTTGTCACGGCTACTTGGGGGCGGCCGTCATGGAGGTGACCGCTTCCGCCACGCCGGCCCGGTAGAGGCCCATCCGGGGGTTCAGGACGTGTACGCCACTGGGGAGCGGGAAGTTCTGGGTGTTCGCGAGGGGCATGTTGGTGCCCTCCTGGTCGGCCAGGACGTTGAGTTCGTTGATACCGGGGGCGGTGCCGGTGGTGGCGCCGCTCGGGTCGAGGTCGATCACCGCGTAGGCGTTCTTGCCCGCCGGGACCGCGAAGCGCGAGGTGCCGCTGGCGAGCACCGGCTTGATGTTCTTGCTCTGGTCGGGCGAGGCGGAGTTGCCCAGGTCGACCCCCGGGGTGGAACTCAGACTGCAGGCGCTCGCACCGGTGTTGTGCACGTCGATCACCCACTGGCTGGGGGCCCCGGCGCGGGCCGTCACGTGGATCGAGAGGTTCTGGATGTCGCACGGGCGGGCGGCGGAGCCGGCACTCCCCCCGTCGGACTGGGCGCTGCTCGGCGACGTGCGGGTGGTGGGGTGCGCGGCCGGCCCGCCCGCCTTCGAGGGCGGGGCGGCCACCGTGGTGGTCGCGGAGGGCGCCGAGCCGCCGGCCGAGTCGGAGTTGTCGGGCCCGCAGGCGGTCAACGCGAGCCCCGCCCCGACGACGAGGACGGCGGAAGCGAGCAGCGGACGACGGTGACGGATGGACATGGCGGCTCCCCGATGACGATGCGTGCTGACTGCTTGGACACACCACAGGACGGTCTGCCGACGGCTTTTGGTGGCATGCACAGCGTCACAATCGTCAGGACACGACCAGGACAGCACTGTGACATGCAGTCAGGTGCGGCATGGTTGACACGGCGGACCACCGGGCCCACCACGCCGCACCCTCCCCTCACTCCTCAACGAGCGTTTCCCCCGAGGGAGTCAGAGCCTCACAGGCGGCGCAGTAAGACGTCCCACTGGAGGTTGGTGTCCCCCGGCACCAGGTTGCCGTCCTGGGCGGTGAAGATCGCCGTGTCACCGGCGGCGTCCACGTAGGGGCCGTAGGCGGTCGTGTTGCTCTGCTCGCCGTCACGGGTGAGGCTGACCCGTTCGATCGTCCCGGTCGACAGGTCGCGACGGAACACGTCGGTGACCTGGTTGGTGTCGCCGGGGACCAGGTTGTCGGCGGCGGATTCGAAGTAGACCCAGCGGTCGTCGGCGGTCATGACGCCCGCGGACGAGCTGCCGTTCGGGATCGTGCCCGGCAGGCTGGTGCTGACCCTGGTGACCTTGCCGGTGGCCAGCTCCTGCACGTACACGTTCATCTGTGTGTCGCCGTGGCCGGGCACCCCGGTGCCGTGCGACGCGAGGCTGTAGACCGCGTAGCGGCCGTCCGGGCTGACCCGGGCGTCGGGGCGGGCACCGGCCGTCCGCCCGGCGTCGTCCAGGCTGCCGACGGTGATCCGGCCGGTGTCGGCCTTCCAGACGTAGTAGGGGTGGTAGTGGGGCAGGGGCGCCAACCTGGCGGAGCCGGCCTGGGGTGCGGATCCGGTGTCGGCGGCGGTGCCGGGGTCGTCGGCGGGGCCGGTGTCGTCAGCGGGGCCCGCGTCGGTGGAGTCGGCCGGGGCGGTGGAGTCGGCCGGGGCCGCCGAGAGCAGGTTGCCCGCCATGGAGCCGAAGCCGATGGTGGAGCCGTCCGCGCTGATCGTCGGGAAGTAGGAGGCGCGGTTGCCGGGCCGGCCGTTCAGGCCGGCGCTGACCAGTCGGGTGGTCCGGGTCCAGCGGTCGGTGACGTAGATGTTCTTCTCGCCGCGGTTCTCGGTGCCGGGGGCGAGGTCGGTGCGGTCGGAGACGTAGGCGACGTAGCGACCGTCCCCGCTGATCGAGGGGCTCATGGCGTCGCGGCCGCTCTGGTCGTCGGTGCTGGGCAGGCCGCCTTCGGTGACCAGCTCGGTGCTGCCGGTCCAGAGGTCGCGGACGTAGATGTCGCTGCGGTGCTTGGGCTGGTCGGGCACCACATTGGTGACGGTGGTACTGAACGCGACGTACCGGCCGTCGCCGCTGATCGAGGCCTCGGAGGTCAGGGCGTTCAGCCGGGAGCCGTCGTCGGCGACACTGACCCGCTCGACGTGGCCGTTGCGCAGGTCCCGCACGTAGATCTCGTCCGTGTTCGGGGTGCCCTCCCGGGGCAGCAGGTTGGTCGCCGCCGAGGAGAACAGCGCGTAGCGGCCGTCGTCGCTCAGCCCGAGCGCGGACGAGCTACCGTCGAGCTGCTCCCCCTTGGATCCTTCACTGACGCGGGCGGTGTCACCCTTGGGCGGCCGGGCCTCGGCGGCCGGCATCGCGGTGCCGGCCACGACGACGGCCACCAGGACTGCGGCGGCGCGGGCCGACCAGCGGCGGGTACGGGCGGTGGTCATGGATCATCCTCCCCTGATGACTGATCACGGTGCCGGGCTCGAACACCCCCCGAGCCCGGCCGAGGAAGAGCCAAGCGCCGCTCGGGGCGAACGGTCAACGCCCGTGCGCGAGGTCGGCCGGAAACCCGCCACTGTTTGGCACGCCCGCCCAAGGGCGAGGCCCGCAAAGGGACTTAGGGCCGGGGGTCAGTGCGCAGCAGGCTGTAGTAGACCGCGTCGCGCCAGGCACCGTCCCGGAAGAGCATCGCCCGGTGCACACCCTCACGGGTGAAGCCCAGCTTCTCCAGGGCACGCTGCTCGGCGAGGTTGCCGGTGTCGGTGTCCGCCTCCAGCCTCATCACCGGCGTGTGCGCGAACAGGTAGTCCACCAGCAGCCGTTGGGCCTGCGTGCCGATCCCCCGCCCGCGCGCCTTCGGGAGCAGTTGCACGCCGATGCTCCAGTACGGGGCGGTCGGCCGCGCGGCCTTCCGGGCGGCGGCGACGAAGCCGACGAACTCGCCGTCGGCGGTGACCGCGAACACCCACTGGTCGTCGCCCAGCAGCCCGTTCTCGGCCCACCGGCGGCGGAACCGGTTGGGATCGGCCCAGCCGAACCACTGGAACTCCCCCATCGCTTCGGGATCGTTGACCAGCTCACCGAAGGCCGGGAGGTCGGCTTCGGCTATCGGACGGAGGAATATCTTCTCTGGGTTCATGAAGGCGCCAACGTTCTAGATCGTTTGAGCGTTCCTCAGGCTGAGGCCCGCGAGTCGGCGCGCGAGTCCCGCACCCGGGGTCGGAGGGTTTGGATTCCGGGATCAGGAGCCTGTCGACCGGGCGAGCCGGAACCCCACGTCGTCGATCCGCAGGGTCGGGTGGCTGCGGCGGCGGACGGAGGCGCGGCAGCTCCAGTGCTCGTCGAACCAGCCGCCGCCGCGCAGGACGCGGTAACCGCCGTACACCTCGGGGTCGTAGAGCTCCCAGCACCACTCCCACACGTTGCCGAGCAGGTCGTACAGCCCGAAGGCGTTGGGCCGCAGCTCGCCGACTTCGTGCAGCCGTTCGCCGGAGTTGCCGCGGTGCCAGGCGATCTCGTCCAACGGGCCGTAGCGCGGCCCGTCCGTGCCGGCGCGGCAGGCGTGCTCCCACTCGGCCTCGGTGGGCAGCCGGTAGCCGTCGGCGGTGCGGTCCCAGGCGACGTCCTCGCCGTCCAACTCGTAGGCGGGCCGGTGGCCTTCGCGCGCGGAGAGCTCGTTGCACCAGCGGACGGCGTCGAGCCACGAGACGCTGCGGGCGGGGCGGCGGCCGCCCGCGACTCCCTCGTACTGTTCGCGGGTGACCGGGCAGGGCGCCAGCTCGAACGGGGCCACCTCGACACTCCAACTCCGCTGCGTGCGACGGTCGGAGAGCGTGACACGGCCGGGCGGCACGGCGATCAGGCCGGTTCTCAGGTCCATGATCGACGATCCTACGGCCTGCCCTCTGGCGCCCACCCCGCCTTCGGCCCGAGGATGGTGCCCGTCCTTACGGTGCGTCAGAAACGGCGGTGACGAGCATGGCGGGCATCAAGGTCAGCACGGTGGTGGCGGCTCCGGCCGAGCGGGTGTGGGAGCTGGTCGGGGACTTCCACGGCCTCGGCGACTGGCACCCGCACCTGCCGCCGAGCCGGCTCGGCAACGAACTGACGGGCAACGCGATCGGCGCGGTCCGGATCTTCGACCTCGACGGCGTGGTGCTGCACGAGACGCTGCTCGCCTACGACGACGAGGCCCGCAGCTACACGTACAGCTTCCCCGACGGCACCTTCCACTTCGACGACTACCGGTCCACCCTGCGGGTCACCCCGGTGACCGAGCTCGGCGCCAGTTTCGTGGAGTGGAGCGTCACCTTCGACATCGAGCCCGAGCACCGCAAGGAGTCCTCCGACCGGGTGCACGGCGTCTTCACCTCCGGCCTGGCCGCCCTGCGCGAGCACTTCGCGGGCTGACCGGGGGGCGGGCCCCTGGGGGCGTCGAGCCCCCGGGAGCCCACCGACCGTCGGGAACACGAGGTCGGGGCAACTCCGCGCCAGATCGCAGTGCCATTTCAGACGTCTGCCAACTCTCCTGGCACCCCACCCCGCGGCGGACAGCAGCATGGGCACGGGGGCTCACCGCGAGCACCTCGCCATGCCCGATGCCACCATTGCCGAGAGAAGGCTGTCATGAGCGCCTCCATTCGTACGAAGTTCGCCCGATTCCTGGCCGCCCCCGCCCTCGCCACGGTCGGCGTGGCCCTCGCCACCGCGCCCGCGCACGCCGGGACCCTCTTGATAGGCGTCAACAGCGCCAGCGTGGCGGATGCCGGGCAGACGCTGAACGTCTCGGTCACCTATCGGTGCCTGGCGGACTTCCAGTCGGCCGCCATCACCGTGCAGGCCTCGCAGGCCGGCACCTCGGGCCGTGGCTCGGTCCACGTTCCCTGCACCGGCGTGCTGTCGACCGCGACCGTACCGGTGAGCGTCACCTCGCCCGACGGCGCGTGGACCAAGTCCTCGGTGGACCTCTCCGCCTACATCGCCGACGGCGAGCTCACGCGCACCAGGACCACGGCCACCGTCGTCGCCGGCTGACCGCGAAACGATGAGGCCGGTCGACCCGGCGCCGCGTCGGGTCGACCGGCCTCAGGCGACCAGCGGGAACCAGCAGGCGACCGAGGCGGCCGCCGCCGACCACCCGAGAGCGACCGCCACCCGACCGCACTCGGGCCCGCGCGCCCGCTGGAAGGCGGCGATCAGCGCGGCGATCGCCGCGACGGGCATGAACAGATACGCGAGGTACCAGGCCCAGCCGCCCAAGGACAGGGCTGCCAGGAAGCCGAGGATCAGCAACGGCACCCACACCCCGGCGACCGTGAACCCGGCCGCCGCACAGGCGACCCGGAACCGGTCCTGGCGACGGTAGAAGACCGGCACGGCACAGACGGCGGCGGTCAGCAGCCCGACCGCGCACAGGAACAGCTGCAGACCGACCCCGCACGTCACCGCGATGGGCACCAGGGGCACGACGAACACGGCAACCGCCGCACTGGCCGACCACCGCGCGCTCGCGGGCACCACGGTCATACTTCCCCCACTCCTTTGAACGCGTTCAAACCTAGCACGCGGGGGTGGGCGCGATCAGGTGGATCCACCCTCCTCGATCGAGGCGAGCACGCGTCGGCGGACAGCCGCGGAGGCCTCGGGCAACCACAGCGCCAACTCCGCATCCAGGCGCCGCCGTTCGGCACGCATGAGACGGGCGACGCGAGTACGGGAGCAGCGCCGGAACCACCAGTCCCGGGCGCGGTCGATCACTCGGGCTCCCCGGTCGAGTTCGCCCAGCTGATGCGCACCTCGTGCTCGCCGACGGGGAGAACGAGGACGGGGTTCGCGGCGAGATGGCGGATGACGTCACGCTCGGCGCAGGGGCCGCTGAACTGGCGCTCCAGGAGCTGATGCTGCGGTCTCGGCATCGGAAGGAAGCAGATCGACGCCCAGATCGTTTCGAGCGTCGAGGCGTTGAGAATGCGGACGGCCGGCGGCTTGACGCCGGGGATCTCCACGAGGATGTCGTGATCGGCCCTCACGCCGCCACCTCGCCCCAGACGATCTTGCCGACGGGCCGGCGCGGGCAGCAGCCCCAGCGCTTGGTGAGCGAGTCGACGAGCCGGAGGCCGCGCCCGGTCTCGCCGTCGAGACCGGGCGCGAAGATGGCGGGGAGGTGGTCGCCCCGGGCGTCGTGGACCTCGATGCGAAAGCGGGTCGGGTCGACATCCATCGCCAAGTAGATGAGGTGCCCGACCGGCGTGCCGTGCAGGACGGCGTTCGTGACGAGTTCGGTGGCGACCACGAGCCCGGAGTCGAGGAAGCGCTTCCCGTCCGGGACGGACGAGAGGAGAACGGAGGCCCGCTGGCGGGCGATGGCAGGGGAGCGGCGGCTGCGCGGGAGCCAGATGGTCGAGGAGTTTCGAGACATGGCGAAGGAACCTTCCAGGCACATGAGTGGAGAAGGCCGGGCAACCAACAGGGCCACCCGTACACGTCCAGCACGAAGCGCCTCACGGCGGCGCACCACAGCCACATGGCATGCATGTCACACATAGCCAGCGCTTCGTTACTCACAGCATGGAGCATTGCCGCCGCAGATCGCAAGGCAAGTCTCTGAAATATGAAAACTTTCAGATTCGAGGGCAAGGTGCGCCCTCTAGGCTCTTGCCGGCGGTGGCGAACCGTCACCACTCGGATGCACACTGGTCCCTGAACGCTCTGGAGGGGTTACGTAGATGGCAGTCGCAGTGCCAGCCGTGCGGTACCGACGCATCGCCGCCGAGCTGAGGAGGCTTCGCGAGCTGAAGAACCTCTCAGCGGAAGAGGTCGTCGCCCAGGTCGATGGCATCAACCTGGTGAAGCTCAGCCGGTACGAGAACGCCCGCGTCCAGCTGAAGCCCGATGTCGTGCGCGCCCTGCTCGACTTCTACGAGTGCGACGAGGAGCTCAAGGAGGTCCTCGTCGAGATCCTCCGAGACAAGCGGCGCCCTGGCTGGATGGCGGGCTACGAGCAACTGAACCCGCTCTACACGGATCTGATCCGCCTGGAAGAGACTGCCGTAGGCAACAAGTCGTACGAGTCCGCCTACATCCCCGGCCTGCTTCAGACCCGCCAATACGCCCACGCCATCATCTCCAGCGGCGTGATAAACAAGCCCAGCGTCGAAGAACGTGTCGAAGTCCGGATCAACAGGCAATCCGTCCTCACCCGATCCGAGAACCCGCTGAAGCTTTGGGCTGTCATTCACGAAGCCGCCCTGACCATGAACGCCGCCCCAGGCGTGATGGCCGACCAGTTGGACAAGCTGCTGCAGTTCAGCCAGCTCCCCAACATCAGGATTCAGGTCATGCCGGCCATGGCTCCACCTCACCCCGGAATGACCGGGCCGTTCGCACTCCTGGAGTTTCGACAGCGCGATCTCGACCTGGTTCTGCTCAGCGGGATGCTCAGCAGCAACTGGGTTGAGGATCCGGACCAAGTCGATATCTATCGAGCGGCGTTCGACGAAATCATGGCAACCGCCCTGTCCCTCGACGAGTCGCGCAACCTCATCACACAGAAGAGAGACACGCTCAAGTGACCCACTTCCCTGTCGCCTCCGCACTCCCTGTGCAGTGGAAGAAGGCAATCGCCAGCAACCCGAACGACAACTGCGTCGAAGTAGCCGACGGCATCACCGACATCGTCCCGGTCCGCGACAGCAAGGACCCGCACGGCCCGGCCCTCGGCTTCACTCCGGGGGCCTGGCGCTCCTTCATCGCCGGCATCCGCTCCGACGACTTCCCGACCAATCACTGACGCGCTTCCCACCGGGCGGCCCCGCGTGCCACACGGGGCCGCCCGCGTGCATCGGTCAGCGCGCTGTCTCGGGCGCCACTGTGCGCCCTTGATGGCGTGCCACCTACACGCAACCGTGGCGCAAGTATCAGCAAGTGAGGTACTACGGTCCCCTCCCCCAGGTCTGGTTCACCGACGCCGAGGGCACGGTCGACACCGGCGCACTGGCCCGCTACCGCGAGACCGGGCAGGTCTGGGCTGAGTGGGACTGCTCCCCCGCGCCCGGTGACGGTGACGCGGTCCCGGACAAGACCACCGCGTGACCGCGACGCGCATCGGCAGAGCGCCCCGGCCCACAGCCGGGGCGCTCCGCCTCGTCGAAGGCCGCTCCGAGAACCCCATCAGCGTGGAGGCGTCCGCGTACGTCACCGCGATGGCCGAGCACTGCCCGTTCCTGGCTCCGTCCGTGGACCGACGGCTGACCGGTTGGACGGTGTACGAGATCGCCAGCGCCGACCGGGATGAGGTGGAAGCCGAGCTGTTCCACGCCGGAGTCCAGGCGGCTGAGTGGATCAGGCCCCTGAAAGACCGCGCCCACGGTGTCCTCACCTGCGAGAACCTCGTGATCCTCGGCTCGGTGCCAGACGCCGACCACCGGGAGTTGATGCGCCGGCCCTATTGGGCGCTCCGCAATCTGTACGCCCCGGTGGGAGTGCTGTTCGGCAAGTTCTTCGCCGGTCTACGGGAAACCGACAGCATCGGCCGACACATCCCGCCGGCCCCGTTCTCGTTCCTTCCGGTGCGGGCAGCCGTCAGGTCACGCGATCCCCGGTTCCTCGCCAACACCCCCGACATGGCACAGGCCCTTGCCATCGCCGATGACGACGGCCGTGACGTGTTCGAGCACATCCCCTGCGACTGGAAGGCGGTACAGGCATGGGCGACTTCACTCCCTGCCCCGACAAAGCGGTGAAGGCCGCCGAGGCCATCTGCGGTCCGATCGCCCTCGCGGAGATCACCGACCGGCGCGGCTCGGCCGTCTGGAAGGCGACCGGTGCCGTGGCCACGGTCGCGATCAAGGCCGGACACGGCGAGGGCGAGGAGATCACCGCTCGGGAAGGTGCCGTTCTGGACCAACTCCCCGAGTACACCGTCACCGGCGGCCGGTACGCCGAAGGTGTCTGGTACGTCACCCCCTGGCTCGTCGGCCCCTCGACCTGGGGCCTCTTCAAACCGATCCGGAGCGGCGACGGCGAGCACGAGAGAGCCCTCTCCGGAGGCGTCGATCTCTGCCAGGCCATCGCCAGGCTCCATGCGTCCGGGTGGGTACACGGCGATCTCCAACCTGCTCACTGTATCCACACCAACCACGGCGCGCGGCTGCTCGACCTGTCCTGGGCCTGGTCGCCGGACTTCCCCCCGTCTCCGCTCTTCCAGGGCGGCATCACCCACCTGATCGCCCCGGAACTGGCTGCCCTGGTGGAGTCCGGTGTGCGCCCGGTGCGGACGACCGTCGAATCCGACGTCTACGCCCTCGCGGGCACACTCTGGACGTGCATCACGGGCCGGTGGCCGCTCGACTACGACGCCGTCGGAATCGGGCCGGATGTCGGCCCGTCCGCCCGCCGCGCTGCCATCGCCACCGGCGGGATTCCGCTCCGTCGCGACGATCCCTGGCCGGCCTTCCAAGCAGCGCTTCGGCAGGTCCTACGCGCGCCCGCCCGGAGTCGGCCGACAGCCACCGAACTCGCCTCCGTGCTGGAACAGTTGTGAACCTTCGGGAGCTCACGGCGAACGATGCCCACGCGATTCACCGAATCTACAGCGGCGCCTCCGTGCGCCACCTCGGGCGTACCGCGATGGAAGACGCCGAGGCACATCGGTACGTCGAACAGGCCGTCTGCTGGGCCCAGGAGCGTCCAGGCGTTCACCACATCCTCGGCATCGACGTGGAGGGCGACCTCGTCGGCACCGTCAAGCTCAACACCGCCGCGGCCCGGGCCGGACTGAGCTACATCCTGCGCGAGGACACCTGGGGCCACGGGTACGCCACCGCGGCTGTCATCGGTGTGCTCGCCCTCGCGTTCGACGCGCTGCACCTGGATTCCGTCGCCGCCAAGCACCGCACGGCCAACCCCGCCTCCGGCCGGGTGCTGGCCAAGACCGGGTTCACTCGCATCGGCGAAACCGAGGATTTCGCGTACTACCTGGTCACGAACAGGGCATGTCTGACCATGAATCCGTCATCCGCATCCCTGTGCGGGTGATCCCCATCTCGCGAAAGGCGCGCGATGACGCAGAACGTGCCGGACTTCTCCGCCCTGCTGAAGGGAGCCCAGCGGACCGCCGTCCATCTGGAGATGCGTGACGTCTACGGAGTCGCCGGCGAGGCCGCGGACTTCGAGGAGTTCAAGCAATCCGGCCGGGCCGATCTCGACCCCGATTCCGAGTGGTGGGCCGGCTGGATACCGCTCGTGCGGGAGACCGTCGGCCGTGGTGTGGTGATGCGTCGGGCGAGGATCGTCTCCGAGCCGGTGACCGACTACATCCGCTGGGAACACGCTCTCACCCCGGTGAACATCGCCGCCGGCGAGCACGTGCGGTGGCTTCCCCGGCGGCTCGCCTCCGACATTCCGCTGCCCGGCAACGATCTATGGCTGATCGACGACCGACTGGTCCTCTTCCACTGGTTCACCGGCGACGGTGACTGGGCCGGCCACGAGTACACCGAGGATCCGGCCGTGGTGGAGTTGGTCTCCAGCGCGTTCGAGACCGTGTGGGCGCGCGGCGTCCCGCACGACCGGTACACCGTCTGATCGCTCGGGCTCCACGGACGGTTCACGGCCGCCCGTCCCGTTTGGGTGACCAACGAGGCTCCCCGGCCGGCTGGTTGAGACGTGAGACATCTCGCTCAACCGCCCCGCGGCCTCGTTCGTCCTCACCCCATACCGACTACCGGGCCGTCACCCGATCCGCACCCCCTGGAAGAGCTCAGTGATTCGAAGTTCGCGACCAGGTCGGCACTGTCACGGCCCGCCCCGGCCGGGCACTTGTGTCTTGTGACAGATGTTCACCTCATGGACGGTCGGCTTTCTTTTTGCTTGACATGGGTCGCGCCCCTTGAAATGCGGTCGCGCCTGTGTGCTAACGGTCATGCGATGGGCAGCAGTTCGTCGTGGACCCCGCGCATCGCGCGGGGTCGCTCAGCGCACAGTGACCTGGATGCTCTTGGTCACGCTGCCGCACCTGGGGATCGGAGGCGTTGACGCCTTGACGCATGTGCCTCGGTCGACGAACGTCCAGGTCAACGTGGTGCTGCCGGGGGCGAGGGCGACGAAGGTCTGGTCGCCCGATGTGGAGCAGCCGATCGCGTCCGCCGAGCAGGGCTCGGTCACGACATCCGGACCGCGCCGCAGTACGGCACCGTCGCCGGTCGAGGTGAGTTCCCAGGCCCACGCCGTAGGGTTCACCAGCCTTCCACTGACGCCGAACGGCTGTCCGACGGTCAGGGTCACCGTGCTGGGCGGGTACGGGGAGGTGGCCTTCCCCGCCTCCGCGAGGGCGGGAAGGGCGATCTCCGTCTCCGGCCGGCTGGTGGCCGGGTCAGTGGGTGACGCCTTCGGGCCACCGGGGTCACCGGTACAGGCGGTGAGCAGGAGAGCGGCGGGCACGAGTGCCGCCACAGTGGCGAAGCGAATGGACTGGTACCAGGTCTGCGAGGTGTAGACCTGGTTGGCCGACGACAGATCGGTCGCCACCTGACCGAGCATCCCGGCAAGACCGTCCAGTCCGTCGAGATGGACGGTGTACCCCTCCGGCTTGTCCCCCATCAGCCGCTTTCCCCCCGTGCTCCATTGCTCGCCGTGATCGCACGAGCGCGATCGACGAGCATAGACGGCGTGCTCCACGCCGGAACGGCCAGGGGCCGAGCCCTGTACGACTGGGCCGGGGGCGGTTCGTCGAGCAGCCCCGAGGCAGCCCTCGGGCGGCCTCCCAGCCAGCACCCAGCCGGCGCCCAGCGGCCTCCCAGTCTCTAACCCCCCTCTCATCTCCCCCGCCTAGCCTCCGCGCATGAACGTCTCCCTGCTCGACGGCTGGTTCCCCTGGACGGTCCAGGCCGCGGCCCTCGCCCTGTTCCTGACCGCGGTGGGCTGGCGGAACCGGACCTGGCAGCGCAAGTGGGGGCCGATCGCGCTCGGGACGGCGCTGGCGATCACCGCACTCCTCGCCGTCGGCGTGCTCACCCTGGCCGGGATCACCGATCCGATCCCGTTCGGGGTGTGGCTGTGGAGCGGGGTGGCGATCGCCGCGTTCAGCGTGCTGGGCTTCGGCTGGCGCGGCGCGAAGTGGTGGCGGCGGGCCCTGGTGGCGCCGACCGCCGTACTGGCGCTGTTCTGCGCCGCGAACAGCGTGAACATCGCCACCGGCTACTACCCGACGATCGACGACGCGATCGGCGAGCTCAGCGGCCAGCCACTGCCGGACCAGATCACCCTGGCCGATCTCGCCAAGATCCACGGCAAGACCAGGACCGGCCGCATCGTCCAGGTCGACATCCCGGACACCGCGAGCGGCTTCACCCACCGCCAGGAGCTGGTCTACCTCCCGCCCGCCTGGTTCCGCAGCCAGAACCGGCCCAAGCTGCCGGTGCTGGAGATGATCGGCGGCGAGTTCGCGGCGCCCGACAACTGGATCCGCTCCGGCAACGCCGTGAAGACCGCCGACGAGTTCGCCGCCAAGCACAACGGCTTCACCCCGATCCTGGTCTTCGTGGACGCCACCGGCGGCTTCCGGGTGGACACCGAGTGCGTGGACGGCCCGCACGGCAACTCCGAGAGCCACCTGGTCAAGGACATCCCGCCGTTCGTCCAGAAGACCTTCAACGCGGCCACCGACCCGCACAAGTGGGGCGTGGCCGGCTGGTCGATGGGGGGCACCTGCGCCCTCGACCTGGTCGTCGAGCACCCCAACCTCTTCACCCACTTCGGCGACTTCTCCGGCGACAAGGGCCCGTACATCGGGGACAAGGACCACACCATCCAGGAGCTGTACGGCGGCGACGCCGCGGCCTGGGCGGCCCACGACCCGCTGACCGTGCTCGCCCACCACCCCAAGTACCAGGGCGTCTCCGGCTACTTCGGCCAGGGCGACGAGGAGCACGGCCAGATCGAGTCCGCCAAGGCCCTGGAGGCGGCCGCCAAGAAGGACGGCATCCGCACCACCGGCGCCGTCGGCTCCGGCAAGCACTCCTGGCAGACCGGCGCCGCCACCTTCACCCAGGCCCTGCCCTGGCTCGCCCAGCAGCTCGGCGTCCCGGGGACCCACCCGTAGCGCAGGGCCGTCCCCGGCGGCCCCTCCCCCGTAACGGCCGGGTCCGGATTCCGTCCGGATTCCGTCCCGGCCGTACGCGCACCGCGCACCCTCCGCGTACGGCCCGGATACGTATCGTGGATGGGACCGCACCCGCCCGATACCAGGGAAAGCCTTGGTGTCGGGCGCCCTGGCGCACCCGGCGGGCACCACCCCGGACGGGTACGATCCACCGCCGAACCGGGCGCCCGGCACGGAGATCCACCGCACCGGGCGGGGTCCGCCCAGGGGCGGTGGAACCTCGCGGCCCTCCCCCACCACCCATCGCTTCCGCCACGCCCGCACACATGTTCACCACCAGCCCGCTGCAACTGCCGCAGTCCCCCGACCCCCCGGAGAAATCCCGCTTTGCTCCCGGCGCCCCCGTGTCATAGGTTTCGTCCGCCGTCGACGCAGCACCTGCTCTGACCGTCCCTCAGACCAGTGGTGGGCTGTGGAGCCAGGGGGCCGGACGGCAGCACGAAACGGGGGAGGAACAGCCATGCCGAGTGCCCGCAGCCACGGGTCGACCGGTCGGCGAGGACGGACGGTCGACGTACCTCCGCACCAGGCCCCGACCCACGACACCGGACACCCGAGGATTCGTCAGTTGCGCAGCATTCGACTGGTCACCGCCACCGCCGCCGCCCTGCTCTGCGCGGGCACCCTGAGCGCCTGCGGCCCGGACAACAGCGGCCAGGACGGCGGCAAGACCGCCGCCCCCGCGCCGACCGGCGCCACCGCGGCACCCACCGGGGGCGGCACCGCCAAGCCCACCACCGCCGCGAGCAAGCCCGCCGCCGACGGTGCCGACACCATCCCGGCCAAGGCCTGGATGGACACCAAGAGCATCCCGATGGACGAGACCTACCACTACGCCCCGCTGGCGGCCAACGCCAAGCCGGTCAGCGGCGCGGTCGCGTTCAAGGGCATGGAGCTGTGCCACACCGCGGCCGACAAGGACCAGGAGGGGCCGCTCACCGGCGTCGCCGCGAAGGCCTCGGTCGGCTTCGGCGGCGACCGCTGGACCGCCCAGCAGACCCTGCTGGTGCACGGCGACCCGACCCACAGCAGCGGCACCAAGCAGCTGACCAACCTGGCGAAGGGGTACCTGACGGACGCGCTCAAGGCCTGCGCCAAGACCGCGCCCGGCGCGACGGTGAAGGTCGACAGCGCCCAGGACGCGCCCTACTTCGCCGCGGTGCTGACCATCCCGCAGCAGGACGGCTCCACCGCCACCCTGCACGAGTACGTCACCACCGACGGCGGGTGGGTCAGCGAGCTGTCGGTCTGGGCGACCACCAAGGCGGGCGCCCAGCCCAAGGACGCCTGGAAGGGCCCGGAGGACAAGTACGTCGCCACCGGCATGTCGGCGCCGCTGTGCGAGGCCTTCCCGGGCTGCGACGGGCACCAGTAACACCTGCCGCACCGCGGCAGGCACCCACAGACGGCCGCCAGGCCCGTCCGGCACAGGGGACCGGACGGGCCTGGCGGCACACTTTCACGCGCTCAGCGCGCTCACAGCCCCAGGCGGCTGAGCGCCGTGGTCCAGTCACTGGCGATCGCGCTGCGGGCGGCCGCCAGGGTCACTCTGTGGCCGCACACCGCGGTCTTGAGCTTGTTCTCGACCGAGTCCTTGCTCTGCGCCGGCTGGCTGCCGTAGCGCGGCTCGGGCCAGAGGTTGCGCGGGTCGCGCGGCGCGCCGCCGAGCTCCAGCGGAACGAAGTGGTCCTCCTCGTAGTCCGCCGGGTTGGTGTCCGCGTAGCCGTACTGCGCGATCTGCTGCGCCTTCAGCGCGTTGGTGTAGCTGGCCGGCGGGCGCACGGTGGCGGTCCAGCCGGAGACGCAGATGGTCGAGCCGATGGTGGCCTGGGTGACCACCGGGTTGTACGCACCCGGCGTGCAGGACGGATCGGGCAGCGGCAGGTACGCCCGCGAGCAACTCGCGGCGGCCGTGCCGGACTTGACCGGCTTGTGGTTCGCCGGAGCGGCGGCCTGCGCGGTACCGGCGGCGAGCCCGGCGGTGGTGAGGGCGGCCGCCGCGGCGACGACGGTGAGACGCTGACGGAACATCATGTGACGCTCTCCAGGGGCCGGCCCGGCCGATCGCCGGGCGACTGTGCCCATGACAGCACCGTCCGCACGACGGGCGTCAGGCCCGGGATGTGAACGAGTGGTGGCCACCCCTCCACATCCCCCGGCGCTCACCCGCCCGTCAACACCTCCCCCGCACGCGTGCGCAGTGCAGGGCGTTCCGGCCGGTCCGACGGGTCATCACTCCTCCCGGACGCCACCCTCACCGCGCGGCCGGGCGCGGGCCACCACCCGTGGCCGGCCGACCCGGTGGCGCCGGCGGGCACGGTGGCGGGCTTCCTGGCATCGACCGGGCAACGGGCGGCGGCAGTCCGAGCGCCCTACCCGACCAGCAGCCGCGCCAGCAGCGCCGCCGGCCCCTCCGGCAGGCTGCCGTGCACCAGTTCGGTGCGGTGCACCAGCCGCGGCGCGGCGATCGGCGCGCAGGCGATACCGGGCGCCCGCGCCACCACCGCCTCGGGCAGCAGGGTGAGCCCGTGGCCGGTGGCGACCAGGGCGAGCAGCCCGTGCAGGTCGGTGCCCCGGTAGCGGGTGGCGGGCCGGAAGCCGTCCGTCCCGGCGGCCGCGCGCAGCCGGGCCGCGGTCGGGGTGAGGTCGGGGGCGTCGAGCCAGCGCGCGGCCGACAGGTCGGCGAGCGCGACGCCGGCGCGGCCGGCCAGCGGGTGGCCGACCGGCAGGGCGACCGCGACCGGCTGCTCGTCCACCGCGACGGTGGTCAGCGGGCCGACCTCGGGCAGCGGCAGCGGGTCGCTGGGCGCGGCCAGGCCGTCGATCAGCGCGAGGTCGACCTCGCCGGTGGCGACCTGAGCGGGCAGCACGTCCTGGGCGAGCACCCGGACGACGGGCTCGACGCTCGGGTACGCCCGGCGCACCTCGCCGAGCGCGCGCCCCAGCTCCGCCCCGACCGCCAGCGGGGTGGCGCCGAGCACAAGCCGGGCGCCGGGGGCGCCGGCCAGGCGTGCGACGTCGGCGCGCGCCGCCTCCAGCCGGACCAGCAGCGGGGCGGCGTGCTCCAGCAGCCGCCGCCCGGCCTCGGTCGGGCCGACCGGGCGACGGACCAGCAGGGCGGCGCCGAGGTCCGCCTCCAGCGCGGCGATCTGCTGGGAGACCGCGGACTGGGTGTAGCCGAGCTCGCGGGCCGCCTCGGAGAAGGAGGCGAGACGGGCGACGGTGACGAAGGTGCGCAGCTGCTGCGGATCCACGGCGGTCATCAACCGATCTGATCGATACGTAAGAAATCATCGTTGGCGCTGATCTCAGGTTGGGGGTCAGGATAGCCGCATGACCTACCTGACCCCGCGGGTCGCCCTGGTCGGCGACCGCTCCCCCGCCGTCCGCTCGCACGCCCGCATCCCCGGCCTGCTCGACGCCCTCGCCGAACAGGACCAACTCGTCCTGGACGCCTACTGGATCCCCACCGAGGACGCCGGGGCCCCGGGCGCGCTCGACGGCTTCGACGCCGTGTGGCTGCTGCCCGGCAGCCCGTACCGCAACGAGGCCGGCGCCCTGGCCGCCGTGCGCACCGCCCGCGAGCGCGGCATCCCCTTCCTCGGCACCTGCGGCGGGTTCCAGCACGCGGTGCTGGAGTACGCGCGCGACGTCTGCGGCATCACCGACGCCGTCCACGGCGAGGAGCACCCCGACCTCGACCAGCAGGTGATCGTCCCGCTCAGCTGCTCCCTGGTCGGCCACGAGGGCGCCGTCGAGATCACCCCCGGCACCCTGGCCGAGCGCGCCCTGGGCGCCACCCGCACCCAGGAGCGCTACCACTGCGCCTACGGCCTCAACACCGACTACCTGGACCGGCTGCGCGCCCACGGACTGCGTTTCAGCGGCGCGGACGAGTCCGGCCAGGTCCGGGTGCTGGAGCTGCCGGAGCACCCGTTCTTCCTGGCCTCGCTGTTCCAGCCCGAACTGTCCGGCGACGGCACCCGGGCCCACCCGATGATCCGCGCCCTGGCCGCAGCCGCCGTCGCCCACGCGGCGGGTGCCGAGCGGGCGATCGTGGGCGCCTAGCCTGCGCTCGCGAGTGCCGGGGAGACGCTCGCGCGGACAGCTGACGGCCACCCCGAACGCGCCGGTGGCCGACGCCCACGGGGGTGGTGCCGGCCACCGGCGTGCGCCCGCCACCGCGTCGGCGGCGGCTCACCGGCCGAGCGGGCGCCCGCCCGAGCGACGGTCACATGGGCAGCGAGCGCAGCCGCACCGGCCCCTCCGGCCAGCCTGCACCCTCCGCCAGCGGCCGCCACATGGTGCGCAGCGGCATCACCGCGAGCCGCCCCTGCGGCTGTTCGACGGTCACCTCCTCGGCCACCTCGCGGAAACCGAGCCCCCGGTAGAACGCGGCCAGCGGCGGGCGGCAGAACAGCAGCGCGTACCGGAAGCCGAGCGAGCGCCCGTGTTCGAGGGCGGCCCCGACCACGGCCTGGGCGAGGCCGCCCCCGCGCCGGTCGGGGGCGACGCAGACGCCGCCGACGCCGATCGCCTCCAGGTCGACGCCGCCGACGGTCAGCGGCAACGGCAGCAGCCCGGTGTGGGCGACGAGCCGGCCGTCGGCGGCCCTGATGCCGAAGTGGATCTCCTTGGGCAGGAAGGTCAGCCCGGTGTACGCGACGCCGTACGGGTCCTCACCGGGGCCGAGGATCTCCTGCTGCTCGGCGCGGGCGTACTGCTGGAGCGGGACCACGGTCGGCGGCTCGGAAGTAAAACGATCATCCATCACTCCGTGCTCCATTCCCCGCAAACCCCGTTCCACTCCCCTCCCGACCACCTGTTCGATCACATGACCGGACGCCCGACCGGACACCCGCCAGGGCACACCGTCCGGCCCGGTACCCGTCACCAACCGGCCACCCGATCCGATGATCGTCCCGCACCGCCCCGGGTATGGAAGCATTCCCCTCATGCGCCAGCCCTCCGACCAGCCGGCCGTCGACCTCACCGCACCGCTGCCCGGTCCACCGCTGCGCCTGCCCCGCCCGGTCCGGACCTTCGCGCCGACCGCCGTGGTGCTGCTGATCCTCGTCCCGCTCGCCGCGCAGGACCCGGACTTCGGCCCGACCACCTCCCCGCACGTCAACGCGAGCCTGATGGCCTTCGGCGCCCTCGCCCTCGCGTTCCGCCGCCGCTACCCGGCGGCCACCGCGACGGTCACCCTGCTGAGCGGCCAGCTCCCGCTCGCCGTCGCCCTGTACGGGCTGGCCGCGCGGCGCGGCACCAACCCGCTGCTGTACGCCCTGGCGGCGCTCTCCGAGCTGCGGCTGCTGGTGCCCTTCGACCTCGGGGACGTCAGCACCCCGTCCGCGCTCGCCAATCTGGTCGAGGACCCGATGGTCTTCGGCGCCGTCCCGCTCGCTCTCGGGCTCACCGCCCACCAGCGCGCCCGTACGGTGAGCGTGCTCGCCGAGCGGAACCGGCTGCTGACGGAGGCCCGCGAGCACGCCGAGGAGCGCGCCGCGGCCGCCGAACGCGCCCGGCTGGCGCGGGAGATGCACGACGTGGTGTCCAACCGGGTCTCGCTGATCACCCTGCACGCCGGCGCCGGGCAGATCGCGCAGGCCGACGACCCGGCCGCCGTCCGGGAGACCCTCGGCCTGATCCGTGCCCTCGGGCTGCAGGCGCTCACCGAACTGCGCGGCCTGCTCGGGGTGCTGGCCCCGGCCTCCGACCAGGCGCCCTCGCTGGGCGGCCTGCCCACCCTGGTCGAGGAGTCCCGGCGGGCCGGGCTGGCGGTGGGTCTGACACTCACCGGCCCGGACGAGGGGCTGCCCGCGCCCGGACCGGCGGTGCAGTACGCGGCCTACCGGATCGTCCAGGAGGCCCTGACCAACGCCCACAAGCACGCCCCGGCGGCCGAGGTGGCCGTCACGGTCGAGGTCGCCCCGGACGGGCTGCGCCTGACGGTGGTCAACTCCCCCGCCGGGCCGGCCGGTACGGGCCCCGGCCTGCCCTCCGGCGGGCACGGCCTGGACGGCATGCGCACCCGCGCCGACGACCTCGGCGGCACCCTGCACGCCGGGCCGACACCCGAGGGCGGCTTCGCCGTCCGGGCCCGACTGCCGCTCAGCACGGCCTGAGCCCCGGCACCGTCCGAGCCCCGGCACAGCCTGAGCCTCACTGCCGTTGGAGCCCCGGCACGGCCTGAACCCAGGGCGTGTCCTAGGCTGCGGCGCGCTTCGCCAGCTCCGCCCACACCTCGTCGACCCGCGCCGAAAGCGCCTCCAGCGGCCCGCCGTTGTCGATCACGAGGTCGGCGATCGCCAGCCGGCCCTCCCGGGTGGCCTGTGCGGCCATCCGGGCCCGGGCCTCCTGCTCGGCCATCCCGCGCAGCCGCACCAGCCGGTCCAGCCGCACCTCGTCGGCGGCGTCCACCACCACGACCACGTCGAACAACGGCGCCAGCCCGTTCTCGGCCAGCAGCGGCACGTCGTGCACCACCACCGCGTCCGGCGCGGCCGCCGCCTCCAGCTCGGCGGAGCGGGCCCGCACCAGCGGGTGGACGATCGCGTTCAGCGCCTGGAGCCGCTCCGGGTCGCCGAACACGACCGCCCCGAGGGCCGGGCGGTCCAGCGTGCCGTCCTCGCGCAGCACCTGCGGGCCGAACTCGGCGACCACGGCCGCCAGACCGTCCGTCCCGGGGGCGACCACCTCGCGGGCGATCAGGTCGGAGTCCACGATCACCGCGCCACGCGCGGCGAACAGCCGGGACACCTCGCTCTTGCCCGCGCCGATGCCACCCGTCAGTCCGATCTTCAGCATGGCGTCAGGCTACCGGTGGCCGCGCGGGCCCGTCAGTACGGGCCCGGCAGCTCATGCCCGGCAGCTCAAGCCCGCCACCCGCAACCCCTCGACCGGCGTCCCTCAGCCCAGCTCCAGGCTCTCCTTCTCGCCGAGCACGGTCAGCTCCGCGCCGGTGCCCGGCCCGTCCGGCCCGAGCAGCCGGGTGGCCACCATGTGCCCGATCGGGCTGAGCGTCGCCTCGTGGACCGGCACCGCCACGCGCGGGCCCGCCTCCCGGACGTAGTCGACCACCTCGCCGGCCTTGCTCCACGGCGCCGCGAGCGGCAGCAGCAGGGTGTCCACGGCGTGCGGCGGCACGGTGAAGGCATCGCCGGGGTGGAAGAGCCGGCCGTCGAAGAGGAACCCGATGTTCTTCACCCGCGGGACGTCCGGGTGGATCTCCGCGTGCCACTCGCCGTGCACCGAGACGCCGAGCCCGGCGATCTCGAAGGCGTCGCCCTCGCCGACCGCGGTGACCCGCTGCCCGACGCCCTCCAACTGGGCGGCGACGGTGCTGTTGGTCCACACCCGCAGCGCCGGGTGGGCCTCCAGCGCGGCGCGCAGCCGGGACTCCTCGAAGTGGTCCATGTGCTCGTGGGTGATCAGGACGGCGTCCGCCCCGGCCAGTGCGGCGGGGTCGGTGAAGGCCCCCGGGTCGACGACGACGGTGGTGGTGTCGTGCTCGATGCGTACGCAGGCGTGTCCGAACTTGGTGATTCGCATGCCCAAAACCATACAGCATGACTGTACAGTTTTGCTGTGGAAATTCCGGATAGACTGCTCCCATGCCTCGCGAAGCACCACACCCGGACACCCTGGAACTCGCCGCCGACCTGCGCACTGCCCTCGGCAGCCTGGTCCGCTCCCTGCGCGACAGCGACGAACTGCCGCCGAACCAGGCCGCCGTCCTCGGCCTGCTGGTCCGCGACGAACGCTCCTACACCGTCGCCGAACTCGCCGAACGCCGGCGCGTGCGCCACCAGTCGATGGCCCGCACCGTCGCCCTGATGAGCGAGGCCGGGCTGGTCGCCCAGCAGCCCCACCCCACCGACGGCCGCAAGCAGCTGATCGCCGCGACCGAGGCCGGCCACACCGCCCTGCTCGACCAGCGGGCCCGTCGCGAGCACCACATCGCGACCGCCATCGAGTCCCGCCTCACCGCCGAGGAACGGGCCCAGCTGCGCGCGAGCGTCGAGCTGCTACACCGCCTGAGCTGACCCCACCGGCTCCGGCCGCTGCGCCGGGACCGCCGGCTGCTCCAGCGAGGGCAGCTCGACGTGCTCGCTCAGCCCGAAGCGCTTGTGCAGCCGCTTCAGCGGGGCCGGCGCCCACCAGTTGAACTCGCCGAACAGGCTCATCGCGGCGGGTACCAGCAGGCAGCGCACCAGGGTGGCGTCCACCGCGACCGCCACCGCCAGTGCGATGCCCATCTGCTTGACCATGAGCATGTCGCCGGCCGCGAAGCCCGCAAAGACGATCACCATCAGCAACGCCGCCGAGGTGATGATCCGACCGCTGCGCTGGACGCCCAGCTCCACCGCCCGGGTACAGCTGTGCCCGCGCTGGTGCAGCTCCTTGATCCGGGCGAGCAGGAACACCTCGTAGTCCATCGACAACCCGAAGGCGAAGGCGAAGACCAGCACCGGGATGAAGGTCTCCAGCCCACCGGTCGGGCTGAAACCGAGCAGCCCGCTGAACCACCCGTCCTGGAACACCAGGGTCAGCGCGCCGAGCGAGGCGCCCAGCGAGAGCAGGTTCATCAGCAGCGCCTTGACCGGCATCACCAGCGAGCCGGTCATCAGGAACAGCAGCACCAGCGTCCCGGCCGCGACCAGGCCCAGCGCCCACGGCCCGCGCGACAGCAGCTCGTCCTTGAAGTCCACCACCGAGGCCGCGCCGCCGGTCACATAGGTCTTCAGCCCGCCCCGGTCGGCCCGGAGCTCGTCCACCACCTGCTTGGCCGTGGCGCCCTGCGGGTCGCCGTGCACCAGGACGTCCACCGTGGACACCTTGTCGCCCACCGGGGTCACCGCCCGCACCCCGCTCACCCCGGGGAGCTTGGCGACCACGTCGTCCGCGTACGCCTGGGCGACCTGGGCGCCGCCCTCGACCACCACGGTGATCGGCGCGGCCGCGACCTGCGGGAAGCGGTGGTCGACGGTCTCGGCGACCTGCCGCCCGGCCGAGGAGGCGGGCAGCACGGCGGCGCCGGAACTGCGCATCTCGGCCTGGAGGAACGGCGCCCCGGCCGCCATCAGCACCGCCACGCAGGCGAGCGCGACGAGCACCGCCCGCTTGCGGACCCGGCGGACGGTCCGGCTGAAGAAGCCCTCGTCCGGCACGGGCGCGGCAGGCGCCTTGATCCGCGAGCCGGCGAAGCCGAGCAGCGCGGGGACCAGGGTCAGCGCGGCCGCGACCGCGATCACCACCACGCTCACCCCGGCCGCGGCGACCGCGCCGAGCACCGGGCTGGTGAAGACGAACAGACCGGACAGCGCGACGGCGACGGTCAGTCCGGAGAAGGCGACGGTGCGCCCGGCGGTCGCGGCGGTGCGTTCGACGGCGGCGGCGATGCCCGCGCCGTGGCCGCGTTCCTCGCGGAAACGGTTCACCATCAGCAGGGCGTAGTCGATCGAGAGCCCGAGCCCCAGCACGGTGGCGATCGGCAGCACGCTGGTGTCGATGTCCATGATCTGACTGAACCCGAACATGGCCAGCAGTGCCCCGCCGATCGAGGCGACGGCGCCGATCAACGGCAGCGAGGCGGCGGCCAGGCCGCCGAAGACCAGCACCATGACGACCAGGGTGAGCGGCAGGGTCACCATCTCGCCGAAGCGGGTGTCGCTCTCGGTCTGCTTCTTGACCTCCTGCTGGAGCACCAGGTCCCCGCCGACGGTCACGTGCGCCCCGCCGGCGCCGTTCAGCGAGGCCAGCTGGTGGGTGACGGCGTCGGTCTGCGCGGAGGTCGAGGTGGCGGCCATCCGTACGGTGACCAGGCTCGCCGTCCCGTCGCTGGCGCGCAGCGCGGCCTGGGCCGGGTCGGAGCCGTAGGCGTCCTGCGCGGAGGAGACCCCGGGCAGGGCGGCGATCTCGGTGACGGCCTTCTCGACGGCGGCGCGTACGGCCGGGTCGTCGACCGGTTTGCCGTCCACCACCGCGGTCACGGTGCCCTTGACCGGATCGGCCGCGGCGACCACGGCGCTGCCCCGGTCCGCTTCGGCGGTCGCGGAGGAGGCTCCGGCCACCGAGCCCTCGAAGACCCGTCCCCCGATCAGGACCCCGACGACCAGGACGACGGCCCAGAAGCCGAGGACCCAGCGGCGGTGGCGGAAACAGAACCGGCCGATCGCGGCGAGCCGGCCGTCGACCACTGCGGTGGGGGCGGAGGAGCGGTTGCGCATGAAGGAGCCTTTCGGGCAGCTCCACTCAATGTAGGTGCATCCGGAACTCCGACCTATAGCAGGGCAATGAGCCTCATCTCACACTTCCCTACACATAAACCACACATAAGTCAAAGCGGAAAACGAAGAGCCGGTGAACAGTCGCCGAAAAACGCCGGCGAGGACGTGGACAGGCACCCGGGGCACGCAGGCGAACAGGCGAACAGGCGAACAGGCACACGAACACGCGAACAGGCACGGAAAAACCAACGGGCCCCACCCGGAAATCCGGGTGGGGCCCGTTGCCTAGCTGTCAGCTAGCGGGGACGAGAGCCTCAGCTCTGGCCACCGGCCAGCTTCTCGCGCAGGGCGGCCAGGGCCTCGTCGGAGGCCAGGGCGCCCGAGCCCTCGTCGCTGCTGGACGAGTAGGAGCCACCGGCAGCGGCGGCGACGGCGTCGCCACCCTCGGCAGCGGCCTCGGCGTCGGCCTCGCGGCTCTTGATGACCTGGGCCTGGTGCTGCTCGAAGCGGGCCTGCGCCTCGGCGTACTGGCGCTCCCACTCCTCACGCTGCTTCTCGAAGCCGGGCAGCCAGTCGTTCGCCTCGGGGTCGAAGCCCTCCGGGTAGATGTAGTTGCCCTGGTCGTCGTAGGAGGCGGCCATGCCGTACAGGGTCGGGTCGAACTCGGCCTCGGCCGGGCTGGCACCCAGGGCCTCGTTGGCCTGCTTCAGCGACAGGCTGATGCGACGACGCTCGAGGTCGATGTCGATGACCTTGACGAAGATCTCGTCGCCGACCTGGACGACCTGCTCCGGGATCTCGACGTGGCGCTCGGCCAGCTCGGAGATGTGGACCAGACCCTCGATGCCCTCGTCCACGCGGACGAACGCACCGAACGGAACCAGCTTGGTGACCTTACCCGGAACGACCTGGCCGATCTGGTGGGTACGGGCGAACTGCTGCCACGGGTCCTCCTGGGTCGCCTTCAGCGACAGGGAGACGCGCTCGCGGTCCATGTCAACGTCGAGAACCTCGACGGTGACCTCCTGGCCGACCTCGACAACCTCGGACGGGTGGTCGATGTGCTTCCAGGACAGCTCGGAGACGTGCACCAGGCCGTCGACGCCACCCAGGTCCACGAAGGCACCGAAGTTGACGATCGAGGAGACGACGCCGGAGCGCACCTGGCCCTTCTGCAGGGTGGTGAGGAAGGTCTGGCGGACCTCGCTCTGGGTCTGCTCCAGCCAGGCACGGCGGGACAGGACCACGTTGTTGCGGTTCTTGTCCAGCTCGATGATCTTGGCCTCGAGCTCCTTGCCCACGTAGGGCTGGAGGTCGCGGACGCGACGCATCTCGACGAGCGAGGCCGGGAGGAAGCCACGGAGGCCGATGTCGAGGATGAGACCACCCTTGACGACCTCGATGACGGTACCGGTGACGATGCCGTCCTCTTCCTTGATCTTCTCGATCGTGCCCCAGGCACGCTCGTACTGAGCGCGCTTCTTGGACAGGATGAGACGACCCTCCTTGTCCTCCTTCTGGAGAACCAGGGCCTCGATGTTGTCGCCCACGGCGACGACCTCGTGCGGGTCGACGTCGTGCTTGATCGAGAGCTCGCGGGACGGGATGACGCCCTCGGTCTTGTAACCGATGTCGAGGAGGACCTCGTCACGGTCGACCTTCACGATGACGCCCTCGACGATGTCGCCATCGTTGAAGTACTTGATGGTCTCGTCGATGGCGGCGAGGAAGGCCTCCGCGTCGCCGATGTCGTTGACCGCGACCTGCGGGGTGGTGCTGAGGGAGGAGTCGGTGGGGCTCGTCATTAGGAAAAGGGCTCCGGTACGGACATGAAAGTCGTAGGTAATGCCACGCGGAGGGCCCGTATCGCTCCCACCGAAAGCCGGACAGCCAAGAACACGGCACACCGGGAGTCTCGTCCAACGAGAACCGGCGTCCGTCTTGCGACCGTGGGGTCTTCGACAGATGCGAGCGCGACCTGCTCCGTCCGAGGCGCGCAGGCCCGCAGCGCAACTTGTAGCATACGGGGACGGCCAGGCACGGTCAACGCCAGAAGAGGCAAGACGGTGGAGCCCGGTACGGATCAGGCCATATCCTCCGATTGCGCACCTCGCGGTGGCGCCCGAAGGGGCCCTGTCCCCGGATGCCACCGCCAGGATCCGGTCCAAAATCGGGCCGGTTCGCGGCAGCGGCGCTTCCGCACTCCATACCCTACGCGATGGGCATTGTCACCGTGGCCACCACCCCCCAGTCGAACCTGCACGATCTTGACACCTCCCCCGCAGGGGTCGAGGAGGAGGACGGCGACGACGCGGTACGGCGCACGGCCGGCGTCGGGGAGAGCAGCCGGGCCAGCCGGCACTGGTGGGACCGCAACGCCGACGAGTACCAGGACGAGCACGGCGAGTTCCTCGGCGACGACCGCTTCACCTGGTGCCCCGAAGGCCTCGACGAGGCCGACGCCCGGCTGCTCGGCGAGGTCGCGGGCAAGGACGTCCTGGAGATCGGCGCCGGCGCCGCCCAGTGCTCCCGCTGGCTGGCCGCCCGGGGCGCCCGCCCGGTCGCCCTGGACATCTCCTACCGCCAGCTCCAGCACTCCCGCCGGATCGACCTCGGCCGCGGCGCCGAGCCCGTCCCGGTCGTCCAGGCCGACGCCGCCGTACTGCCCTTCGCCGACGCGTCCTTCGACCTCGCCTGCTCCGCCTACGGCGCCGTCCCGTTCAGCGCCGACACCGACCGGCTGATGCGCGAGGTGCACCGGGTGCTGCGGCCCGGCGGGCGCTGGGTGTTCTCGGTGACCCACCCGATCCGCTGGGCCTTCCCGGACGAGCCCGGCGTCGAGGGCCTCACCGCGATGTCCTCCTACTTCGACCGCACCCCGTACGTCGAGCAGGACGAGCAGGGCCGCGCCACCTACGTCGAGCACCACCGCACCCTGGGCGACCGGGTGCGTGAACTCGTCGGCGCCGGCTTCCGGTTGATCGACCTGGTCGAGCCCGAGTGGCCGGCCGGCCTGGAGCAGGAATGGGGCGGCTGGTCCCCGCTGCGCGGACGGCTGATCCCGGGCACGGCGATCTTCGTCACCGAGCGGGGCTGAGCCTGTTGCACCCGGCCTGGCGCGACCTGCCCGTCCGCACCGCCCTGCCCGCCCTGCACGACGCGCTGGACGAGCACGGCGCCGCCGTCCTCGCCGCGCCGCCCGGCACCGGCAAGACCACGCTGGTGCCGCTCGCCCTGGCCGGGCTGCTCTCCGACGGCCACCCGGTGCGGCGCGTGCTGGTCGCCGAACCGCGCCGGCTCGCCGTACGGGCCGCCGCCCGGCGGATGGCCTGGCTGCTCGGCGAGACCGTCGGCGGCCGGGTCGGCTACACCGTGCGCGGGGATCGTAAGGTCGGCCCCTCGACGGTCGTCGAGGTGGTCACCACCGGGGTGTTGCTGCAACGGCTGCAGCGCGACCAGGAACTGCCCGGGGTCGACGTGGTCGTCCTGGACGAATGCCACGAACGGCACCTGGACGCCGACACGGCCCTCGCCTTCCTGCTGGACGTCCGGGCGGCGCTGCGGCCCGAACTGCGGCTGGTCTGCGCGTCGGCCACCTCCGACACCGCGGCCTGGGCCGAACTCCTCGGCGGCGCACCGGTCGTGGAGGCGCACGGGGTGTCCCACCCGGTCGACGTGGTCTGGGCGCCGCCTCCGCGCGCCGTCCGGCCCGCCCACGGGACCCGGGTCGACCCGGCGCTGCTCGACCACGTCGCCGCGACCGTGCGCCGGGCGCTCGCCGAACAGGCGGGGGACGTGCTCTGTTTCCTGCCCGGCGTCGGCGAGATCGCCCGCGTCGCCGGGCAGTTGGCGGGAGTGGCGGCCGAGGTCCTGCAACTCCACGGCCGCGCCCCGCAGGCCGTCCAGGACGCCGCCCTCACCCCGTCCACCTCGCGTCGGGTGGTGCTCGCCACCGCCGTCGCCGAGTCCTCGCTCACCGTGCCCGGCGTCAGGATCGTGGTGGACGCCGGACTCGCCCGCGAACCCCGCACCGACCACGCCCGTGGCCTGGCCGGGCTGGTCACCGTACGGGCCTCGCTCGCTGCCGCCCGCCAGCGCGCGGGGCGCGCGGGGCGTGAAGCCCCCGGCACCGTGTACCGCTGCTGGCACGAGGCCGAGGACGCCCGCGCCGCCCGCTTCCCCACCCCCGAGATCGCCCTCGCCGACCTCACCAGCTTTGCTCTTCAGGCCGCCTGCTGGGGCGACCCGGACGCCACCGGCCTCGCCCTGCCCGACGCCCCGCCTGCGGGGGCGATGGCTGCCGCCCGGCAGACTCTCCAAGCCCTCGGCGCCGTGGACGCGGACGGCCGGGCCACGCCGCGCGGTGTGCGCCTCGCCCGCACCGGGCTGCACCCCCGACTGGGCCGCGCCCTGGTCGACGGCGCGGCGGCGGTCGGCGCGCGGCGAGCGGCCGAGGTGGTCGCCCTGCTCTCCGAGGAACCGCCGCGTGCCCTCGGCGACGACCTCGGCGCGGTCTGGCGAACAGTTCGAACCGGCAACGACCCCTACGCCGCCCGCTGGCGCGACGAAGTCCGCCGCCTCCAGCGTGCCACCTCCGACGAACCCGCCACCGCCCTGCCCGACGCGACCGCCGCCGGCCTCGTCGTCGCCCTCGCCTTCCCCGAACGCATCGCCCGCGCCCGGGTCGACAAGCCCGCCCCCGGCGAGCGCAGCCCGTACCTGATGGCCTCCGGGACGGCTGCCGAACTCGCCCCCGGCACCACGCTCGGCGCCCTGCCCTGGCTCGCCGTCGCGGTCGCCGACCGCCCGGCGGGCTCCCACTCCGCCCGGGTGCTGCACGCCGCCGCATTGGACGAGGACACCGCCCGGCTCGCCGGCGCGCCCCTCCTCACTGCGCACGAGGAGGTCCACTGGGACACCCGCCGAGGCGAAGTCGTCTCCCGCCAGGTCGAATCCCTCGGTGCGATCGAACTCGCCGAGAAGCCACTCAACCGCCCCGACCCCGCGCTTGTCCGGGGTGCCCTCCTCGAAGGCCTCACCCGCGAGGGCGTGAGCACTCTGCTGACCTGGCCCGCCCCCGGCCTGCGCGAACGTCTCGCCTTCCTGCACACCGCCCTTGGCGACCCCTGGCCGGACGTCTCCGACGCCGCATTGTTGGCCCGTGCCGACGAATGGCTGGAGCCCGAACTCTCCCGCGCCCGCCGCCGCGCCGACCTCGCCAGGATCGATACGACCTCCGTCCTCCAGCGCCTCCTGCCGTGGGCGACCGGAGAAGCGGGCCGCCTCGACGAACTGGCCCCCGAGCGCATCACCGTCCCGAGCGGGTCGAAGATACGAGTCGACTACACCACCGAACGCCCCGTGCTGGCAGTCAAGTTGCAAGAACTCTTCGGCTGGACCACCACCCCGGCCCTGGCCGGAGGCCGTGTCCCGCTGACCATCCACCTGCTCTCCCCCGCCGGCCGCCCCGCCGCCGTCACCGGCGACCTCGCGTCGTTCTGGCGCGAGGGCTACCGCGCCGTCCGCGCAGACCTAAGGGGCCGCTACCCCCGCCACCCCTGGCCCGAGGACCCGACCACGGCAGAGCCGACCCGCCGCACCAACACCCGGAAGTAGCGGGGGCGTTCCTAGAGGATCGGCTCGCAACCGATCGCCTTGCCGCCAGCGGTGAGGAACTGCCGTACCAGGCCCTCCTGGTCGGGGAACAACCGGTTCCTGAAGGACGAGTCGAACCCACCCGTGACGGTGAAGTAGACGTCCTTGCCCCGGCAGGTGGCGATGAGTGTCCCGTACGCGACCGACTGGGCCCGTCCGACGAAACCCGAGTTGTCGTGCGGCCGTCTGGCCACGGTGGTGGTCTGCGGCTCGGTCGTGATCGCGAAAACCTGCGGGGTCAGGGACGACGAGCGATCGGCGATCGTGCAGGACCAGATCGGGTCCGAGGCTGTGGTGGCCCGCTGCCGGAAGGTCACCGGGCTGCTCGGGATGCTCGGGTCCTTGGCTGGGGCGAACCCGGGCAGTCCGCACAGGTTCGCCCAGTCCGGGTCCGTCTCGGCCCCCTTCGCCGACAGGCTCTTCGGTACCGCGAGGTTCCGGTCCCCGCACGCGCGTGCCTTGGCCACCGCGTTGGCGAACGACACGGCCAAGCGGGCACGTTCCTCGTCGTGGCCCTGCTCGTCGGCGGTGTGCACCTCGGCCCGCACCCCCTTGGAGCAGCCCTCGGGAAGCACGGCCCAGGCCGCCTCCGGGGTGACCGAGCCGCCGGGAAACAGCCGGGCGTCCGATGCGGCCCACTCGCCCGGGCCCTCATCGGTGCCGCGGCGGATGGTGAACCACATGGTCTTCTCGGTAGTCCCGAACAGACCGGACTTGACGATGGCGATGCAGCTCCCGGTGGCGTTCTTCGTCGGCTCGTATCCCGCCGTAGCGTCACTGACCCGCCCGGGACCCAGGAGGTCGTGCACCAGATCCGCCGAAGCAGCTCCGTCGCAGACGCTGTCCGGTCCGCCGAGGTTCGTCAGCCGGTTCAGCGCGAACCACCCCGACCCGGCCAGGGCCAGGGAGACCGCCAGCACCACCGGCGGCAACCATCTCCGCCGGCCGTGCGTGGCGGACCCCGGGCGGTCGGGCGTCGCGGCGGGCTCGCCGGCCGGCTCGTTCTTCTTCTCGGTCTCCACGGCGCTCACGCCCTACCGAACACGGTGCGGTAGGTGTTGTCGATCCCGGTGTTGTAGGCGCTCCCCGCGCTCCGCTTGAGCTGATCGGGGACGCTGCCGTCGCCGTCCAAGGCGAAGTGGTCGTATCCGGACTCGACCAGCTTGTAGTTGAGCATCGCGTCCAGTTGCTGCCGTCCGGCCGAGAAGTGGGAGCTCAGGTCGCCTTTGAGGTGGGTGTCGATCTCTCCCTTGGCGGAGTCCGCCCACATCGAGGTCCCGACGTCGACCAAGCGCTGCGCGGCGTCCCCGAACTCCGGAATCAGGCCCACGACCCCACCGATCGCGTGGTAGGTCATCTTCGCCTGCCAGTCCACGGTCTTGTTGTCGGCGTCCGCATGGTCGAGCGCCGCGTCGGCGACCGGGCCGCCGCCGTACGGGGCGGGGTTGAAGGACGTGGTGCTGCTACCGACATCGCCCCGGAGCGCACCGGTGGCCCGTTGGTCGGCGGCGGTGGCCTTCTCGACGGCCTTCGTCAGGCGGGTGAAGATGGCCTCGGCCTTGCTCCGCAACCCCTGGGCGAGCGTCTCGCCGTCGGTGTCGTTCCTCGCCTCCTTCGGCAGGGTCCAGTTGACGACGCCGTCCGCAGTAACGGTCATCTTGTCGGTTTGCGCGTCGTGGATCGCGGTGTCGAGTTCGCGCCGGGCGGCGGCGAAGTCCTCGGCGGCGGCCTTCATGATCGAGGCCAGCGCGGTGGCGACCTTCGAGGCCTGTTTGAAGTCGCCGTCGATGCCCTGGAGCACCTTGGTCGCGCCGTCGGCGGCCGTGCCCTGCCAACCGGCCCGCTGGGCGGTGGACGTGAGGTCCTTGGTGACCCGGTCGTCCAGTGAGGTGAGGGACTTGGCGACGCCGGACCACGCGTCGGCGGCGTCTCTGATCCCGGAGAAGTCCGCCTCGTGCAGTTCTTTGAAGGACACCATGTGCCCGAGATCCCCCTTCAGGCGCCCGCGGTCAGGTTGGCGGCGGTCGCGGTTTCGTTGGTGCGGTACCCCTGCTGGGTCCGGTCGAGGTTGGCGGCGGCGGAATCGAGCCGGTCGTGCAGGGCCGTGCACTGCTGCAGCCAACGTTCGGTGCTGTCGGTGAGGGCTCCGCCGAAGGCGAAGCCGCGGACCTTCGTCGCTGCGGCGCTCGCGTACTCGGTGAGGCTGTGCGCGCCGGCCCCGGCCTTGCCGTTGGTGCTGTTCAGATCGGTGGCTATCTGCCGGGCGGCCCCGGCCGAGGCACCGAGTTCGTACGGGGTGTCCAACCGGGTGGTCACCGGTCCGGGGGCCGGGTGGGACGGGGGCCTACCGGCACCGCCGGCCAGGACGAGCCTGCCGGGTGCCGAGCCCTCGTCGGTGCCGCCGGTTTGACCGGGGGCGGCGGCCGGGGCGACCGGCCCGGTGGTGAACTGCGGGCTGACCATGTGTGTGCGACTCCCCCTCAAGTGAAGAAAGTGCGAACCGCCGCAGCGGGAGGAGGCCACATCAGCGGCCTCCGTTTGCATGCTGACGCACTCTCAGGGTGGCAGGTTGCGGAATCGTGGACAGTCTCTGTCAAGGGTTCGTCAAGGGGCCGCGGGCCCGAACCGGGGGCCTTCCGGCCCAGACCTCATGCGAAAGGCCCCGCTACCCCGTCGACGGGGTAGCGGGGCCTCGGGCAGCTCGCAAGACCCGTCAGCGCCCAGCTGTCAGTGCAGGGCGACCGCCGCGCCCGTTCGTTCGGTGGCGATCCTGGCGGCGAAGCCCGCCAGCGCGGTACCCACCACATAGCGGTGAAGGCGCTGCCAGAGCGGGTGCCGCGCGAAGAACCCGGCGACGGAGCCGGCCGTCACGATGAAGAACGCGTTGCCCGCGACCCCCACCGCGATCTGGGTCAGTCCCAACAGCAGCCCTTGCAGGCCGACATGGCCACGCGCCGGGTCGACGAACTGCGGCAGCAGCGAGATGTAGAGGATGGCCACCTTGGGATTCAGCAGGCAGGTGAGGAAGCCCATCAGGAAGAGCTTGCGGGACCCGTCCGGCGCCAACTCCTGAGTCGCGAAAGCGGATCGGCCGCCCGGCCGGACGGCCTTCCATGCCAGCCAGAGCAGGTAGCCCGCGCCGGCCAGCTTGATCGCCAAATAGATCTCCGGCACCAGAGCGAAGACCGTGGCGATGCCGGCGGACACCGCGAAAAGGTAGACCAGGAAGCCGAGGAAGACCCCGGACAGCGAGATCAGCCCCGCCCGACGGCCCTGGGTGATCGAGCGGGAAACCAGGTAGATCATGTTCGGCCCCGGCGTCAGCACCATGCCGAACTCCACCAACGCGATCCCCGCTATCGCTCCCAGCCCGATCACAGCACGACCTCCACACACGCGTTCGCCTGGGCGCAACCTAGCAGCTCACGCCCATGTGCGGCCTACCGCGCCGAGTCGAGACAGCTGCCACCAAGGGAGCTACCGGTCAGCTCCTCAGCAGCCTTGCACCGGAAGGTCACCCTTGCGAACGGCCGTCACGAAGGCTTCCCAAGCGGGGACGGGGAAGACGAGAACCGGACCCTGCGGGTCCTTGGAGTCACGTACGGGGACGAGGCCGGGGAATCCGGGGGCCACCTCGATGCAGTCGCCGCCGTTCGTACCGCTGTAGCTGCTCTTGTGCCAGCTGGCCGCGTCGAGCTCGTTCCGCATCATCTCTGAACCCTTCCAGCGCCTCGGCGATCAGCGCGAGCGATTCGCCCGCCGTGAGCGCATCGCCACGCAGCCGATCATAGCGCCGCCGATGCCCGGAAACGATGGTCGGATCGTCGCTGGGGCTACCCCTGTCGAGGCTCTCCGAGTACACCAAGTGCTGTCCATCCGGCATCTCCAGAAGGACCATTGAGGTGTTGATGATCGTTGCCCGAGCCGCGAACGGCACCACCTGAATGACGATGTTCCCACGCTGAGCAACTCGCAGCAGGTGCTGCATCTGCCGCATCATCACCCTCGGTCCGCCAACCACCGACCGGATGGCGCTTTCGTCCAGGAGAACGACCAACTGCGGTCCGCCAGCCGAGAGGAACCGCTCCTGCCTCGCAAGCCTTGCCGCGACCCGCTCCTCGCCGAACAGCTCGGCCGAGCTCGCCGTCAACTCCCGCTTGTGCCGCCGATGTGCCACAGCTGGCCCCCTCACGCACCACGTGCCCCTGGCATCGGATTTCGGCCATCACCGTACCTCCGCATCCCGGACCATTGAGACCGGAACGCAATCATCTGCATGCATAGCGTGATTGCGCACCACCCTCGCGCTCCCCCATCCGCCCCCTGAGGATCTCCGCCATGCTCAAAACCCGCCGCCCCCGCACGTTCGCCGCCCGCCTCGACTCCCGCGCCGAATCCACGCCCCTGGCGCGGCACTTGCTCCGCGCGTACCTCTCCGCCCTCCCCACCGGCGATCGCTACTCCGACATCGCCGAACTCCTCCTCGGCGAGCTGTTCGCCAACGCCGTCCAGCACTCCGACGCCCCCGCCGACCGCCTCATCGAGATCCGCTTCGCCCTCATCAGCGACCGCCTCCGCCTCGAAGTCCACGACGCCGGCAGCGGCCGCCCCACCCTCCGCCCGACCTCCCCCGCCGACGAGCACGGCCGTGGCCTCTTCCTCGTCAACGAGCTGGCCGAGCGCTGGGGTTGCTGCCCCCGAGCCGGCGGGATCGGCAAGTTCGTCTGGGCCCTGATCGCGCCCTCCCCGGTCGCCATCCTCACCGCCGTCTGAACAGGAACCCCATGCGACTCGCCCTCACCGCCCGCCACCTGTTCGACACCGGCTCGACCCCCGCCGAGGTGTACGCCAACCTCGCCCGCCGGACCCGCCAGCCCCTCCGCTCGGCCCGCGCCGTCTGCGCGGCCCTCGCGATCCCGGCCGCCGAGGTGAACCACCGCCTCAACGACCGCTACGACGCCCTGCTCGCCAACCCCCGCCCCGGCTCCGAGGCCGACACCGGCGAACTCCTCGAAGCCCTCGGCGTGTTCGACGTCCCCAAGACCCTCGACGCCCGCGACCAGACCATCGTCGACCTCTTCCTCACCGCCATCGACGCCATGGGCGGCATCCGAGCCGGCCACCAGCACGGCCTCGCCCGCTGGTTCACCACCGGCAACCTCACCGCCGCCTACCTCTCCCTCGCCGCCGCCCACCCCCTCCCCCGCACCGGCAACCCCGCCCACTACTGGACCACCCTCGTCACCGCCGGCGAACTCCTCTCCACCGCCCCCACCCCCGACCCCCGCATCAAACCCGCCCTCACCCACTGCCGCACCCACGCCACCGAAGCCACCACCGCCTGCTGACTTCCGCGTTTCGAGGTGGTCGATCCGCTCACGCCGCTGGCTGATCGCCACCTCGGCGGTATGCCGTTGGTATGCGTTCTGCGGATGGGGGCGGGCTGACGGCGAAGGCACGTCAGCGGCCCGCCCGTGGTTCGGCCGGGGGCCGGGCATACGCTGCCGCGGTGAACGAACTTCGTTACAGGGGTGGAGACCTCAAGGCCGATCGGCGCGCGGTGGCGTTGTTCCTGACCTTGCTCGGCGTCCAGGTCGTGGCGGGTGTGGTGCGGGTCGGGCTGGTCGGAACGCTGTGGACCATCGGTGCGACGGCCGTGCTGTTCGCCGTACTCCTCACCTTGTCCAGGCGCAGCTGGACCTCGGTGGGGGAGGACGGCATCCGGATCTACCGGGGCCTCGGGCGGGTCCGCAGCTACCGGTGGCGGGAGATCCACCGGATAGCGGAGCGCAGGCAGCGCAGCCAGGGTGGGGAGACTTTCAGCGTGCGGATCACTCTGGCGGACGGCCGCCGGCGGGCCCTTCCCGGCATCCACTCGAACGTCCTCTTCCCCGATCCGCACTTCGAGTTGAAACTCGCCCAGGTCCAGGCCCAATGGGAGCGGCACACCGACGAGTCCGTGCGGAACGGCCCCCTGACACCCGAGCGGCCGCTACGGCGACTGCGCGGCGTACTGCCCGGCGTCCTCGCCTGCGTCGCCGCCGTCCTGACCGTGGTCGCCACCGTCCAGCTGTTCGACGGCCTGAACGCCGCTCGCCGCTACGACTCGGCGCCGCTCTGCGCGGTCGTGCCGCCCGTCGACCCGGGCAAGTGCCGGGCGGTGGAGCAGCACAAGGTCGTCCGGATCGTCCCGGACGCGGACGGCTCCGGTGCGGAGCTGATGGTGCGCAGGGAGTCGGACTACGACCACCGGACACTCCGCTTCGCCGCTCTGCCCGCACGCCTCCGGGAGCTGCACAGCGGCGACCTGGTCCAGGTGACCACCGGGCTCGACGGCCGCACCGCCACCGAGCTGAGCGTCGACGGGGTCTCCGCCCCGACCGTCGACGCCCCGGACCGCCGGGTCGGTGAGTGCACCGCGATGCTGGTCTGGGCCCTCACCGCGGCCGTGCTGTTCACCGCGTGGTGCGTCGCCACCCGGCGCGCTCCCCGCGGCCGCTACCCGTGGTGGGCCCCGCTCGCCCTGCCCGGTCTGCTCGCGGCCGTAGTGATCGCCGGCCGCACGGAATCCTCCGCAGCGCCGCTCACCCCCTGGTCCTACTGGCCCGCCGCCGCAGCCCTCCTCCTCGCCCCCGCCCTCGGCTACGCCGTCATCGGGCCGGTCCGCGCCGCCCGCCGCCGGAGGCTGGTACTGGAGACCGCCAAGGCCTGAGCCAGGGCGGCCGCGACGACTTCGGTGCTTCAGGGCGCCGGCGGTGGGAGGCCGAGCGTGGAGTCCGACGAATCCAGCACCTCGAAGCACCAACGTCAGTAGGCGCAGGAAGTCGGCCCCATCGACTTCCTGCGCCTGACCACGCGCCGCCCTGGCTCTCAGCTCGACACCACGCAGTCCGCCCCGGGCTCAAGCCCGAGCACGCCCCGTTCCCGTAGCCGCCCTGCCGTGCCCGAGCAGCAACCACCCCATGAGCCTGGGAAGTCGACCTGACCGACTTCCTGTGCACCACCTCGACATCCAACTGTCAGCGGCCGAGATCCTTCCGGGTTCGGTGCGGCACCAGGACGGGGCACCGGGGTGCCCCGAACCGTCCAGGCCTCCCGAACCCGCGCGCCCGGCACACCCCGGAGGCGGGGCCGGGGCGCGGGCGCAGGTCGCACTCAACGAGGTCACGCACCCTCCGAACCCTCCGAGCCCCGCGTGAACGCGACGGCGTGGTCGGCAGCCCACTGGCGGAACGTCCGCGGCTCCGTCCCGAGGATGTCGGCCACCGCACTGGTGACGTACGCGGGCCGTCCGACCGCCGCGTTCCACGCGGCGAGCAGCATGTCGACGACCGAGCCGGGTGCCGTGCCCTCCGACAGGCTCCGGAACTCGTCCGGCGTCATCTCCTCGAACGCGATCCGCCGACCCAGGGCTTCACCGATGACGCCCACCTGCGCGGCCTGGGTCAGCGACTCGGGGCCCGTGAGGACGAAGTCACCCCCGACGTACCCGTCCCGATGGAGCGTCCGCGCCGCCACGGCCGCGACGTCCCGGTCATCGACCGGTGCCGTCTCGGCCGCGCCGTAGGGCCACCGGACGACCCGGTCGGCCCGGATCGCGGGCGCCCACCAGGCCAGCGAGTTCGACGCGAGCATCCCGGGCCGGATGATCGTCGACTCGACCCCGGTGGTCGCGATGAGCCGCTCGACGTCGGCGTGCAGCGCCGCGACGGGGTTGGACTGCTGGAAGAAGGGGTGCGGCGTCCGGTGCGGGGACGACAGGAAGACGACCCTCCGCACCTTGGCCGCCAGCCGCTCGACGACTGCCGCGGCGGTCTGCGGCGGGGCGGTCCAGACGAGGAAGGCCGCACCGACCCCCTGCAACGCCGGGTCGAGTGACTCGGGCGCGGTGAGGTCGCCGGCGAAGACCTCGACCTCCGACGGCAGCGTCGCCGCCGCCTCCGCGCGACGGGCGAGGGCGCGGACCGGCACGCCCGCGTCGAGGAGTCGGTCGATGACGATGCGGCCGATCCGGCCCGTCGCCCCGGTGACGAGGACGGGAGGAGTGTCTGTCCGATTCATGCCACCCATGAAATCGTTACTAGGTTAAAAACACAACTCGGTCAACCAAACGGAGCAGCGAAGGCCGCCGCCCGCCGTGTACGCCGCGTCACCCTCTCCAGGAACCGGCTCTTGACCACGATCCGCAGGTACCGACGGCGGCACTCCGGCAGGCACCCCGCCGTAATCGCGATGCCTTCCGGCGCCGTGCCGTCTAAGGTCCAGCAGATGGACGCGCAGCCCGCCGACTCCGCCGACCTGCTCGGCGACCTGCTGGCCGACCGGGGCGTGCCGCATGCGGTCATCGATCTCGACCGGTTCTGCCAGGCCTGGCCCGCCCCCGAGGACGACCCGTTCCAGCACCGCCTCCTGCCGGTCAACCTGCGGGCGGTCGCCGACAACTACCGCGCGGCGGGCCTCCACCGCCTCGTGCCGGCCGGCGTCGCCGAGAACGCCGCCGAACGGGCCGCCTACCAGGACGCCCTGGGCATGCCGCTGCGGGTGTGCCGGCTGACCGCGGCCCTCCCTACCGTCCGGGCCCGCCTCCGCACCCGGCACGAGGCCGACCACGGCACGGACTCCCTCACTGGCGCCTGCGGCGGGCCGAGGAACTCCACCTCGTCCTGGAGGCGGCCGGCATCTCCGACCTCACGGTCGACACCACCGACCTGACGCCGGAGCGAGCCGCCGCCGTCCTCGAAGCCGCCCAGCGGGGCGCCCAGGCCATCGACCGGCACGCATGACCCCGCCCGCCCTTACCACCAGGAGCACCGACATGGGATTCAACGACCACAGGGTGGTCATCACCGCCGCCGGCCGCGATTTCGGGCGCACATTGGCGATCCGTCTCGCAGACCTCGGTGCCGAGGTCTTCCTCTCCGCGCGCACCTTGGCTGCCGCGGAGCGGGTCCGGGAGGAGATCCGCGACCGAGGGCACCAGCGCGTCCACGCCTTCGCCTGCGACCTGACGGACCCCGCCTCGATCCGCAGCTTCGCCGCCGGCGTCGGCCGGCACACCGACCACATCGACGTACTGATCAACAACGGCTCCCGCTACCTCGAAGGCCCGGACCTCCTGTCCGCCTCCGATGCCGATGTCGTCGACACGATCGCCTCCGGCGCCACCGGCACCGTCCTGACCGTGAAGAACTTCCTCCCCCTCCTGCTCAACTCGGACAAGCCGGATGTGGTGACCATGGTCTCCGCCTGCGGAACCGCGGGGCATCACCGGTCGGATGCGCACGACGCCTTCTACGCGGCCAAGAGCGCCCAGGCAGGGTTCGTCGACATCCTCTCCAAGCGCCTGCGGCCCCAGGGAGTTCGGGTGATCTCCCTCTACCCTCCCGACTTCGACAACCCCGACCCCCTCGCCGAGGAGTGGGAGACCACACCGCGCGGGGCCGAGGACGCCCTCACCGCACAGTCACTCGTGGAGTGCGCCCTCTTCGCGATCGCCCAGCCCCGCGACTGCTTCATCAAGGCGTTCCACTTCGAACAGGTCTGAAGCAGGATCCTCCAGTCACCGCCCCCGGTCCTCAGGTGCCGAGCTGCTGCCGCCGGTCCGACGGGCCGGCCCCGCGCGCCGATGCGACGGACGACGAGCTCACGGTCCCGCCCGCCCGGCCGGACGGGCCCCGGCCGAGCTGAGCGACACCCGGGCCGCGGTCACGGCCTGCCGGAGGCCGAAGCGGTCGGAACCATGGCGCGGAGCAGCTCGAACGTGCGGATCCGGAGGCCGAGGTCGGGGCAGAGGGTGGTGATCGCGAGTTCGTCGGAGGCGTAGGCGGCGGTCAGGACGGCGAGTCGCTCGGCCACCTCGGCGGGGACCCCGGCGAGTACGGACATGTCGTCCGGGTCTGCCTCGGGCCATGACGTGGTGGGTGCCAGGGCGTGGAGTTCGTCCCAGGAGGGGAGGGTACGGCGGCCCGCCGAGGCGGTGCCCAGGGCGAGGCCGGCGCGCAGCAGCCGGACGTCCCCCGGGTCGTCCGCGCAGGCCACCCGGACCGCGACGGCCACGCGTGGGACCGCCCCGAGCGGGCCCGGGCGGAACTTCTGCCGGTACAGCTCGACGATCTCCGGCCGCAGCGCGCCGTGGGCGAACTGCGCGAAGCAGAACGGCAGTCCGAAATGGGCGGCGAGGTGCGCCCCGCCCGCTCCGGCGCCGGTCAGCCACAGCTGCGGCGGGGTGGAGTCGGGCAGCAGGTCCGTCCCCGCGGTGAGTTGGGCCAGCAGCTGCTCGATCTTCTCGTGGTACGGCGCCTCGCCCTCGCGGGCGAGCAGCCGGGTCACGCTCTCGACCGCACCCGGCCCACGGCCGACGCCGAGGTCGATCCGCCCGGGGTGGAGCCGTTCCAGCAGGTTGAAGGTGGTCGCCACCTTCAACGGCGCGTAGTGGGGCAGCAGGACCGAGGCGGTGCCGACCCGGATGGTGCCGGTCGCCGCCGCGGCGGCGACGACCAGGATCTCGGGCGAGCCGCACCCGCTGGTCGCACCGTGGTGCTCGGCGACCCAGAACCGGTGGTAGCCGAGGCGTTCGGCCGCCTCGGCGAGTCGGACCGACTCCCGGGCGGCGCCGGCCGGGCCGGTGCCGCCGAAGACCAGCACCTGGTCGAACGCGGTGAGCTTCATCATCGGACTCCCGTCCGGGCTCTCGCCCCGGTTCCCGTCGCGGCCGCCGTCCCCGCCCCGGCGCTCGACGCGGGTTCGGGCGGAGCCGCGTTCTGCGCCTCGTACATCTCCGCGTACAGCCCCCCGAGGCGCATCAGCTCCTGGTGGTCACCGTCCTCGACGAGCCGGCCCCGGTCGAAGACCAGCACCCGGTCCGCGCGCAGCACGGAGGAGAAGCGGTGGGCGATCAGCAGCGAGACCCGGCCCGCCGAGGCCGCGGTCAGCGTGTCGAGCAGTTCGGCCTCGGTGATGGTGTCGAGCGCGGCGGTCGGCTCGTCCATGACCCGTACGCTGGCGGACCGCACCGCGCTGCGGGCGATGGCCAGTCGCTGCCACTGGCCGCCGGAGAACTCCACGCCCCCGGTGAACAGCTTCCCCGCCTGCGTCTCGTAGCCCTGCGGCAGAGCGGTGATGTGCTCGTGCATCCCCACCTCACGGGCCGCGGCCTCGACCCGCTCGGCCGAGCGGTCGGCCTCGTGCACCATGCCGAGCGAGATGTTCTCGCCCACCGAGAGCTGGTACTCGACGTAGTTCTGGAAGACGTAGGAGACCCGGTCGCGCAGGCTGTCCAGCCGGAAGTCGGTGAGCGGGACGCCGTCGACCAGGATCGAGCCCTCGGTCGGTTCGTAGAGGCGGCCGATGAGCTTGCCGAGGGTGGACTTCCCCGCGCCGTTCAGGCCGACGATCGCCGTCACCTGGCCCGGTTTCAGCGTGAACGAGACCTTGTCCAGGGCGCGCCGCCCACTGCCGGGGTAGCTGAACGACACGTCGCGGAACTCGACACCGCCGACGATGTCCTGGGGGAACGTCACCTCGCCCTGGCTCTCCGGCTCCTGCTCGATCGCGAGGAACTCGTTCACGTTGCGCAGGTAGAGCTGGTTGACGTACATCCCGGACACCGAGCCGAAGAGCTGCTGCATGCTGGCCTGCAGCATGCCGATCGCCTGGATCACCGCCAGCAGACCGGCCACGTGCCGGGCGTCGCTGGTGCCGACCAGGATCGCCGTGGCCTGCGCGGAGATCGTCAGCAGCGCGGTCAGCACGACCATCGGAACGGCGAGGCCGAAGTTCCGGTTCGCCATCCGCAGGTCCGCGCCGACGATCCTGGCCAGCAGCTGCCGGTGGTTGGTGAGCACCACCGGGGCGAGCCGGAAGGCCAGCACCTCCTTCATCGAGTTCGGCTGCGAGGCCAGGTGCTGCCAGTAGTTGATCCGACGCCGCTCCTCGGAGCGGCCGTGCTCCAGCGCGTGGGTGCGGCGGCCCTGCAGGATCTGCGCGACCACCGTGGGGAACGGGGCGACCATGGCGAGCAGCGCGATCCGGAAGTCCAGGGTCCACAGGATCGCGCCGACCGAGCCGAAGGTGACCACCGGGGTGGCCGCCTGCACCAGCTGGGAGAGCAGCATCCCCGGCCGGTACGCCACCTCCCGGACGGCCCGCTGCAGCGAGTCCTGCACGCCCGGGTCCTCCACCTGGGAGAGCCTGAAGCGGCTCGCCCGGCTGATGATCTCATCGGCCAGATGGGCCGAGAGCCGGCTCTGGCAGCGCTGCATGGCCCGGTTCTGCAGCAGCGACAGCAGCTGCGAGCCGAGACCCAGCGCCGCCAGCACGACCAGGTAGAACAGGATGCCGCGGACCTGCTCGTGCGAGCCCTCCGCCGTGCGCAGCAGGGCCGTGGCGAAGGCCGCCGTGGTCTTGACCTGCCACGCCGGCAGGATGCCGACGACCAGCGAGATCAGCAGCACCTGCGCGGTCCCCGAGCGGTCGCAGCGCCAGGACTGGCCCAGCACGGCCAGGACCGGGCGCGGCGCGGCCGCCAGCCGCCGGAGCCGGGAGCGCGCGCTCACCTGGACTTCCCCGCCGCCGCGCCCCCGGCCGTGGCGGCGCGGTCGAGCAGCCGCCGCCACATGCCGTAGGCGGCGTCCTCCTGCTCGCGCCGCAGGCCCATCCGGTTACAGTGCATGTGGAACAGGCTGCGCAGGATGGACGTGCGGTCCGACCAGAGTTCGCCGGTCTCGGCGAACTTCGCGACCCGGGCGGCGTATCCGGTTCCCGCCGGGCGCCAGGCGGCGCTCACCCGCTCCAGCACCGCGGCCTCGCCGGCGGGCGCGGTCCGGCCCTGCCAGAGCCGGCGGGCGACGGCCCGGTACTCCGCGCCGCCGACCTGCGAACCGGTCATCGACCGCACCAGGGCGTGCCGTTCGGCGAAGTCGGGGACCAGCACCTGCCCGATGGCCTCCAGGCTGAGCACGGTGAGCGCGTCGCGCTCCAGCGGGACCTCGCCCGCCGGCACGGGTTCGGCGAGGTGCCGCAGCAGGGCCACGGTCGCGGCGCTGTCCAGGCAGAACAACTCCTCGGCCGTGTCGATCAGGTCGGGGCCGCCGTAACGCTCGATCTCGCGGCGGTACGTCGCGAACTCGACGTCCGCGATCCGGCCCTCGACGGCCAGGCCGTGCGCCCACCGGGCGACCTCGGCCAGCAGTTCGGCGGACCGGGCCGGGTCCGCGGCCCGGTAGCGCAGCCGCAGGTGCGGGGCGGGATCGCCGTACCGGAGGTAGAACATGTGCCCGCTCAGGCCGCGTTCGGCCAGCGAGCGCGTCAGCTCCGTCACCTGGTCCACCAGGAGGGCGTCCAGCGCCTCGTTCTCCACGTACAGCTTGGCGAAGACCCACGGCCCGCCGCTCGGCCGGAGCCGCTCGGCCTCGGTGATCCGCCGGCGCGCGACGGCCGCCGCCCGGGGCGCCCGGGCCCGCTGCGCGGACAGCACGGGGACCACGACCTCCGCGGCGAAGGGGGCGCCGTCCGTGTCCCGCAGGAAGCCCTCCTCGGGGCCGGGCAGCGCCTCCTCGATCCGCAGCGAGAAGGACGCCGCGTCCCGGGCGGCGGCCAGCCGCAGCTCCTCCCGCGAGGGCTCGCTCTCCAGGTCCAGCAGGATCGTGTTGTCGCCGTGCGCCAGGAAGACGAGGCGCGGCACCTTCCACTGCGCGCGCCAGGCCGCGACGGCCGCGGTGAAGTCCGTCGCCGAACCGGTGCAGCCGGCCGGCAGGTCGGTGGCGCGCAGCAGCCAGCTCGCGCGCTTCAGCACCAGGTCGCCCCGGACGACCCTGGGCAGGAACGGCATGACGGTGCCCAGGGCGCCCCAGTCGAAGGACGGGACGTTGTGGAAGGCCGCCGAGGAGACGTCCAGCAGGAAGCGGGCCACGTTCGGCGCCATCAGCGGATTGAGCATGGTGTGCTGGGTGACGTGCAGGTCGCACCCGAGGGCGGGACTGTGCAGGTACAGCCGGCCCTCGCGCACGCCGACGACCACGTCGTCGAGCGCGATCACCTCCTGCGGGCCCCGCCCCGGCGCCACGTTGACCGGCAGTTCCAGCGCCCGCACCGCCGGACGGACCGAGACGTTCGCGGCCCTGGCCTTCTCCGGCAGGTAGGTCAGCTCGACCACCGCGACCCCGGGCAGCTGCGCCGCCTCCGCCTCGGCCAGCTCCCGCAGCCGCTCGCGCTCCTCGGCGCCCAGCAGGTCGTGGAACCGGGCGAAGGTGCGCCCGCCGTTCGCCACCGCGGTGACCACCCCGCGCCAGCGCGAACCCGGGGCCGTCGGCGGCGCGAGCTGCAGGTGGACGTCGACCGTGGGCCTCGACGGCCGATCGTCGACACCGGTCGTGAGCTCGGCCATCCACCGCTCGTCGAGGACCGCCTCCATGCTGCCGCGGCTGAGCGCATCGGCGACGAGCCGGTGCAGCACCGCCTCCCGCTCGTCCCTGCTGCGGTCGCGCGCGGTCACCGGCTGCAACTCGAAGGAGCGCGGCGGATTCTGATAACTGTTCGGCGCACCGAGGCCGGTCTCCTCGGACAGCACCTCCAGGACCGGCACCTCGGCCTGCGCACCGTAGCGCTCGGTGAACGCCTTCGCGAAGTCGCCCAGCTGCGACGGGTACTGGTGGCCGGCGCCCATGGTGGCCAGGACCTCGGCGGCCTCCTCCGCCAGCGCCTGGACCTCGGCCGGCAGCTCGGGCGGGGAAGCCGGGTTCAGCCGGGCGTCGACCCGCAGCAGCGGCCCGTCGTAGTCCTCGCTCACCCGCCGCGCCGGCGGGGCGATCCGCTCCTGGAGCGCCTCCAGGCCGCTGACGTCGCCGACCGCGTTGAACTCCGCCACTGCCGCCTCGACGGACGCCAGTGCGGCGGCCGCGTCGCCGTCGTGGCTGCTCGCCAGCTGGGCCGACAGCGACGGCTGCCCCGAACCCTCCAGCAGGGCGGGCCGGTGCGAGGTGATCAGGAACGCCAACTCGACCAGTTGGTCGAGGAGCGCGGTGACCTTCTCCACCGGGACCGTCGGATAGCGCTGCGCCAGCTGCTCCCGCAGCTCGCCGAAGGTCGTCGGGGTGCGCGCCGCCTCCAGCACGAACTGGACGGCCGGGGACCAGCGGACGGAGACCGAGCGTCGCGATCCCCCGCCGTAGGCGTCGGCCGTGGACAGCCAGGCCCGGCCCCGGCCGCGGTGGATCAGGTCGTTGGCGCGCAGCTCCAGTTCGGGCCGGAGCCGCGGCGCGTCGGTGACCGCCTGGAACAGGTGCAGCACCCACCCCATGTCCGGCCTGGCCACCGCCGTGCCGATCGCGGGGACGCCGAGCCGAACGGGCTCGGCGGTCGGGTCCGGCCCCGGGAACGTGCCCATCGCGACGCCCGCCACCGTGCCCAGCGGGGTCGCCCGCATGCTCATCCGGTTCAGGTACCGGCCCAGGCTCATCATCGCCCGCCGGCGGTCCCGGGCCGAGAGCGTGTCGATTCCCGTCACCGCCCGGGCCAGGTCCGGCGCCGCCAGCGAGATCGCCGAGCGGACCCCGGGCCTCGACCACAGCTCCAGCAGGCCCTGCAGGTAGCGGTCCTCCCAGCCGGCCGCGTCCGCGCCCGCCGACCCCGATCCCGTCCCGGCGGCCAGCAGGTCGGTCAGCCCCCGGGTCGGCAGGGCCGGCGCGCGGAGCAGGAAGAAGTCACGTGCGACGTAGCTGCGGCTTCCGCCGGACTTCCGGTCGCTGGTCTCGGCGTTCCGACGAGTCACACTCATTTCCTTAGCTTTGCTGGGCGACGCGGGTACGGGGCAACGCGGTTACGGGGCAACGCGGTTACGGGGCAAGGCGGTTACGGGGCAAGGCGGTTGCGGGCGACGCCGGTACGGGACGAAGCGGTCACCGGACCAGGCGGTTCGGCGCGGCTCGCCCGGGCCGGCGCGGCCCGGGGCCCCGGTCAGGCCGGAGCGAGGAAGAAGAGCTCGTCCCACCCGGTCGCCCGCGGCTCGAGCGCCCCGCAGAGCGCGAGCAGGACGCCGGCCGCACCGTTGACGAAGCCCGGGTCGTCGACCAGCTCGCCGGGCCTGGGCTCGTCCGCCACCACGTACGGGCGGGCCTCGTCCGCCTTCGACAGCACGGCCCGGAGCGAGTCCTCGGCCATGACCCGGAAGGAATCCGTCCCGGTGACCGCGTGGGCCCGCTGGTAGACCGCCAGCAGCCCGGAGTGGCCGTGGCAGAGGTTGGGCGCGAAGATGTACCGCTCGGCCGGCGACCAGTCCACCACCCGCTGCAGGGCCCCGACCGCGGTCGCCCGGAGGGCGGCGTCACCGAGCACCCCGGCCGCGTTCAGCAGGGCGATGCCGATGCCCGGGGCGCCGAAGCACCAGGCGGCGCGGGCGGACCGTCGTCCGGTCGGGGCGAGCGGCAGCCCGGTCCCCTCCTTGGCCTGGAGCAGGTTCGGCCAGGCGGCGCCGGGCACGTCGTCCGTGAGCCGGTTCTCGACCAGCCAGGTCGTGGTGCGCGCGATCGCCTCGGTCGGGCCCGACCCGCCGATCCCGGCGGCGGCCGCGGCGCACAGCGCCGACACGATGCCCGGAAGGCCGTGCGCGAAGCCCATGTTGTACATCCCGTACGGGGCCTGCTCGTCGTACCCGGGATAGGCCCCGTAGTAGTCCGGCGGCGTGAACCAGCCGGGCCGGTGCCGGCCGTCCGGCTCGGTCACCCGCAGGAGGTACTCCGTCAGTCGCTCGGCCGCGGTGCGGACCGGGTCGCCCGGCGCGGCCTCCAGTGCCGAGCAGAGCCGCACGGCCGCGGCCAGCTGTCCGGCCGCACCCGTGATGACGTCGAAGGCGGAGAGCGGCAGACCCTCCCCGGGCTCCGGAAGCGAGCGGGCCGCGATCTGCTCGCCGAAGTTGTCGGCGACCCGGCGCAGGGACGGCAGGTAGCGGCGGTCGTGGACCGAGAACTCGAGCAGGACGCTCGCGAAGCCCGCGGTGCCGTTGTAGAGACCCGCCTCGGACAGCGGCCGGACGGCGGTGGCCCGCGCGGAACGGCGGAGCAGGGCCTGCGCCGCGTCGATCAGTCCGGGCTCGTCCAGCGCCTTTCCGGCGTGCAGCAGCGACAGTGCCATCCCCGGGTAGCCGTCGGCCAGGCTCGCCTCGTCCTTGAGCGGATCGGGCCACGTCGGCTCCTCGGACGACCCGGCCGTACCGGCGAAGGCCGTCAGCCGATCGGCCACCGCCCGGGCCACCTCCGCGGTCCGCACGTCGAGTTCCAGCACCGCCACTGCGAATTCCCCCAGATTCACATCACCAATACTCGGCGATGTTCCCGAATGGCGCACCCACAAGTGCGCCGGTCCGATTGCCGACGACTTTCCCGGAAACCGCCGGCTTTCCCCGAAGGCTCCCGGCGCAGAACAGCGCCGGGAGCCTCCCGATTCGGCTTCAGCGCCGACGGGCGATCAGCAGATGGTGGGGAAGCCCACCGTGATCGGGCAGTTGCAGGAGTCGGCGCAGGACCAGCAGGTGGTGCCGATGCTGGCGAAACCGTCGGGCGTGGCGGCCACCTTCGGAGCCACGGCCACGCGGACGTCGAGGTCGAAGTCTTGCTCCATTTTTACCTCCATAGTGAATTCATGCTTCCCGCTCCCCCGATCGGGTTTCAAACAAATTCCGCACGTAGGAGCGACTGTAGGAGATTTTTTAGCACGCCGTTCGAACGCCGGAGGATCGATTCAAGCCAGGTCGAACCGTGACCCGGACCACAGGCCCGGGAACAGCGCTGGTCAGCCGGTCGCCGGAGGTGACGGCGAGCCGCCAAGATGGCTGATACCGAACGTCGACCAGGATCGAACCTCGGGTACGAGATGTCTCTCTTGGACGTGTTCGGGAAGCTTGAATATTTCGGCCACATTGCGGTGATCATCCGTAATCAGGCAGAACGGAACGGGCCCGGACACCCCAGGTGTCCGGGCCCGCCGTCGATGGAACGCCCGCGTCAGTGCGCGGCGGCCTCCCAGTTGGCGCCGAGGCCGACGGAGACGTCCAGCGGGGCGCGCAGCGGGTAGGCGCCGGCCATCTGCTCGCGGACGACGGCCTCGACCTGCTCGCGCTCGCCCGGGGCCAGCTCCAGGACGATTTCGTCGTGGACCTGGAGCAGCATCCGGGAGGTGAGGCCGGCCGCGCGCAGGGCCTCGTCCACCCGGAGCATGGCGATCTTGACGATGTCGGCGGCCGAGCCCTGGATCGGGGCGTTGAGGGCCATCCGCTCGGCCATCTCGCGGCGCTGGCGGTTGTCGCTGTTGAGGTCCGGAAGGTAGCGGCGGCGGCCGAGCAGGGTCTCGGTGTAGCCGGTCGCGCGGGCCTCGTCGACGACCCGGCGCAGGTAGTCGCGCACGCCGCCGAAGCGCTCGAAGTAGGTGTCCATCAGGCCCTGGGCCTCGGCGGGCTTGATGCCGAGCTGCTGCGAGAGCCCGTACGCGGACAGGCCGTACGCCAGGCCGTAGGACATGGCCTTGATCTTGCGGCGCATCTCGGCGTCGACCGCGGCGCCGGGGACCTCGAAGACCTGGGAGGCGACGGTGGTGTGCAGGTCCTCGCCGGAGGCGAAGGCCTCGATCAGCGCCTCGTCCTCGGACAGGTGCGCCATGATCCGCAGTTCGATCTGCGAGTAGTCGGCGGTGAGCAGCGATTCGTAGCCCTCGCCGACGATGAAGGCGCGGCGGATCGCGCGGCCCTCCTCCGTGCGGACCGGGATGTTCTGCAGGTTCGGGTCCTGCGAGGAGAGCCGGCCGGTGGCGGCGACCATCTGGTTGAAGGTGGTGTGGATCCGGCCCTTGGGCGAGACCGTCTTGAGCAGGCCCTCGACGGTGGTGCGCAGCTTGGCCTGGTCGCGGTGGCGCAGCAGGATGACCGGCAGCTCGTTGTCGGTCTGGGTGGCGAGCCAGGTGAGCGCGTCGGCGTCGGTGGTGTAGCCGGTCTTGATCTTCTTGGTCTTCGGGAGAGCGAGGTCGCCGAAGAGGATCTCCTGGAGCTGCTTGGGCGAGCCGAGGTTGAACTCGCGCCCGGCGGCGGCGTGCGCCTCCTCGACGCAGCGCTGGATCTCGGCGGCGAACTGCGACTCCAGCCGGGTGAGCCACTCGCGGTCGGCGGCGATGCCGTAGCGCTCCATGCGGGCGAGCAGGGCGGCGATGGGCAGTTCCATGTCGTGCATCAGCTCGACGGCGCCGACCTCGGCGAGGCGGGTGTCGAAGAGCGCGGCAAGGTCGAGTACGGCGCGGGCCTGGAGCATCAGCGCCTGGGCGCCGGCGGTCTCGTCCTCCTCCGGTGCGTCGAAGGCGAGTTGGCCGCTCTCAGTGGCGGGGGCGGGGGTGAGCGAGCGGGCCAGGTACTCCTCGGCGAGCACCTCCAGGGTGAAGGTGCGGCGGCCGGGCTTCTCCAGGTAGGCGGCGAGCGCGGTATCGGCGACGACGCCCTCGATCGTCCAGCCGCGCTCGGCGAAGGCGCGCATGACCTGCTTGGCGATGTGCAGGGCCTTGGGGGCGGCCGGGTCGGCGAGCCAGGCGGCGAAGGCCTGCTCGTCCTCCTCGGCGAGCAGTGCCGGGTCGAACCAGGCGGCCGACTCCCCTGCGGCGAGGGCGACTTCGGTGACCTCGCCGGTGCCGAGCGCCCACTGGTAGACGGCGGCCAGGGCGACGGCGGTCTTGCCGTCACCGGCGTGCTCGCGCAGCCAGCCGGCCAGCGTGCCCGGGTCGGTGAGCAGTTCGCCGTCGACCTCGACGCCGGGGGCGAGTTCGGCGGCCTCCGCCTCGCCGACGGCCGGGTCGATGCCGTAGACGCGGTCGCGGAAGTTGGCGTTGCGGAACTCCAGCGACTCCATCAGGGTGCCGACGGCGGCCTTGTCGAAGGGCCGGCGGGCCAGGTCCGGCACGCCCAGCGGGAGTTCGACGTCGCGGACCAGCTCGGTGAGCACCCGGTTGCGCTTGACCGAGTCGAGGTTGTCGCGCAGCTTCTCGCCGATCTTGCCCTTCACCTCGTCGGCGCGGGAGACGAGTTCGTCGAAGGAGCCGAACTGGTTGACCCACTTGGCGGCGGTCTTCTCGCCGACGCCGGGGATGCCCGGCAGGTTGTCGGACGGGTCGCCGCGCAGGGCCGCGAGGTCGGGGTACTGGCGCGGGGTGACGCCGTACTTCTCGGCCACCTTCTCCGGGGTGAAGCGGGTGAGCTCGGAGACGCCCTTGGTGGGGTAGAGCACGGTGACGTGGTCGGTGACCAGCTGGAGCGAGTCGCGGTCACCGGTGACGATGTCGACGTCGTAGCCGGCCGCCTCGGCGGCGGTGGCCAGGGTGGCGATGATGTCGTCGGCCTCGAAGCCCTCGACGGTGAGCCGGGGGATGTTCATGGCGTCGAGCAGTTCGCCGATCAGGCCGACCTGGCTGCGGAACTCGTCCGGCGTCTTGGCGCGGTTGGCCTTGTAGTCGGGGAACTCGACGGAGCGGAAGGTCTGCCGGGAGAGGTCGAAGGCGACGGCGAGGTGGGTGGGCGCCTCGTCCCGGACGGTGTTGGCGAGCATCGAGGCGAAGCCGTAGACCGCGTTGGTGGGCTGCCCGGTGGCGGTGTTGAAGTTCTCCACGGGCAGGGCGTAGAAGGCCCGGTAGGCCATCGAGTGCCCGTCGAGCAGCATCAGCCGGGGCCGGGGGCCGGCCCCAGCGCCACCCGTCGCGCCCTTGTCCGTACTCTGCGTAGCCACGTCAACGTCCGTTCCTGCCGATTCCACTACCGGCCACCGATCCTATGGCCCGGCACCGACAAAAGGGGCACCGGCGAAAGCCCTGCCGGACGGGTGGCGCGGGCGCTACCGGCGAGTAGGACGGTCGTACGATCACAGGCAGCACGACGACGTGACCCCCGAGCGGCAGGAGTTCCCCCATGACCGACGCGGCCCCCGACACCGCCCCCGTCCTGAAGGTCCCGCAGGACGTACTGGACCACTTCGCCAAGCTCGGGGTGAGCCCGGAGACCTTCTCCGGCGGCCACCTCGGCGAGAAGCTCGGCATCAGGATCGTCGAGGCCTCCGGCGACCGCGTGGTCGGCACCATGCCGGTGGAGGGCAACCAGCAGCCGTACGGGCTGCTGCACGGCGGCGCCTCGGCGGCGCTGGCCGAGACGCTGGGCTCGATCGGCGCGATGCTGCACGCGGGCCCGGGCCGGTACGCGGTGGGCGTGGACCTCAACGCCACCCACCACCGCTCGGCCACCTCCGGTCTGGTCACCGGGGTGGCGACGGCGGTGTTCAAGGGCCGCACCGCCGCCACCTACGAGATCGCGATCACCGACGACACCGGCAAGCGGATCACCAGCTGCCGACTGACCTGCATGCTGCGCGACCTGTAGCCCCGCCGCGGTCCCGCTTCAGTCCCTGCGCAGTCCCTGCTCGATCCCGAGACGACAACGGCCGTACGGCTCCGGGGCGACATCAAACCCCTTTCCCGCCCCCTTGTTTGACCTTCCGCCACCCTGGGCAGGCGTTGGTCTGGACAAGGGGGCGGCGGCATGTCCGGGGGCGGTTGACACGACTCCAGCATTTGTGACGCTGCGTAATAAGTAGGAAATCAAGAAAACAGCGATTCCGGGGCTTCCAGGCGCCCCGGGCCCCCTCCCCCGCACACCCCCTGTCCGAAATCCGGACGCGTACGGCCGAAAGCAGCACACCGGACGCAAGTGTCCGATTATCGACGCTGCCAGCTGCAACCCTCATTTCTGGCCCTTACATCGTTCTACCAGCGGGTAAGCGCCCGACAGTTCAGGGTCGGTCGAGCCGGAACGACCACATGCTGAGACAATTGCTCCGTGTGCTCATAACAAGAGAATCACAGCCTGCCCACACCACTGCCCGAGCCGCCCAACGACGCCTAGAGTCACGGCCAGTCACCGCGCCATCCGGAATGGGCCAGGCCCTGCGCGCACCCCGGCTCCCGCCACTCAGGCGCGGGCGCCTCCTGAACCGAAGGGGACCCTCGTGCGTCATCGTTCAGCAGTTGTCGTGAGCATTGCCGTGATCGGCGCCCTCAGCCTCACCGCCTGCGGCTCCCGCGGTGCGAAGTCCGGCGACAACGCCGGCGGCAAGGACAACAGCGCCTCCACCACCGTCGTCATCGGCGTCGACGCCCCCCTCACCGGCGACCTCTCCGCCCTCGGCCTCGGCATCCGCAACTCCGTGGACCTCGCGGTCAAGAAGGCGAACGAGACCAACGAGGTCCCCGGCGTCAAGTTCGAGATCAAGGCCCTGGACGACACCGGCAAGCCCGCCCCCGGCCAGCAGAACGCCACCCAGCTCGTCGCCGACGACAAGGTCCTCGGCGTCGTCGGCCCGCTCAACTCCAGTGTCGCGCAGTCGATGCAGCAGATCTTCGACGACAAGAACCTGGTCGAGATCTCCCCCGCCAACACCGGCGTCGCCCTCAGCCAGGGCGAGAAGTGGGCCAGCGGCGACAAGAAGCGCCCCTTCAAGTCCTACTTCCGCACCGCCACCACCGACGCCGTCCAGGGCCCCTTCGCCGCCCAGTTCCTCTACAACGACGCCAAGAAGACCAAGGTCTTCCTGATCGACGACCAGAAGACCTACGGCGCCGGCCTCGCCGCCACCTTCAAGGGCGAGTTCACCAAGCTCGGCGGCACCCTGGCCGGCGAGGAGCACGTCAACCCCGACGACCGCGACTTCGCCGCCATCGTCACCAAGGTCAAGAGCTCCGGCGCCGACGCCGTCTACTACGGCGGCGAGTACCCCGCGGCCGGCCCGCTCTCCCTCCAGCTCAAGGAAGCCGGCGTCAACATCCCGCTGATGGGCGGCGACGGCATCCAGAGCGCCGACTTCATCAAGCTCAACCCCAAGAGCCAGGGCGACTTCGCCACCGCCGTCGGCCTGCCCGTCGAATCCCTCGACACCGCCAAGAAGTTCATCGCCGACTACAAGACGGCCGGCTACAAGGACGCCTACGAGACCTACGGCGGCTACTCCTACGACAGCGCCTGGGCCATCATCCAGGCCGTCAAGAACGTCGTGAAGGACAAGGGCAAGCTCCCCACCGGCGCCGACGCCCGCACCGCCGTCCGCGACGCCGTCCAGCAGGTCTCCTTCGACGGCGTCACCGGCAAGGTCTCCTTCGACCAGTTCGGCGACACCACCAACAAGCAGCTCACCGTCTACACCGTCAAGGACGGCAAGTGGGCCGTGGAGAAGTCCGGCACCTTCAGCGGCTGACGGCCCTCGGAGGCTGACGCCCCTCAGGGGCCGACAACCCCTCAGGAACAGCTCCACCAGCGCGCGGGGGCGCCACGAATGCCCCCGCGCGCCCCCACATCCACCACCCACGCGGACACCCCCGAACGCACTACGGAGGCCCAGCGGTGCACGACCTACCGCAGCAGCTGGCCAACGGCCTGATCCTCGGCGCCCTCTACGGGCTCGTCGCGATCGGCTACACGATGGTCTACGGCATCGTCCAGCTCATCAACTTCGCCCACGGCGAGATCGTCATGGTCGGCGGCTTCGGCGCCCTGACCGCCTACCTCGCCCTCCCCGGCGGCACCACCATGTGGCTGGCCCTACCACTCATGCTGATCGCCGGCATCCTGGTCTCCACCCTCACCGCCGTCGCCGCCGAGCGCTTCGCCTACCGGCCACTGCGCAACGCCCCCCGGCTCGCCCCGCTGATCACCGCGATCGGGCTGTCCATCTTCCTCCAGCAACTCGTCTTCTCCTTCTACCCCGACGCCAAGAAGGCCCGGGTCTTCCCCAAGATCCCCGGCGACCCCTTCAGCCTCGGCTCCGTCACCATCCAGCGCAGCGACCTCTTCCTGATCATCGCCGCCCCGCTGTGCATGCTCGCCCTCGGCTGGTTCGTCACCCGCACCCGCTCCGGCCGCGCCATGCAGGCCACCAGCCAGGACCCGGACACCGCCAAGCTGATGGGCATCGACACCGACCGCATCATCGTGCTGGCCTTCGCCATCGGCGCCGCCTTCGCCGCTGTGGCCGCCGTCGCCTACGGACTGCGCAGCGGCCAGGTCGACTTCCGGATGGGCTTCATCCTCGGCCTCAAAGCCTTCACCGCCGCCGTCCTCGGCGGCATCGGCAACATCTACGGCGCCATGCTCGGCGGCATCGCCCTCGGCCTCGCCGAAGCCCTCGCCACCGGCTACATCCAGCACCTTCCCGGCATGGACCTCTTCGGAGGCGGCGCCTGGAAGGACGTCTGGGCCTTCGTACTCCTCATCCTCGTGCTCCTCGTCCGGCCACAAGGCCTGCTCGGCGAGCGCGTCGCGGACAGGGCGTGACCACCATGACCACCACCAGCACCGAAACCACCCCGGTCATCCCCCTCCCGGCCCGCGCCGCCGCAGCCCTCACCGGCCTCGGCGCCCTCGCCGTCGCCGCCTCCGCCGCCATGTCCTGGACCTGGACCAGCGACTTCCCCGGCGACCTCACCTACTTCGGCTCCCCGGCCGGCCTCCAGTGGCTCGCCATCGTCGCCGGCGTCCTCACCCTGCTGCTGCTCCTCGCCGGCCAAGGCGTCCCCGGCCTGCGCTGGGCAGCCCCCGCCCGCAGCAGCAACGCCGTCCTGTACGCCGCCACCGGCGCCCTCGCCGTCGCCGCCTACTCCGTCGCCGCCATCTCCGTCGAACTCGGCGGCCTCGCCAACCTCGAACCCGGCGGCTGGGCCCTCGCCGCCGGCGGCCTGATCACCGTCCTCGGCGCCCTCGGGCTGCCGCTGGAGCGCCGCACCCACGTCCCGCTGCGAATCGTCGACAAGCGGCTCTTCCTGCTCGTCCCGGCCGCCCCCATCGGCTGGTTCGCCGCCCACGCCATCCCCGGCGACCAGCCCGTCGCCCCGGTGATGACCGCCCTGTCCGGCGCCCTCGCCATCGCCACCGGCGCCGTCCTGCTCCTCCAGCTCGGCCACCTCGCCAACAGCGGACTGCGCCTGGGCAAGATCGAGCGCCCGCTCGACGCCCCCCGCCAACTCCCCTCCTGGGTCGAGGTCCTGATCATCGTCCTGGCCTTCGGACTCGGCCTGTACGCGATCACCTTCGGCATCGACACCGAGTACGGCGAACTCTTCACCGGCTACCTGCTGCTGGCCGGCTTCGTGGCCGCCGCACTCGGCAGGTCCGGCCTGCTCGCCCGGCTGCGCGCCCTGACCGTCAAGCACCGCCCCGTCACCACCGGCGCCGCCTTCGCCGCCGCGGCCAGCTTCCCGTTCACCCAGAGCAGCGACCAGTACACCTCCGTCGCCACCAACATCCTGATCTTCGCCACCGTCGCCCTCGGCCTCAACATCGTCGTCGGCCTGGCCGGCCTGCTCGACCTCGGGTACGTCGCCTTCCTCGGCGTCGGCGCCTACGCCGCCGCCCTGGTCTCCGGCTCCCCCGCCTCACCCATCCACGTCCAGTTCCCGTTCTGGGCCGCGATGCTCACCGGCGCCGTCGTCTCCATGATCTTCGGCGTCCTGATCGGCGCCCCCACCCTGCGGCTGCGCGGCGACTACCTCGCCATCGTCACCCTCGGCTTCGGCGAGATCTTCCGCATCACCATGCTCAACCTCAACGGCACCACCGGCCCCAAGATCACCAACGGCTCCAACGGCATCCCCCGCATCCCCGACCTGGAGATCCTCGGCTTCGACCTCGGCAAGACCCACACCGTCGCCGGCATCGAACTCGGCCGCTTCTCCAACTACTACCTGCTGATGCTGCTCGTCACCGCCCTGGTCGTCCTGGTCTTCGCCCGGGTCGGCAACTCCCGCATCGGCCGCGCCTGGGTCGCCATCCGCGAGGACGAGACCGCCGCCGAAGCCATGGGCATCAACGGCTTCCGCCTCAAACTGCTCGCCTTCGCCATGGGCGCCTGCCTCGCCGGCCTCGCCGGCACCGTCCAGGCCCACGTCAGCTACACCGTCACCCCCGACCAGTACACCTTCGCCGAAGCCCTGCCGCCCAACTCCGCCTTCCTCCTCGCCGCCGTCATCCTCGGCGGCATGGGCACCATCAGCGGCCCCCTGGCCGGCGCCACCCTCCTCTTCCTCATCCCGAAGAAGCTCGAATTCCTCTCCGACTACCAGCTCCTCGCCTTCGGCGCCGCCCTCATCATCCTGATGCGCGTCCGCCCCGAAGGCCTCATCCCCAACCGGCGCCGGCAGCTGGAATTCCACGAGGCCGCCATCCCGGCCCAACCCACCGGCGAGCCGACCGCACTCACCAAGGCAGGGGCGTGACCCACCAGATGACCACCGCTGCTGCTCCCCTGGACACGGCGCCCCAAGGCGTCAAGCCCCTGCTCGAAGTCACCGGCGTCACCATGCGCTTCGGCGGCCTCACCGCCGTCAACGACGTCTCCCTCACCGTCGGCGAGGGCGAGATCATCGGCCTGATCGGCCCCAACGGCGCCGGCAAGACCACCTTCTTCAACTGCCTCACCGGCCTGTACGTCCCCACCGAAGGCACCGTCCGCTACCGCGACACCCTGCTGCCCCCCAAGCCCCACCTCGTCACCCAGGCCGGCATCGCCCGCACCTTCCAGAACATCCGGCTCTTCGCCAACATGACCGTCCTGGAGAACGTCCTCGTCGGCCGTCACACCCGCACCAAGGAAGGCATCCTCTCCGCCATCCTCCGCGGCCCCGGCTACCACCGCGCCGAAGCCGAGAGCCGCGCCAAGGCCATGGACCTGCTCGCCTTCACCGGCCTCGCCGACAAGGCCGACCACCTCGCCCGCAACCTGCCCTACGGCGAGCAGCGCAAGCTGGAGATCGCCCGCGCCCTCGCCTCCGACCCCGGGCTGCTCCTGCTCGACGAACCCACCGCGGGCATGAACCCCCAGGAAACCCGGGCCGCCGAGGAACTCGTCTTCGCCATCCGCGACAAGGGCATCTCGATCCTCGTCATCGAGCACGACATGCGCTTCATCTTCAACCTCTGCGACCGGACCGCCGTCCTGGTCCAGGGCCAGAAGATCGTCGAAGGCGACCGCGAGACCGTCCAGAACGACGAACGCGTCATCACCGCCTACCTCGGCGCCCCGCTCGAAGGCACCACCCCGGCCGTAACGGAGACCGACCAGTGACCGCACTCCTCGAGGTCGAGGACCTCCGCGTCGCCTACGGCAAGATCGAGGCCGTCAAGGGCATCAGCTTCACCGTCAACGAGGGCGAGGTCACCACCCTCATCGGCACCAACGGCGCCGGCAAGACCACCACCCTGCGCACCCTCTCCGGCCTGCTCAAGCCCACCGCCGGCCGGATCACCTTCGACGGCCAGGACCTCTCGACCGTCCCCGCCCACAAGATCGTCGCCCTCGGCCTGGCCCACTCCCCCGAGGGCCGGCACATCTTCCCCCGGATGACGATCGAGGAGAACCTCCTCCTCGGCGCCTTCCTGCGCTCCGACGCCCCCGGCATCGCCGCGGACGTCGAGCGGGCCTACGGCCTCTTCCCCATCCTCGGCGAACGCCGCAAGCAGGCCGCGGGCACCCTGTCGGGCGGCGAGCAGCAGATGCTCGCCATGGGGCGGGCGCTGATGTCCCAGCCCAAGCTGCTGATGCTGGACGAGCCCTCGATGGGGCTTTCGCCGCTGATGATGCAGAAGATCATGTCCACCATCGTCGAGCTCAAGGCGAGCGGCACGACCATCCTGCTCGTCGAGCAGAACGCCCAGGCGGCGCTGTCGCTGTCCGACCGCGGCTATGTCATGGAGACCGGCCGCATCGTCCTCTCCGGCACCGGTACGGACCTGCTGCACGACGAGTCCGTCCGCAAGGCCTACCTCGGCGAGGACTGACCCGCTGTACGCAAGAAGGGCCCGGCAGATCCCTGCCGGGCCCTTCCTCGTGTCCGTGCTACTCGGGCTTACCCTCTTCCGCCTTCTTGCGGTCCTGGGCCTCGCCCTCCTCGATGACCGCCTCGGCCACCGCCGCCATCGTCATCCGCCGGTCCATCGAGGTCTTCTGGATCCACCGGAACGCGGCCGGCTCGTTCAGCCCGAACTTCGTCTGCAGCACACCCTTCGCCCGGTCCACCAGCTTCCGGGTCTCCAGCCGCTGGGTGAGATCCCCGATCTCCTTCTCCAGCGCCCGCATCTCGGTGTACCGCGACACCGCCATCTCGATCGCCGGAACGAGGTCCGACTTCGAGAACGGCTTCACGATGTACGCCATCGCCCCGGCGTCGCGCGCCCGGTCCACCAGCTCCCGCTGCGAGAACGCGGTCAGCATCAGAACCGGCGCCAGGTGCTTCTCGTGGATCTGCTCGGCCGCGGAGAGCCCGTCCAGGACCGGCATCTTCACATCGAAGATCGCCAGATCCGGCTTCAGCTCCTCCACGAGCCGCACCGCCGTCTCCCCGTCCCCCGCTTCGCCGACGACGGTGTACCCCTCCTCCTCCAGCATCTCCTTCAGATCGAGGCGGATCAGCGCCTCGTCCTCGGCGATCACAATCCGAGTGATCTGGGGCGAATCGGTCTCAAGCGGCTGTGCCTGCTCGTCGGCGGTGCTCACGGGGCTCCTAGTTCCGGCGGGGTCCTGCAGTAATTGAGGGTACCTAGCAGCGGCCAACCGCACACAGCCGGTATGCTCTGTCGGGACTGACCCCGCCGGGTTGGTGGAACGGCATACACGGATGTCTCAAACACATCTGCCCGAAAGGGCTTGCGGGTTCGAATCCCGCACCCGGCACTTCTCTTGATATTCCGGCTGCCCCGCCACCGTTGCCGGGCCCCGTCCCGGAATCCCTCGCGCTCCCCCGCCCGGCGCCTACGTTCTTCAACTCGCCTTGTCCAGCGGTTCCAGCTCAACCGTGAGCCGCATGCCGAGCGCGTCGGCGAACCGCTCCAGCACCACGATCGTGGGCATCGTCCCGCCCGCTTCGAACCGGGCCACGGCGGGCTGCTGCATGCCGGTCGCCGCCGCCAGCTGCGCCTGGGTCATGCCCAGGGCCTCGCGACGCAGGCGGACCTTCTCTCCGAGTTCGAACCGGATCCGCGCGGCTTCGTAGGCCGCGCCGGCACCCGGGCGATTCAGGACCTCTTCGCGCATGGCACGCCAGGACGCACGCTCTCTCATCTCGCCCACTCCTCATCCTCGTCTGCAGTGTGCTGCTCGACCACGCATCGACGCAGCACCCGCCTCGCCCGATCCACCTCGGCGGTCTCCCGCATACGCGTCTTGCGGAACACGGTCAGCAGGATGATCCTCCTGCCGGATGCGATCCAGTAGGTGATGCGCATGTCCAACTCGTTCAGGTGGAAGCGCAATTCCCGAAGCTTGCCGTCCAGCTGTCTGCCGTGAGGCTCCCCCAGCAGTGGACCACGGACAGCGAGCAGGTCGACATAGAACGTGACCGTTTCCCTGTCGTCATAGCTCAGCCCGTAGAACCAGTCCTGGACCTCGGGCTCCAGTTCCACATCTCCCCAAGTCATAACACGGATGTTATGGAGTCGCCACTGCCACGCGCCGCGAATCGGACACCGAGCGGGCGGCATCCCCCCGGATGAGGGATGCCGCCCGCGAACGAACGGTCGAGGTCCGCTCAGGCGTCCAGCGTCCCCACGTGGTGGACGCGGACGAGGTTGGTGGAGCCGGCGAGGCCGGGCGGGGAGCCGGCCGTGATGACGACGATGTCGCCCTTCTGGCAGCGGCCGAGCGAGAGCAGCGCCGCGTCGACCTGTTCGACCATCTGGTCCGTCGTCGGGGCGAACGGGCCGAGGAAGGTCTCGACCCCCCAGGTGAGGGCGAGTTGGCTGCGCACAGCGGGCTCGTAGGTGAAGGCGAGTACCGGAATGGGTGACCGGTAGCGGGTCAGCCGGCGGGCGGTGTCGCCGGACTGGGTGAAGGCGATCAGGTACTTGGCGTGAAGGAAGTCGCCGATCTCGGCGGCCGCGCGGGCGACGGCGCCGCCCTGGGTCCGCGGCTTGCTGCCGGCGGTCAGCGGGGGCAGGCCGGCGGCGAGGATGTCGTTCTCGGCGGCCTCGATGATGCGGCCCATGGTCTTGACCGTCTCGACCGGGTACTTGCCCACCGAGGTCTCCCCGGAGAGCATCACCGCGTCCGTCCCGTCCAACACCGCGTTGGCGACGTCGGAGGCCTCCGCGCGCGTCGGCCGGGAGGCGTTGATCATCGAGTCGAGCATCTGGGTGGCCACGATGACGGGCTTGGCGTTGCGCCGGGCCAGTTTGATGGCGCGCTTCTGGACGAGCGGGACCTGTTCGAGGGGCATCTCCACGCCCAGGTCGCCGCGGGCCACCATGATGCCGTCGAAGGCGTCCACGATGGAGTCCAGGTTCTCGACCGCCTGGGGCTTCTCGATCTTGGCGACGACCGGGACGTACCGTCCTTCCTCGGCCATCACCCGGTGCACGTCCTCGATGTCGCGCCCGCTCCGTACGAAGGAGAGGGCGATCAGGTCGGCTCCGGCGCGCAGCCCCCACCGCAGGTCGGCGACGTCCTTGTCGCTGAGTGCGGGGACGGAGACGGCGACGCCGGGGAGGTTGAGGCCCTTGTGGTCGGAGACGAGTCCGCCTTCGATGACGAGGCATCGCACCCGCGGTCCGTCGACGGCGAGGACTTCGAGGGTGACGCGGCCGTCGTCGACGAGGATGCGTTCGCCGCGGCTGACGTCGCCGGCGAGTCCGGCGTAGGTGGTGCCGCAGATGTCCTTGTCCCCCACGACGCCCTTGTCGGTGGAGATGGTGAACTCGTCGCCGCGTTCGAGAAGTACCGGTCCGTGGGCGAAGGTGTCGAGCCGGATCTTCGGGCCCTGAAGGTCGACGAGGACGCCAACGCTCCGGCCGGTCTCGTCGGCGGCCTTGCGGACGCGGCGGTAGCGTTCCTCGTGTTCGGCGTGGGAGCCGTGGCTGAGGTTGAATCGGGCGATGTCCATCCCGGCGTCGACCAGGGACTTGATCTGGTCGTACGAGTCGGCGGCGGGCCCGAGGGTGCAGACGATTTTTGCTCGGCGCATACAGCTGAGGGTAGGCATTACCGGCGCGTAACCGCGACGCGGGTCCGGACTACGGGATGACCTTTGGCGTAAGGCGAGTTGAACACTCTGACACACCATCGGACCGGTGTGCGACGGCCGCACGGGCACCTCCCCCGGATGCCCCTCCGGATCCTCCGTCGATGCGATTCCGTGAAGCGGTGTTCACCCCCGGTTCACCGTCCCGTCCGTCCGCGCTCCCCGCCCGGCGGGACGCTCTTCACCCCCGGGTGACCACCCGGATGACGGAGCGGACGAGGGGGAGGCGCTCGGCATGAGACGCGCTCTGGGGGTGCTCGCGGCCTTAGTGCTGCTGGGCGGGGTGATCTACGCACTGGTCCCGGACGACGGGCCGAACCCGAAGAAACTGGTCGCGGTCACCGGGCTGATCGGTTCGGAGAAGCGGGCCTTCTTCGAAAGCCCTGAGGTGAAGGCCGAGTTGGCGAAGCAGGGCCTGGAGGTGCACGCCGACTCGACCGGCTCGTGGACGATGAGCGAGCAGGCGAAGAGCAGCTCGGGGCTGGACTTCGCGTTCCCGGCGAGCACCGCGCCGGCCCGCGAGATCCAGCGCAACTGGGGGCTGCAGGACTCCCCGCTGGTGCCGTTCTACTCGCCGCTGGTAGTGGTGGCGCACGCGCCGGTCGCGCAGATCCTGAAGGACAACAAGCTGGCCGCGCAGGACGATTCGGGCGTCTGGACGTTCAAGATGGACGAGTACGTCAACGGCCTCAAGGCGAACCTCAAGTGGCAGGACCTGGCGAACACCGGCGGCCACGGCGAGCTGTCCGGCCCGGTCTTCGTCACCACCACCGACCCGGAGAGCTCCTCCTCGGGTGCGCTGTACATCGCGCTGCTGTCGTACGTCCTGAACGGCAACCTGGTGGTCTCCGACGACGCGGGCGTCGACACCGCCCGGAAAGTCCTGCACCAGGCGACCGCGTTGCAGGGCGGTCAGAAGAGCAGCAGCGACGAGCCGTTCCGGGACTTCCTCGCGGGCGTCGGCAATCCGCTGATCTTCGGCTACGAGTCCCAGGTCGCCGCGATGGCGCTCCAGGGGCAGCCGACCGGGGACATGGTGGTGATGTACCCGGACACCACGGCGTACTCCGACCACACCATCATCGCCCGCACCGAGAGCGGGCGGAAGCTCGCGGACCTGCTCCAGAACGACGAGGCGCTGCGCGCCCTGGAGGTCAGGTTCGGGTTCCGCCCGCAGGCCAGTAGCGGCGCCTTCGCCGACCAGGTGAAGAACATCAAGCAGCCGGTCTTCGCCCAGGACCTGAACGTGGCGAAGGTGAAGCAGGCGACCGTGCCGTCGCTGGACAACCTGCTCAAGCTGACCAAGGCGGCGAAGGGGAGCCCGAAGTGAACGTCCGGTTGAAGCACCGTGGTTGGGCCGCCGCCGCGCTGGCGGCCGTGCTCGCGGCGGCCTCCGCCTGCACCTCCTCCAGCCCCCGGCCCGGCCCCGGCCCCACCCCCGACGTGACGGCCCGCCCCGGGGTGCTGCGCATCCTGGCGGGCAGTGAGCTGCAGGACCTGCAGCCGGTCCTGGACGAGGCCAGGAAGGCCACCGGGGTGACGGTGCAGTTCGCCTGGACCGGCACCCTGGACGGCGCGGACGCGGTCTCCTCGGGCCGGGCGGACGGCAAGTACGACGCGGTCTGGTTCCCGTCCAACCAGTACCTGCGCCTTGATCCGACCGGGAAGTCCAAGGTGCTGTCGGAGACCCCGGTGATGGTCTCCCCGGTGGCCGTCGGGGTGCGCTCCTCGGTGCTGGGCGACCTGGGCTGGGGTGACGGTTCGAAGGTCACCTGGGCGCAGATCGGCGACGCGGCCGCGGCCGGGAAGCTGTCGTACGGGATGTCCGACCCCTCGCGCTCCAACTCCGGCTTCTCCACCCTGGTCGCGGTGGCGGCGGCCTTCTCCGGCGCGGGCGCGGCGCTCACCGAGGCGGACGTGCAGAAGGCGACCCCGCAGCTGAAGCAGTTCTTCACCGGTCAGAAGCTGACCTCGGGCTCCTCCGGCTGGCTGGCGCAGGCGTACGCCAAGGCCGAGCCCGGCAAGGTCGGCGCCCTCGTGAACTACGAGTCGGTGCTGCTGTCGCTGAACAAGACGCTGCCGTCCGACCAGAGGCTCACCGTGGTGCGTCCGCAGGACGGCGTGGTGTCGGCGGACTACCCGCTGTCGCTGCTGTCGTCGAGCGCGCAGAGCGAGCGCGAGTCCTTCCAGAAGCTGACCTCCTACCTGTTGAAGCCGGAGGTGCAGCAGCGCATCTCGGAGCTGACGCTGCGCCGCCCGGTGACGGCGGGAACCTCCCCGGCCGCCGGGCTGCCCACCGACCGCCGCCGCGAGCTGCCGTTCCCGGGCACCCGGGCGGTGGCGGACGGCCTGCTGGCCTCGTACCAGAACGAGCTGCGCCGCCCGTCGCGGACGGTGTACGTGCTGGACACCTCGGGTTCGATGGACGGCTCGCGGCTGAACGCGCTGAAGGCGGCGCTGAGCCGGCTGACCGGGACGGACGACACCCGCGGGGTGCGCCGCTTCCGGGACCGCGAGGAGGTGACGCTGATCTCCTTCGCCTCCCAGGTGAAGTGGACGAAGACGCACGCCGTCCCGGCCTCCGGCGGCCAGCCGGGTCCGGAGACGGAACTGGCCTCGATCAACGCGGACGTGCAGTCGCTGTCGGCCTCGGGCGGGACCGCGCTGTACGACTCGCTGGAGCAGGCGTACCGGGTGATCGAGCGCCAGCAGCAGGCGGCGAACGACGACCGGTTCACCTCGATCGTGCTGATGACCGACGGGGAGAGCAACGAGGGCGCCACGGACGGCGACTTCAAGCGCTTCCACGACGGGCTGCCGGCCGCCGAGAAGTCGATCCCGGTGTTCCCGATCAAGTTCGGCGAGGCGGCGGTCAGTCAGCTGCAGGGGGTCGCGGACATCAGCGGCGGCAAGCTGTTCGACGGCGGCGGCTCGCTGGACGGGGTGTTCGAGGAGATCCGTGGCTACCAGTGACGGGTTCGGCCGGCAGGCCCTGCGGTACCTGGAGTCGGCCCGGAACCTGGTCGGCTGTGCGGGCGGCGCCGTCGGCCTGGGGCTGCACTTCGCCGGGCTGGGCGGGGCCTGGTGGCCCGGGGTGGTGGCCGGGCTGTACGGGGTCGGCGCGCTGCTGACCCCGGGCCCGCCCCCGCCCGAGCCTCCGGATCCGCCCGATCCGCCCGACCCGCTGAGCCCACCGGATCCGGCGGAGGCCTCCAGGGTGCCGCCGAAGCCCCGGGTGCCGCCGAAGCCCACGGGACAGCGGCGGGTGCCCGCGCCCGTACCGGACCCGGAGCCCCTGAAGCCGGAGCCGGAGCTGGAGGCGCTCGCCGCTTACCTGGACACCATCCCGCTGCCCACCTCCGCCGGGGTCGACGCCCTGCTGGCGGCGTTGCGCGAGGCGGGCCCCGGGCCGGTGGCGGACCGCATCGTCCGGCACCGGCTGCCGGTCGCGGTGGACGGGTACCTGCGGGCGCGGACCTGGCTGCCCTGGGCGGGCCCGGACGCGCCGGACCCGGCGGCGGAGCTCGGCCGCGAGGTGAAGCAGCTCTCCGCCGACCTCGGCTGACTCGGGGTCCGGTTGGCCGAAACCCGGCGAACCGGACCCCGAGTGGCCCGATTTCGGCCGTCCCGACCCCATACCGCCCCCTTCTCCGCCCATCGCGGTCACGAACGAGTCGCCAAGATCTCACCTGTTGGAAAGGTCGAGGGGCTACCCATCGGCCCGGCCGCACGGCACACTTCTACGCGCGTCCTTCTACGCGCGTCATCGCGTTCGCGCACGCGCCACGCACCTCGTACGTAAACAAGTTGACGGCCCATCCGCCGTCGTCCCCACTCGGGAGAGTCGTCCATGTCCCTGAACCGCCGTGACTTCGTCACCCGGTCCGCAGCCACCGCCGCCGGCGCCGCCCTGGCCGGCGGAGCCGTCGTCGCCGCCGCCCCCGCCGCCGCGGCCGCCGAGCCGGGCACGGCGGCCGCCAAGGGCGACAAGCGCCAGCCCCGCCGCCAGGCCTTCACCGTGATGGGCACCACCGACCTGCACGGCCGGGTGCTCAACTGGGACTACTTCACCGACGCGGAGTACGTCGACAAGGCCCACAACGCGGTCGGCCTCGCCAAGATCTCCACCCTGGCCAACCAGGTCCGCGAGGAGAAGGGCTGGGACCGCTGCCTGCTGATCGACTCGGGTGACATCATCCAGGGCACCCAGCTGACCTACTACTACGCCCGGATCGAGCCGATCGCCACCGACGGCAACAACGTGCCGGACCACCCGATGGCCGTCGCCATGAACCTCATGGGCTACGACGCCGCGGCGCTCGGCAACCACGAGTTCAACTACGGCATCCCGACCGTGAAGGCCTTCGAGGACCAGCTGGAGTTCCCGCTGCTGGGCGCCAACGCGCTGCACGCGAAGAACGAGAAGCCGGCCTTCAAGCCGTACGTGATCAAGGAGGTGTGGCTGGACGAGGACACCCCGCTGAAGGTCGGCATCCTCGGCCTGACCAACCCGGGCATCGCGATCTGGGACAAGGCCAACGTCAGCGGCAAGATGGTCTTCCCGGGCATCGTGGAGACCGCCGCCAAGTACGTGCCCCGGATGAAGGCGGCCGGCGCGGACGTCATCGTCGTCTCCGCCCACTCCGGCATCGACGAGCCGACCACCTACGGCGACCAGCTGCCCTGGCCCGAGGACGCCTCCGGCGAGATGGCCGAGACGGTCGCGGACATCGACGCGGTGCTGGTGGGCCACACCCACAAGGAGGTCGCGCAGCGCCTCATCGTCAACAAGAAGACCGGCAAGACGGTCGTGCTCTCCGAGCCGCTGTGCTGGGGCCAGCGCCTGAGCTGCTTCGACTTCGAGGTCGAGTTCGTCGACGGCCGCTGGAAGGTCGCCTCGGTCTCCTCCCGGGTGCTCAACTCCAACACCGTGCCGGAGAACCCGGAGATCTCGGACGCGATCCTCGGGCAGCACAAGAAGGTCGTGGAGTACGTCAACCAGAACATCGGCACCAGCAAGATCGAGCTGTCGATCGCCGAGGCCCGGTTCAAGGCCACCCCGATCATCGACCTGATCGGCAAGGTCCAGGCGGACGCCGTCAAGGCCGCGTTGGCGGGCGGGCAGTACGCCAACCTCCCGGTCCTGGCCCAGGCCGCCCCGTTCAACCGCACCGCACTGATCCCGTCCGGCCAGGTCAAGCTGCGCGACGCCGCGGGCCTGTACATCTACGAGAACACCCTGGAGGCCCGCATCCTGACGGGCGCCCAGCTCAAGGACTACCTGGAGTTCTCGGCGAAGTTCTACTACCAGCTCGCCCCGGGCGCCCCGGTCGACAAGGACGCCATGACCGGCGCCGAGACCACCCCGGACTACAACTACGACTCGATCTACGGCCTGAGCTACGACATCGACATCGCCCAGCCCAAGGGCCAGCGCATCGTCAACCTCAGCTACCAGGGCAAGCCGATCGACCCGGCCGCCCAGTTCGTGCTCGCCGTCAACAACTACCGCGCCAACGGCGGCGGCAACTTCCCGCACGTCGCCAACGCCAAGGCGGTCTGGGCGAACTCCGACGAGATCCGCAACACGATGATCGCCTGGGTCAAGGCCAAGGGCGTCATCGACCCCGCCGACTTCTTCACCAACTCCTGGCGCCTGGTCCGCGCCGGCCAGCCGGTGTTCTAGTCGCACCCCGTTGAGGCGCCGCCGGGTCACGTCGACCCGGCGGCGCCTCGCCGCATCCAGCGCGGTGAGATCATGGTCCGCATGGTCGAGTTGAACCACCGGCTCCTCTCGTGATCGCGAAGTGCGTCAGCCCGAGGTCGATGCCGCAGTCCGCACCGGTCTCCGGCAGCAGGTCCGCGGCCGGGTCGGTCTCGACCACGAACGACGCCCAGTACCTTCCCGCCGGGTCCTTGACCACCGTTACCGAAGACGGCTCGGACGGCAGCCGCCGCGACCACGTGACCTTCACATCACCGACCTTCGGCAGGCGCAGCCGGTCAGCGTCGGTGATCGACCAGCGGTCCGAACGCGTATACCGGGCGGCCTGCCGGTTATCCCGCTTCGACTTGAAGCGGGGTGGCTCGACCTTCGGACCTGGGCGCCTGCCCTTGATGCTGTCGAAGAAGTTCCGCCATGCCTGGTCCTGATCGCGCAGGGACTGTTGCAGCACACCGACCGGTGCACCGGACAGCCATTCCCTTTCGGGGGTCTTCTTCGCCTGTGTGATCAGGGACTTGGACAGGTCGGCGGACTTCGGGAACGGCAGCCCCACCGCGTGCGCGTCCTGCCGGATACGCAGAGCGTCGTTCCACACCACCCGCGCGCACCCGAACGCACGGGCCGGCGACCTGCGCTGACCCGCTGTCGGGTGGAGCCGAAAGGAGTACCGGAGCTGCACGCCGATCAACCTAACGGGTAGCGCCGACAACGGCCCCGCCCCGGGAACTCCAGCGGGCGGACGGCGACCCGCCTTGACGGCAAAACGCCTGTCACTGCCCTGCTCCGCAGGGCACGGCCCTCACCCACCGGGCCAAAGCCCGAGGCACTTGGCCGATTCCCGGTGGGGCCTGGTGGACGCGGCCAACGTCTCCGAGGGCCAGCGGGTACTGATCCACCGCGCGGCCAGCCACCTCGCCGTACATTGCGAAGGCCTTCAAGCGGGAGTTCGGCCAGGCTCCCGGCGGCTACCGCCGGGAGGCCCGCGCCGCGTAGCGTCGGCGCGCCGTGCGATTCCGGGGAAGGCCTAGAACGGGAACGGCGCCCGCCCGTGCTGCACCGAGATCCACTTCACCGTGGTGAAGGCGTCCACCGTGGACTCTCCGTTGAGCCGTCCGACGCCGGAGTTCTTCTCGCCGCCGAAGGGCACTCCCGGCTCGTCCGCGATGGTCCCGCCGTTGACGTGGATCATGCCGGTCTCGATCCGCTGGGCGACCCGCACACCGCGCTCGGGGTCCGCGGTGTGCACCGCGCCGCTGAGCCCGAAGGGCGTGTGGTTGGCCAGCCGGACGGCCTCGTCCTCGCCGTCGAAGGGCACCAGCAGCACGACCGGGCCGAAGAGTTCGCGCTGCAGGATGGGCGCGTCCTCGGCCAGGTCGGTGAGCACGGTCGGCTCCATCAGACTGCCGGTCGTGGTCCCGCGCAGCAGCGCGGTGGCGCCGCCGGCGATGGCCTGGTCGACCTGGCTGGTGATCGCGTCGGCCTGGACGGAGTTGATCAGCGGGCCGATGTGGGTGGCCGGGTCCCTGGGGTCGCCGACGGTCAGCGTGGCGATCTTGGCGACGAACTTCTCGGTGAACTCGGCCAGCACGGCGCGGTCGACGAGCACCCGGTTGGCGGCCATGCAGACCTGGCCCTGGTGGACGAAGCGGCTGAACACGGCCGCGTCCACGGCGTAGTCGAGGTCCGCGTCGTCCAGCACGATCAGCGCGCTGTTGCCGCCGAGTTCCAGCACCGACCGCTTGAAGTGGGCGGCGGCCACGGTGGCGACGTGCCGGCCGACCTGGTCGGAGCCGGTGAAGGAGATCACCTTGGGCACCGGGTGCTCGATGAAGCTGTCGCCGATCTCGGCGATGTCGGTGATCACCACGTTCAGCAGGCCGGGCGGCAGGCCCGCGTCCTCGAAGATCCTCGCGATCAGGGAGCCGCCGACCACCGGGGTCTCCTGGTGCGGCTTGAGCACCACGCCGTTGCCGAGTGCGAGCGCCGGGGCGACGGCCTTGAGGGCCAGGAACAGCGGGAAGTTGAACGGGCTGATCACGCCGACCACGCCGACCGGCAGCCGGTAGAGCCGATTCTCCTTGCCGGGGGCGGGCGAGGGCAGCAGCCGGCCCTCCGAGGCCACCGACAGGTGCAGGCACTCGCGCAGCATGTCCTTGACGAGGGACAGCTCGAAGCCCGCCTTCAGCGCGGTACCGCCGAGCTCGGCCATGATCGCCTGGACGATCTGCCCCTCGCGCTCCTCGAACAGCCGCAGCGCGCGCTCGAAGACCAGTCGGCGCTGGTACGGGTTGGTGGCGGCCCAGGCGCGCTGGGCGCGCTCGGCGGCGCGGTAGGCCCGGTCGACCTCGGCGACGGTGGCGACGGTGATGGTGGCCAGCTTGTCGCCGGTGTAGGGGTCGACGTCGACGATGTCCCAGGAGCCACTGCCGCTGCACCATTCGCCGTCGATGTACTGCAGCGCCAACTCGGAGAAGTACGACATCTGATCCCTCTCATGCCCGACCTGATGGGAGCTCATCGTACTGACGTGTCATAGCTCTTGGCGTACGGAGTGCAGAAGATCGCAGGTCTGTTCGGGGCTGAGGCTCTCGGCCTGGAGCCCCTCCATCGCCTGGCGGTACGAGGCGACCTCGGCGGGCTTGTCCACGTAGAGCGCGGTGGTGAACTGCTCCAGGTAGACCACGTCGGTGAGTTCGGCCTCGGCGAAGCCCAGCACGCTGAAGGCGCCGCTCTCGGCGGCCAGCCCGGCGGTGCCGAGCGCCAGCACCTGCAGGTGCACGTGGGGCAGTTCGGCGAGTTCGAGCAGCCGGTCGAGCTGGCCCCGCATCAGCCCGGGGCCGCCCCAGGGGCGGCGCAGCGCGGCCTCGTCCAGGACGGCGAGCATCCGGGGCGGGTGCTCGGCGGTGAGCAGGTCCTGGCGCTTGAGGCGGACCTCGACCCGGCGTTCGATGTCCTCGGCGGAGACGCCCTGGCCCTGGCAGCCGGCGGTGATCACGGCGCGGGCGTAGTCGGCGGTCTGGAGCAGCCCGTGGACGAACTGGACCTCGTAGCTGTGGATCTCGGTGGCGGCCTCCTCCAGTCCCAGGTAGTTCTGGAACCAGGCGGGCAGCACGTCGCCGTACTCGTGCCACCAGGAGCTGGCGTTGGCGTCCCGGACGAGTCCGAGGACGGTGGCGCGTTCCTGTTCGGCCTCGACGCCGTACAGGGTGAGCAGGTCGGCGACGTCGCGTTCCTTGAAGCCGACCCGGCCGAGTTCCATCCGGCTGATCTTCGACTCGGAGGCGCGGATCGAGTAGCCGGCCTCCTCGCGGCTGACGCCTCTGGACTCGCGGAGCTTGCGCAGCTGGGTGCCGAGCAGCATGCGCCGTACGGTGGCACCCCCGCCTGCCTGAGTCGTGCCCATCGAAGTCAACCTCCGCACTCGCGCAGCCCCCCGGCCGTCGGCGGCAGTCTGCCACCTGGCACCGACGAACAACAGCCCGTGCCGGGACGCATTCCGGCCGCTGGGCGAAGGCTGGGAGAAAGCTGTGAGCCGTCCCTCGGTGCGTGGAGGGAAGCGCAGGTGAGAGCCGGGTGAGAGCCGGGTGAGAGCCGGGTGAGAAGTCGCCCGGGGAGCCCGGGGAACGCGACGGCGCCCGCCCTCCAACTGGTCGGGGAAGAGGGCAGGCGCCAGGAGACCGCGTTGGCCCGGCGACGCTGGCGGGGGCAGCGGGTTGAGCTCCCGGCGATGCGGCGCCGGGGGTTCAGGGGCCGGTCGGACCGTCAGACCACCAGGGGGCGGTCCGTGGGTCGGATCGGGGCGGGAAGCGGGGTCTTGCCGCCCAGGTACCTGTCCACCGCGGCAGCGGCCGAGCGGCCCTCCGCGATGGCCCAGACGATCAGCGACTGGCCTCGGCCGGCGTCTCCGCAGACGTACACGCCATCGACATTGGTGGCGAACCGGCCGTCGCGGGCAATGTTACCGCGCGCGTCGAGGTCCACGCCGAGCTGCTCGACCAGGCCGTTCTTCACGTCCGTCCCGGTGAAGCCCATGGCCAGGGTGACCAGCTGGGCGGGGATGGCCCGCTCGCTGCCCGGGACGGGCTCGAACCGGCCGTCCTTGAACTCGACCTCGACCAGGTGCAGTTCCTGGACGTTGCCGTGCTCGTCGCCGGTGAGGTGGGTGGTGTTCACGGAGTAGATCCGCTCGCCGCCCTCCTCGTGCGCGGAGGTGACCTTGTAGGTCATCGGCATGGTGGGCCACGGCTGGTGCCCGGGGCGCTCGTCGCCGGGCCGCGGCATGATCTCCAGCTGGGTCACCGAGAGGGCGCCCTGCCGGTGGGCGGTGCCGACGCAGTCCGCGCCGGTGTCGCCGCCGCCGATCACGACCACGTGCTTGCCCTTGGCGCTGATCGGCGACTCGACGAGGTCGCCCTCCTGCACCTTGTTGGCCAGCGGCAGGTACTCCATGGCCTGGTGGACGCCCTTGAGTTCGCGTCCGGGCACCGGCAGGTCGCGCGCCGTGGTGGCACCGGCGGCGACCACGACGGCGTCGAAGCGCTCGCGCAGCTGCTGGCCGGTGATGTCGTCGCCGACGTGCACGCCGGTGCGGAAGCGGGTGCCCTCCGCCCGCATCTGCTCGATGCGGCGGTTGATGTGGCGCTTCTCCATCTTGAACTCGGGGATGCCGTAGCGCAGCAGCCCGCCGATGCGGTCGGCGCGCTCGTAGACCACCACGGTGTGGCCGGCCCGGGTGAGCTGCTGGGCGGCGGCCAGGCCGGCCGGGCCGGAGCCGATGACGGCGACGGTCTTGCCGGAGAGCCGCTCCGGGACCTGCGGGGTGACCCCGCCGCGGTCCCAGGCCTTGTCGATGATGGTGACCTCGACGTTCTTGATGGTCACCGCGTCCTGGTTGATGCCGAGCACGCAGGCCGACTCGCAGGGCGCCGGGCACAGCCGCCCGGTGAACTCCGGGAAGTTGTTGGTGGCGTGCAGGCGCTCGATGGCGCCGCTCCAGTCGTCCCGGTAGGCCAGGTCGTTCCACTCGGGGATGAGGTTCCCGAGCGGGCAGCCGTTGTGGCAGAACGGGATGCCGCAGTCCATGCAGCGGCCGGCCTGCTTGCCGATGATGGGAAGGAGGCTGCGTTCGACGTAGACCTCGTTCCAGTCCCGGATGCGAACGTCCACGGGCCGTCGCTCGGCCAGCTGCTTACCGGTGGTCAGGAAGCCCTTGGGGTCAGCCATGTGCCGCCTCCATCATCTTGCGAGTGGTCTCGGCCTCGGAGAGGCCATCGCGCTCAGCGGCGTCCTTGGCGGCGAGCACTGCCTTGTAGTCGGTCGGCATGATCTTGGAGAAGCGGGAGACCCCGCTGCCCCAGTCGGCCAGGAGTTCGGCGGCGACGGTGGAGCCGGTCTCCTCGTAGTGCTGCTGCACGGTCGCGCGCAGCCACTCGCGGTCGGCGGCGGTGGGGGCCTCGATGCCCACCATGCCGTCGTTGACGTTGGCGGGGCGCAGGTCGAGGACGTACGCGATGCCGCCGGACATGCCCGCCGCGAGGTTGCGTCCGGTCTCGCCGAGGATGACGACCCGGCCGCCGGTCATGTACTCCAGGCCGTGGTCGCCCACGCCCTCGACGACCAGTGTGGCACCGGAGTTGCGGACGGCGAAGCGCTCGCCGGCCTTGCCGCGCAGGTGGATCCGGCCCGAGGTGGCGCCGTAGCCGATGGTGTTGCCGGCGATCACGTGGTTCTGGGCGTCGTTGCCGATGGCGGCGGCCTCGCGCGCCGGGCGCACGACGACCACACCACCCGAGAGCCCCTTGCCGACGTAGTCGTTGGCGTCGCCCTCCAGTCGCAGGGTGATGCCGCGCGGCACGAAGGCGCCGAAGGACTGCCCGGCGGAGCCGGTGAAGGTGACGTCGATGGTCCCCTCCGGCAGGCCCTCGCCGCGGTACCGCTTGGTCACCTCGTGGCCGAGCATGGTGCCGACGGTGCGGTTGACGTTGCGGATCGGCAGCTGGATGCGGACGGTCTCGCCGCGCTCCAGGGCGTCCTCGGCGAGCTCGATCAGCTGGTTGTCCAGCGCCTTGTCGAGCGCGTGGTCCTGGGTGGTCGTGCGGTGCCGGGCGGCGCCTTCGGGCAGCGTCGGCACGTGGAACAGCGGGGCCAGGTCGAGCCCGGCGGCCTTCCAGTGGTCGATCGCGGCCTGGGCGTTGATGTGCTCGGCGTGGCCGACGGCCTCCTCGATCGAGCGGAAGCCCAGCGAGGCCAGGATCTCCCGGACCTCCTCGGCGATGAACTCGAAGAAGTTGACCACGAATTCGGGCTTGCCGGAGAAGCGCTCGCGCAGCACCGGGTTCTGGGTGGCGACGCCGACCGGGCAGGTGTCCAGGTGGCAGACGCGCATCATGATGCAGCCGGAGACCACCAGCGGGGCGGTCGCGAAGCCGAACTCCTCGGCGCCGAGCAGCGCGGCGATCACGACGTCGCGGCCGGTCTTCAGCTGGCCGTCGGTCTGGACGACGATGCGGTCGCGCAGCCCGTTCAGCAGCAGGGTCTGCTGGGTCTCGGCGAGGCCGAGCTCCCAGGGGCCGCCGGCGTGCTTCAGCGAGGTGAGCGGCGAAGCACCCGTGCCACCGTCGTGCCCCGACACCAGGACGACATCGGCGTGCGCCTTCGACACACCCGCCGCGACCGTCCCGACGCCGACCTCGGAGACCAGCTTCACGTGGATGCGGGCCGCCGGGTTGGCGTTCTTGAGGTCGTGGATCAGCTGCGCCAGGTCCTCGATCGAGTAGATGTCGTGGTGCGGCGGCGGCGAGATCAGGCCGACACCCGGGGTGGAGTGCCGGGTCTTGGCGACCCACGGGTAGACCTTGTGGCCGGGCAGCTGGCCGCCCTCGCCGGGCTTGGCGCCCTGGGCCATCTTGATCTGGATGTCGTCCGCGTTGACCAGGTACTCGGAGGTGACGCCGAACCGGCCGGAGGCGACCTGCTTGATCGCCGAGCGGCGCTCGGGGTCGTACAGGCGGTCCGGGTCCTCGCCGCCCTCACCGGTGTTGGACTTGCCGCCGAGGCGGTTCATCGCGATGGCGAGGGTCTCGTGCGCCTCGCGGGAGATCGAGCCGTACGACATGGCGCCGGTGGAGAAGCGCTTGACGATCTCGGTGACCGGCTCGACCTCCTCGACCGGGATCGGCTCCCGGCCGAGGCCGTCCAGCTGGAACAGGCCGCGCAGCGTCATCAGGCGGGCGGACTGCTCGTTCACCCGGTCCGTGTACTGCTTGAAGATGTCGTACCGGCGGTTGCGGGTGGCGTGCTGCAGCCGGAAGACGGTGTCCGGGTCGAACAGGTGCGGCTCGCCCTCGCGGCGCCACTGGTACTCGCCGCCGATCTCCAGCGCGCGGTGCGCGGCCGGGATGCCGGAGGCCGGGTACGCCTTGGCGTGCCGGGCGGCGGTCTCCTTGGCGATCTCGTCCAGGCCGATGCCGCCGAGCTTGGTGGTGGTGCCGGCGAAGTAGCCGTCGACCAGCTCCTGGGAGAGGCCGATGGCCTCGAAGACCTGGGCGCCGCGGTAGGAGGCGACGGTGGAGATGCCCATCTTGGACATCACCTTGAGCACGCCCTTGCCGAGCGCCTTGATCAGGTTCTTGATCGCCTTCTCGGCCTCGACGCCCTGGATGCTGTGAGGACCGTCGAGGGCGTTCCGGGCGACGAGGTCCTCGACCGACTCCATGGCCAGGTACGGGTTGACCGCGCCGGCGCCGTAGCCGATCAGCAGCGCGACGTGGTGCACCTCGCGGACGTCGCCGGCCTCGACCAGCAGCGACACCTGGGTGCGCTGCTTGGTGCGGATCAGGTGGTGGTGGATGGCCGAGGTGAGCAGCAGCGAGGGGATCGGGGCGTGCTCGGCGTCGGAGTGCCGGTCGGAGAGCACGATGATCCGGGCGCCGTCGGCGATCGCGGCGTCGGCCTCGGCGGCGATCTCGGCCAGGCGCGCGGCCAGGCCCGCGCCGCCGGTGGCGACCTTGTAGAGGCCGGACAGCGTGACGGCCTTGAGGCCGGGCTGGTCGCCGTCGGCGTTGATGTGGACCAGCTTGGCCAGCTCGTCGTTGTCGATCACCGGGAAGGTGATGCCGACCGAGCGGCAGGAGGCGGCCTCGGCGGTCAGCAGGTTGCCCTCGGGGCCGAGGTTGGACAGCAGCGAGGTGACGAGCTCCTCGCGGATGGCGTCCAGCGGCGGGTTGGTGACCTGCGCGAAGAGCTGCACGAAGTAGTCGAACAGCAGGCGCGGCTTCTCGCTGAGCGCGGCGATCGGCGAGTCGGTGCCCATCGAGCCGAGCGCCTCGGCGCCGGTCCTGGCCATCGGGGCGAGGATGACGCGCAGCTCCTCCTCGGTGTAGCCGAAGGTCTGCTGGCGGCGGGTGACGGAGGCGTGGGTGTGGGCGATGTGCTCGCGCTCGGGGAGCTTGGCGAGCTGGATCTGCCCGCCGGTGACCCACTCCTCGTAGGGGTGCTCGGCGGCCAGGCCGGCCTTGATCTCCTCGTCCGGGACGATCCGGTTCTCGTTGAGGCAGACCAGGAACATCTTGCCGGGCTGCAGGCGGCCCTTCTGGACCACCTTGTGCTGGTCGATGTCGAGGACGCCGACCTCGGAGGAGAGCACGACCAGGCCGTCCTCGGTGACCCAGTAGCGGGCCGGGCGCAGGCCGTTGCGGTCGAGCACGGCGCCGATCCGGGTGCCGTCGGTGAAGGTGACGCAGGCCGGGCCGTCCCAGGGCTCCATCAGGTTGGAGTGGTACTGGTAGAAGGCGCGGCGGGCCGGGTCCATGGTGGCGTGGTTCTCCCACGCCTCCGGGATCATCATCAGCACCGAGTGCGGCAGCGAGCGGCCGCCGAGGTGGAGCAGCTCCAGGACCTCGTCGAAGGAGGCCGAGTCGGAGTGGTCCGGGGTGCAGATCGGGAAGATCCGCTCCAGACCCTGCCCGCTCCTGTTGGCTGGGATGAGGTCGGTCGAGAGCTGGGACTCGCGGGCGCGCATCCAGTTGCGGTTGCCCTTGACCGTGTTGATCTCGCCGTTGTGCGCGACGAAGCGGTACGGGTGGGCGAGCGGCCAGCTCGGGAAGGTGTTGGTGGAGAACCGCGAGTGCACCAGGCCGATGGCGGACGCGTAGGTGCGGTCCGACAGGTCGGGGAAGAAGGGCTCCAGCTGGCCGGTGGTCAGCATGCCCTTGTAGACGATGGTGCGGGCGGACAGCGACGGGAAGTAGACCCCGGCCTCGCGCTCGGCGCGCTTGCGGACCACGAAGGCGATCCGGTCCAGCTCGACGCCGGCCAGGCCGTCCTCGGCCAGGAAGAGCTGCCGGAAGCGCGGCATCACGCTGCGCGCGGTGGCGCCGAGCAGGTCCGGGGTGACCGGCACGTCGCGCCAGCCCAGGACCGTCAGGCCTTCCTCGGCCGCGATCGCCTCGATCTGTCCGACGGCGGCGGCGTCAGCGGCATCCTCGTCCGGCAGGAAGGCGATGCCGACGGCGTAGGAGCCGGCCGCCGGGAGCTCGAAGGAGACCTTGCCGCGCAGGAAGGCGTCCGGGATCTGGGTCAGGATGCCCGCGCCGTCACCGGAGTCCGGCTCGGCGCCGGTGGCGCCGCGGTGCTCCAGGTTGCGCAGGACGTTCAGCGCCTGCTCGACGATGGTGTGGTCGGCGATGCCGGTCAGCGTGGCGACGAAACCGACGCCGCAGGCGTCGTGCTCGTTTCGCGGGTCGTACAGGCCCTGAGCAGCAGGTCGCGCATCCGGCACGAGCGCGTAGGGCTGGCGGGCGGCGCCGGCCTGAGGCTCGTTGGCGGAGTGCATGGATGCAGACAGCATCGGCTCTCCCGTCGTCGTCTTTCGGCAAGTTGGTGCAAGTAGGGACGACGTTGGCCCTGATGCGGTGGTGCGGTCGTGCAAGTTACATGATGCCCAGAATCCCGAGAAGCGGAATATCCCGTCCACATCGCGGACGGATGCGCAGGTCAAGGGGGGCGAAGGGGAGGACGTGCCACAGTGCACGTCCCGACGATTGTGCCCAACCACCCCCGGCCTGAAACAGGGGCGAAATCCGATCGCCACACAAGCCGATCATGAGCGCCTGGGAATCCATCCCGAGAGCCCCGCCGACGGATGCGAATCCGCGGCTGCGAGACCCGGATGATGAGACGATGCCGGGCACTGCGAGACGTCCGTGTGTGAAACGTCACGCAGTGCCCGGCATAGTCATGCACTGCTCCCCGCCGCCGGGCCGGGGGCGGGGATCACCCCACGTGCCCGCCGATCAGCCACCCCAGCAGATACGTCACCCCGGCCGCGGCCCCGCCCAGCACCAGCTGCCGCAGTCCGCTGAACCACCAGCTGCGCGCCGTCACCCGGGCCACCACCGCACCGCAGGCGAACAGGCCGAGCGCGGCGAGCAGCAGCGCGGGCAGCAGCGACGTCGCCCCGAGCAGGTACGGCAGCAGCGGCAGCAGCGCGCCGAGCGCGAAGCACAGGAACGACGAGCCCGCCGCGACCAGCGGCGAGGGCAGGTCGTTGGGGTCGATGCCCAGCTCCTCGCGGGCGTGGATCTCCAGCGTCAGCTCCGGGTCGCGGGACAGCTGCCGGGCCACCTCGTGGGCGAGCTCCGGGTCCACCCCGCGCGAGACGTACAGCTGCGCCAGCTCGGCCAGCTCGCCCTGCGGGTTGCGGCTCAGCTCCAGCCGCTCGGCCTCGATCTCGGACTGCACCAGCTCCCGCTGGGAGGCCACCGAGGTGTACTCCCCCGCCGCCATCGAGCAGGCGCCGGCCGCCAGGCCGGCCAGCCCGGTCAGGATCACCGTGCCGTTGGACGCCGCCCCGCCGACCACACCGGTCATCAGCGCGAAGTTGGACACCAGGCCGTCCACGGCCCCGAACACCGCGGGCCGCAGCCAGCCGCCGTTGACGTCGCGATGGTGGTCCGCGGCGGGTATCCGCGGGTGCTGGGCGGCTTCGGCTTCCAGGGTGGTCGTGCTCACGGTTCTTCCCCTCCGTCTGTGTTCGTCGCCCCGACCGTAGCCCGCGTGACCTGGGCATTTCCAGCAAGATAAGGCTGCCCGAACAATGCTGAGGCTGCCCTTCGCAAGCCTCGCGAAGGGCAGCCTCAGTCAGGGGAAGTGCCTGTTCAGATCGGGTTCTTGGCGTCCTTGCCGGGCTTCTCTGCAACCTTCGCAGCCGGCTGCGCGTCCGCCTCCCCGTCCACCAACCGGGACGGCTTCTCCCCGTCCACCATCTCGCTCGGCTTCTCGCTCTCCGCCTTCTCGTTCGGCTTCCCGCTCTCCGCCTTCTCCTCGGCGCCGTCCGCCGGCTCGTGCGCCGCCGGGTCGATGCTCGCCGGGTCCTCGCGGCCGGGCCGCAGCTTGCCGACGATCACGAAGTACGCCACCGCGCCGACGAACACCACGATCGACGTCCAGTCGTTCAGCCGCAGGCCCAGGTAGTGGTGCGCCTCGTCGATCCGCAGGTACTCGATCCAGAACCGGCCCACCGTGTACGCGGCCACGTACACCGCGAAGGCCCGGCCGTGCCCCAGCTTCCAGCGCCGGTCGACCCAGAGCACCAGCAGCGCCACACCCACGCACCAGAGCGACTCGTACAGGAAGGTCGGGTGGTAGACCCCGCTCACGACCTCACCGTTGGGCAGCGTCTTGTGGATCTCCAGGCCCCACGGCAGCGTGGTCGCCCGGCCGTACAGCTCCTGGTTGAAGTAGTTGCCCCAGCGGCCCAGCGCCTGCGCGAGCGCGATGCCCGGCGCGATGGCGTCGGCGTACGCGGGCAGCGGCACGCCCCGGCGGCGGCAGCCGATCCAGGCGCCGACCGCGCCCAGCGCGACCGCACCCCAGATCCCGAGGCCGCCCTCCCAGATCTTGAGGGCGTTCCAGGGGTTCTTCCCCTCGCCGAAGTACAGCTGGTGGTCGGTGATCACGTGGTACAGCCGACCGCCGACCAGGCCGAACGGCACGGCCCAGACGGCGATGTCACCGACGGTGTGCTTGGCACCGCCCCGGGCGACCCAGCGCTTGCTGCCGAGCCAGACGGCGGCGACGACACCGAGGATGATGCAGAAGGCATAGGCGCGCAGCGGGATCGGTCCGAGATAGAGGACGCCCCGCGACGGGCTGGGAATGTAGGCGATATCCATGGCAGTTCCGACGCTACAGGGTCCGGCGCCCCGGTCGGACACCCCCGGGGTCACAGAAACCGAACAACGCGCCGCCGCCCCCTCCGGACGGGGAACGGGCGGCGGCGCGGCTGGGGCGGCTCAGCCGGCCGTGGGCGACGGGTTGTTGGCCTCCGAGGCGGTGCCGGTCGGCGCCGGGGTCTGCCCGTGCGAGCCCGCCGTGCCGAGCTGCTTGCCCTGGTTCGCGGCGTCCACCCATTTCGTCAGGTTGGCCGGGGTGATCTCCTCGTTGCCGTTCTTCGGGTAGATCGGCTGGCCGTTGAGCAGCACGGTCGGCGTCGACTTGTAGCTGGACTTGTCGAAGTCCTGCTGCACCGCGGACACCCAGCCGCCGAACTTGTTGTCGTTGACGCAGGCCCGGAACCCGGGCGTGTCCAGGCCGTCGACCTGCTTGGCCAGGTTCAGCAGGACGGCCTTGTTGCCGAAGGCGTCGTTGGTCTCGTCCGGCTGGTTGCGGTACATCACGTCGTGGAGGTCCCGGAAGTGCCCGGCGTCCTGGGCGCAGGCGAGCGCGTTGGCGCCGTTCTTGGAGCCCTTGCCCGGAATGGCCCGGTCGATGAACGACACGACGTGGACGTTGGTGTAGATCTTCCCGGCGTCCTCCAGCTGGTCGATGGTCGAGGAGAACTCGCGCTCGAAGAGGCCGCACGCGGGGCAACGCGGGTCCTCGTACACCGTGAGGACCGACGGGGCGTTGCTCGCACCGACCGGGACGACCAGGTTCTTGTCCCCGATGGTGCCGGCCGGGGCGGCGGTCGGGGTCTCGGGCTTGGAGCGCTCGTTCTGCACCACGACGCCGGTGATCACGGCGGCGGCGATCACCACCAGCGCGGCCCCGCCCACCATCAGCTTCTTCCTGCGCTTGGAGGTGGCCCGATCGGCCACCCGCTGCTCCAGCATCCGCTCGCGGGCGGTGCGCTTGCCTTCTCGGTTCTTCTCGCTCATTGCCTTGACATCCACGGTCTGGGGGCCTTCGTCGGGTGCGGGGGACGGGGGGTCAGCTGGCCAGCCAGCCGTCGGCCGAGAGCCGGGTACGGGGCCGCGACAACAGCCACCCGGCCAGCAGCAGGAAGCCGGTGTCGCGCAGGATCTCCTGCAGGTACTCGGTCTGCGAGGCGTCGACGTGCCCGCCGCCGCCGAAGCAGCCGCAGTCGATCGAGATGCCGCGCGCCCAGGCCGAGGCGATCCCGGCGATGAAGGTGAGCAGCAGCAGCGCGGAGACCCCGGCGACCAGCCGGACGCCGAGGCCGATCAGCAGCAGCAGCGCGAGCGCCAGCTCCAGGAAGGGCAGCCCGTAGCCGATCGGCTTGACCAGGCTCTCGGGCAGGATCTCGTACGCGCGGACGGCCTGGGCCGCCTCCGCCGGATCGGCGATCTTCGCCAGCCCGGCCCACCCCCACACCACCGCCAGGCCGAGCCGCACGGCGGTGCCCAGCCACTCGCTCCAGGCCGGTACCGCCCGCCACGCCGCCGACGCGGGCGCCGGCGCCGAGTCACCGGGCTGCGCTGCCGGGCCGGCCATCAGGGAACCCCTCTCGGGAAACTCGTTCACTTTCTGATGAACCGTAAGGGCTGAAGGGCGGTTCCTCCTTTTTCACGAATTACGCCGTATGAGTGACGCAACATGGTGTTCTGTCCGAATCCGGCGAACGCCCGTACGTCAGCGGCAGCCCGGCATCCGCCCCGGGTCGAACAGCTCCAGCCGCCCCTCGCGCGGCACCCGGGCCGCCCGCTCGGCCGCGTCCCACCGCGCCGCCTCCGCACAGGCGACCGCCTCCCGCTCCGCCCGCTCGGCCCCCCGCTTGGCCAGCGCGTGCCCCACCGCGGTGTGTGCCCCGACGGCCGCACCCAGAGCCAGCGCGGCGGCCGCCGCCCGCAGCAGCACGGCCCGATGAAGACCAGCCACCGACTCACCCCTTCGCTCGCCCGGCAACCCCCGCGCACCTCGTTCGTGCACTCGTCCCTCCACTCAACGCCGGTCAACCCCCACTGGTGCGTGTCGCCCCCGCTCTTCACCCGTTCGGGGCCACCCCCACGCTGACGCCTCCCCCGAACCGCCTACGCCCCGCCCCCACCCACCCACTCACCCCCACGAACACCGACGGCCTGCCACCCCCGAAGGGGTGGCAGGCCGTCAGCCAACCGTTCCTACCGCGCGTCAGCGCCCCCGCCGAACCCCCGCCGCCAGCTCGCCCGCGAGCCCCCGCACCGCGTCCAGCGCCGCCGCCTCGTCCTCCCCCGCCTCCAGGATCCGCTTGACGAAGGCCGACCCGACGATCACCCCGTCCGCGAACCGGGCGACCTCGGCCGCCTGCTCGGCGTTGGAGACCCCGAGCCCGACGCAGACCGGCAGGTCCGTCGTGGCCCGGGTGCGGGCGACCAGGTCCTCGGCCAGGGAACCGACCGCCGACCGGGTCCCGGTCACCCCCATCACGGCGGCCGCGTACACGAAGCCGCTGCCCGCCGCGGTGACCTCGGCCAGCCGGGCGTCCTTGCTGCTGGGGGCGACCACGAACACGGTGTCCAGCCCGTGCGCGTCCGCCGCCTTGCGCCACTCCTCGGACTCCTCCACCGGCAGGTCCGGCAGGATGCAGCCCGCCCCGCCCGCCGCGGCCAGGTCGGCGGCGAAGCGCGCCACGCCGTAGCGGTCGACCGGGTTCCAGTACGTCATCACCAGCACCGCCGCCTCGGGGTGCGTGGTGGCGACCTCCTGGACGGTGCGCAGCACGTCCTTGATCCGCACACCGCCCCGCAGCGCGATGTCGTCCGCGGTCTGGATCACGGCGCCGTCCAGGACCGGGTCCGAGTGCGGCAGGCCGACCTCGACCACGTCGCAGCCGCCCTCGATCAGCGCGTTGACCGCCCGGATGCCGCCGTCGACGGTCGGAAAGCCGGCCGGCAGGTAGCCGATCAGCGCGGCGCGGTCCTCGGCCCTGGCGGCCGCCAGGATGGCACTGAGCTTGCTCGCCATGGTCACTTACCCCCATCGGCCGCGTCGCCGGCCGCCTCGTCGTACAGCCCGAAGTACTGGGCCGCGGTGTGCATGTCCTTGTCGCCGCGCCCGGAGAGCGAGACCAGGATGGTGGCCTCCGGTCCGAGCTCGCGGCCCAGCTCCAGGGCCCCGGCGAGCGCGTGGGCGCTCTCGATGGCCGGGATGATGCCCTCGGTGCGGGACAGCAGCCGCAGCGCCTGCATCGCGGCGTCATCCGTCACCGGCCGGTACTCGGCCCGCCCGGTGTCCTTCAGCCACGCGTGCTCCGGCCCGACGCCCGGGTAGTCCAGGCCCGCCGAGATGGAGTGCGACTCGATGGTCTGCCCGTCCTCGTCCTGCAGGACGTACGTACGGGAGCCGTGCAGCACACCCGGGTCACCCTTGGTGAGGGTGGCCGCGTGCCTGGGGGTGTCGGCACCCTCGCCGGCCGCCTCGCAGCCGATCAGCCGCACGCCGGCGTCCGGGATGAACTCGTGGAAGATCCCCATCGCGTTGGAGCCGCCCCCGACGCAGGCGACCACCGCGTCGGGCAGCCGCCCGGTGCGGTCGAGGACCTGCTGCCGCGCCTCCACGCCGATGACCCGGTGGAAGTCGCGGACCATCATCGGGAAGGGGTGCGGCCCGGCGACGGTCCCGAACAGGTAGTGGGTGGAATCGACGTTCGCGACCCAGTCCCGGAAGGCCTCGTTGATGGCGTCCTTCAGCGTCCGGCTGCCGGACTTGACGGCCACCACCTCGGCGCCGAGCATCCGCATCCGGGCGACGTTGAGCGCCTGGCGCTGGGTGTCGACCTCGCCCATGTAGATGGTGCAGTCGAAGCCGAACAGCGCGCAGGCGGTGGCGGTGGCCACCCCGTGCTGGCCGGCGCCGGTCTCGGCGATGATCCGGGTCTTGCCCATCCGCCGGGTGAGCAGCGCCTGGCCCAGCACGTTGTTGATCTTGTGCGAGCCGGTGTGGTTGAGGTCCTCGCGCTTGAGCAGGATGCGCGCGCCGCCCGCCTCGGCGGAGAAGCGGTGCACGTCGGTCAGCGGGCTCGGGCGGCCGGTGTAGTCCTTGAGCAGCGCGTCGAGTTCGGCGGCGAAGGCCGGGTCGGCCTTGGCCTTCTCGTACTCCTCAGCGACCTGCTCGACCGCGGCGACCAGCGCCTCGGGGATGAAGCGGCCGCCGTACGCGCCGAAGTAGCCGCGGGCGTCCGGCACCTGGGCACCGGGCAGGTAGTCCTTCTCGGACATGGTGGATTCCCTCGGGGAGATATGGATGACTGTGACGTCCGATCGGCTGACTTCAGCCGAGCGTCACGCGCCATCGCCGCCCCGGCACCTGCCCCGGCTCGCAACCGATCACGTACCGCACCCGGCGCCCCAGCACCCGGCGTGCGGGCGCGCGGCAGCCGCGCGGGCGGCAACCTGGGGCGAGTCGGGTGGCGATCTTCATCGGGCTGTGTCAGTCCTTGTGCCGGACGGCGGGGTGGGTCCCGGCCGCGACCAGGTCGGCCACCGCGGCACGCGGGTCCTTGCCGGTCACCAGGGACTCGCCGACCAGCACGGCGTCGGCGCCCAGGTTGGCGTAGTTGATCACGTCGAGCGGGCCGCGCACACCGGACTCGGCGACCCGGACGATGCCGGCCGGGATGGCGTGCGAGACGTTCTCGAAGGTGTTGCGGTCCACCTCAAGGGTCTTGAGGTTGCGGGCGTTGACGCCGATGATCCGCGCCCCGGCGTCCGCCGCGCGCTTGATCTCCTCCTCGTCGTGCACCTCTACCAGCGGCGTGAGGCCGATCGACTCGGCGCGCTCGATCAGCGACACCAGGGCCGGCTGGTCGAGGGCGGCGACGATCAGCAGCGCGAGGTCGGCGCCGTGCGCGCGGGCCTCCCACAGCTGGTAGGCGGTGACGATGAAGTCCTTGCGCAGCACCGGGGTGTCCACCGCGGCGCGGACGGCGTCCAGGTCGGCCAGCGACCCGCCGAACCGGCGCTGCTCGGTCAGCACGCTGATCGCGGCGGCACCGCCGGCCGCGTAGTCGCGCGCCAGGGCGGCCGGATCGGCGATGGCCGCCAGCGCGCCCTTGGACGGGCTGGAGCGCTTCACCTCGCAGATCACCCGCACCCCGTCGCCCTTCAGGGCGGCGACGCCGTCCTTGGCCTCCGGGGCCTTGGCCGCCAGGGCCTTCAGCTCGTCCAGGGAGACCTGGGCCTGCCGCTCGGCGAGGTCCTCACGGACCCCTTCGATGATCGAGTCGAGCACACTCACTCAGGAGCCCCCATCGTTTCTGCAGTTCGCTCATCCGAGCCGGACGGGCTGCGGCCCGTCCGCTCTTCGATGGTATCGGCACCCACTCGTCCGCCGCGCATCCGCCCGAACCGCGTCTCGCGGAACGGGACGCTCCCTCCGGCGGCCGTCGGCCTCCTCCCCCACCGGCTCTCCGTCCCAGCTCAGACCGGCTGCGGCGGCGGACGTCCCCGCGCGGACCGGCTCAGACCAGCTGCGGTGCCAGCCCCGCCCCGACCGGGAGGTTGCGCACCACCGTGAACACCAGCACCAGCAGGAGGATCAGCGCCCAGCGCCGGGCCCCGACCGAGACCCTCGGCGACGGCCCGCCGGTCAGCGCGGCCCAGCCCCAGCGCAGCCAGAGCACCGCCAGGACGCCGAACAGCAGCACGGCCACGGCGTTGTCGTGCAGGGCGCCGGTGAGGTCCCCGTGGGCCAGCGCGTGGACACAGCGCAGGCCCCCGCAGCCGGGGCACCACCAGCCGGTGGCGGTCAGGAAGGGGCAGTCGGGGTAGTGCCCGCGGGTGTTCGGGTCCACCACGGCGACGTACCCGGCGGGAATGGCCACCGCCGCCAACGCGGCCAGCGGCGGGCCCAGCCGGCGCAGTACGGGCGGCGGGGCGGAGGCGGTGGGGGCGGCGTTCACGCCCCGATTGTGCCCGCGCCGGGCCCGGACAGAACGAAACGGCGGGCGTGGCGCGCCCGCCGTTCGGTTGTGCGAAAGGAGTACCTGTCGTCAGGCGGCGACGGCGCGGGCCTCAAGGGCCGCCTTGCGGGCCGCGGTCTGCTCCTCGACCGACTTGTACACGTTGGTGCTCGGCTGCTTGCCCATGCCGGCCATCGACATGGCCTTGCCGATGATGCCGCCGACCAGGACGACCGCCAGACCGGCCACGACCAGCAGCGGCGACGGCAGGATCATCGCGACACCCGCGATGCCGAAGCCGACGAAGGAGATGACGACGCCGGTCCAGGCGGCGGGGTTGTGGCCGTGTGCTGCTGCTGCCATCGATGGTGCTCCTAGGCTCTCGGGGCCCAGCCGGGCCTGCGGGGCCGCCGGCGGGTTGACGGGTTCCATTGTGCCGGGCCACACACGGGCGGCCCAAAGCGGGTGGCGGGTCTATCGCGTCACATGTGCCGCTCGGGCTCAGACGGCGGTGGGGTCCTCGCCGCGGTCCAGGGCCTTCCACAGGTCGCCCGGCGTATCGGCCTTCACCGGGGCCTTGCGGGTGGGCGCCTCGTAGCGGCTGCCCATGGTCGGCCAGCCGCGGCCGTAGCGCAGGGTGACCAGCCCGGCCAGGGCCAGCAGCAGCCCGCCGGCCAGGGCGACCCAGGGCCAGGCGCTGTGCGAGACCTCGGTGGCCGTCGAGCCGGCCAGCGCCAGCTTGCCGGAGGCGGCGGAGTCCAGCGCGGCGGTGTCCGAGGCCCCGGCCACCGAGGCGGCGGCCGCGCCGAGCCCGGCCAGCAGGGTCAGCGCGCCGACCGCGAGCCGGCCGGCGCCGCGCACCGCGAACACCGCGACGGCCGCGGCCAGGCCCACCAGGGCCAGCCCGCCGGGCAGTTCGGAGATCTTGCCGCCGGTGACGGACACGTCCAGGGTGCCGGCCCGGCCCTCGGCCCAGTCCCGCCCGGCCGCGGTCAGCACCAGCACGGCGCCCAGCACGGTCAGCAGCAGCATCACGCCGAGGGTGCGGCGGCCGGCCGTGGACGTGGCGGGAGCGGCGGGGGCGGGGGTGTGGTCTGCAGCGGTCACCCGTCCACTATCCCCCGGCCGACGCCCGGGTCCGTACCCGGGGTCGGGAACTCGTCCGTCCGCAGCACCACCGTCCGGCCACCGAGCGGCAGGAACAGGTCGTTGCCGAACGGCACCCGTTCGGCCTCCCGGTACACCCCGCCCGGATCCGGCGCGGTGTGCACGGTGCAGTCGGCGGCGGCCGGGTCGACCACCACGTACAGCGGCACACCGCTCTGCGCGCAGGCCCGCGCCCAGGCGTGGTCCCGGCCGGGGTGCGCGACCTCCAGCACCGCCGCCACGCCGGCGGCGCCGTACCGGCCCCGGGCACCGCGGCCGGCCCCCGGGTCGAGCACCACGAGGTCCGGGGCGATCGGGCCGGACGCGGCCGGGAAGTCGACCACCACGCCGGAGAGCACCCGGCCGGGGCCGACCTGCTGCTCCTCGAACTGCACGGCAGCCCCGAACACGACCCCCCAGCGCAACTCGTCGTACGGCACCTCGGGCATCCCGGCCGCCTCCTCACGCCTCAGGACAGTTCCGGCCTCCGCAGCGTATTGGCGGTGGCGACGGCCCGCAGCACGGCGGCCGCCTTGTTGCGGCACTCGGTGTCCTCGCCGTGCGGGTCGGAGTCGGCCACCACGCCCGCGCCCGCCTGCACGTACGCGGTGCCGTCGCGCAGCACCGCGGTGCGGATCGCGATCGCGGTGTCCGAGTCCCCGGCGAAGTCCAGGTAGCCGACGCAGCCGCCGTACAGGCCACGCCGGGTGGGCTCCAGCTCCTCGATGATCCGCATCGCCCGGGGCTTGGGCGCGCCGGAGAGGGTGCCGGCCGGGAAGCAGGCGGTCAGCACGTCGAAGGCGGTCCGCCCGGGGGCGACCTTGCCGGTGACGGTGGAGACGATGTGCATCACGTGGCTGTAGCGCTCGATCTGCATGAAGTCGACCACCTCGACGCTGCCCGGCTCGCAGACCCGCCCGAGGTCGTTGCGGCCGAGGTCGACCAGCATCAGGTGCTCGGCCCGCTCCTTGGGGTCGGCGAGCAGCTCGGCGGCCAGCGCCGCGTCCTCGTGCGGGGTGGCGCCGCGGTGCCGGGTGCCGGCGATCGGGTGCACCATCGCCTCGCCGTCGGTGACCTTGACCAGCGCCTCCGGGCTGGAGCCGACCACGTCGAAGCCGCCCTCGGCGCCGCCGTCCGGCCCGGGGAAGCGGAACAGGTACATGTACGGGCTGGGGTTGGTGGTGCGCAGGACGCGGTAGACGTCCAGCGCGGAGGCCGGGCAGGGCGCCTCGAAGCGCTGCGAGGGCACGACCTGGAAGGCCTCGCCGGCCCGGATCCGCTCCTTGACCTCCTCCACCGCGGCCCGGTACGGCGCCCCGCCGAACGGCGAGTGCACCTCGCCGGGGCCGGCCGGGGTGAAGGTGGCCAGGCCCGGGTCGACCGGCTTGAGCAGGTCGGCCTCCATCGCGTCCAGCCGGGCCACCGCGTCCGCGTAGGCCTCGTCCACGCCGCTGGCCAGGTCGTTGTGGTTGACGGCGTTGGCGATCAGCAGCACCGTGCCGTCGGCGTGGTCGAGCACCGCCAGGTCGGTGGCCAGCAGCATGGTCAGCTCGGGCAGCTTGAGGTCGTCCGGGTTGAGGTCGGGGAGCTTCTCCAGCCGGCGGACGACGTCGTAGCCCAGGTAGCCGACCAGGCCGCCGGTCAGCGGCGGCAGGCCGTCGTCGGCGTGCCGCGGGGTGTGCAGCGTCTCCAGGGCGGCGCGCAGCACCTGCAGCGGGTCGCCGGTGGTCGGGATGCCGACCGGCGGGGTGCCGAGCCAGCGGGCGTCGCCGTCCTCGCCGACGGTCAGCGCGGCGGCGCTGCGCACGCCGACGAAGGAGTAGCGCGACCAGCTGCGGCCCTGCTCGGCGGACTCCAGCAGGAAGGTGCCGGGCCGCTCCTCGGCGAGGCTGCGGTAGAGGCCGATCGGGGTGAGGCCGTCCGCGAGGAGCCTGCGGGTGACCGGGATCACCCGGGTGTCGACGGCGAGCTTGCGGAAGGCTTCGAGGTCCATGCGGGGCGGCACCTTCTGGAGTTGTGGACGGGGGCGGGGTCAGGCGAGCGGGAGCACGTCGGCGTCGAAGCAGGTGCGGTCGCCGGTGTGGCAGGCCGCGCCGGTCTGGTCGACCCTCACCAGCAGGGTGTCGCCGTCGCAGTCGAGCGCCACCGACTTGACCGCCTGCACGTGGCCGGAGGTGTCGCCCTTGACCCAGTACTCGCGGCGGCTGCGGCTCCAGTAGGTGCAGCGGCCGGTGGTGAGGGTGCGGTGCAGCGCCTCGTCGTCCATCCAGCCGAGCATCAGCACCTCGCCGGTGTCGTACTGCTGCGCGATGGCCGGGAGCAGGCCGTCCTCGGTGCGCTTGAGGCGGGCGGCGATCGCGGGGTCGAGGGCGGTGGTGCCGGGGGCGGCAGGTGTGGTGGACATGGGGCCATTGTGTCAGTCCGTCCGGTGCCCCCGGCGTCCCGTCCGGGGGGCGGACGGTTCGGGGGCGGCCCGTTCGGGGTCAGTTCCGCCAACCGCCTGCCGGGCGTGGCCCCGGTGGGCCATCCTCGTGGCCATGACCTCCGAGCAGCAGCCGCCCGAAGCCGCCGCCTCCCGTCCGTCCCGGGGCCTGGTGATCGCCGTCGCCGCCGTCCTGGCCGTGCTGCTCGCGGTGGTGGCCACCGTGCTGCTCTGGCCGGAGGACAAGAAGCCGGCCGCCGCGCCGCCCCTGCCCTCGGCGACCCCGACGCCGACTCCGACACCGACCCCCACCCCGACGCCCACCCCCACCAGGCCGCAACCGCCGTACGCCTTCTTCCCGGTGGGCACCTGCTTCGACCACCCCCAGCTGAGCCCGGTGATCACCAAGGCCGAGGAACGGCCCTGCGCCGGCGAGCACGACGGCGAGGTCATCGCCGACCTCAAACTCGCCGACGGACTGAGCGGCGAGATCCCGATCGCCCTCGCCATGCGGGACGGCTGCAAGGAGGCCGAGACCGCCGCCAAGGCCTGGCAGGCCGACGGAAAGACCTACTACCCGCGGCAGTTCGGCCCGGCCATGGTCAACTACCAGCAGGGCTGGCGGGACTACACCTGCACCCTGACCGCGAGCAACAAGCAGGGCGGCCCCAAGCTGACCGGCCGGCTCCACCAATAGGCTTGGGTCCATGTCGAACCACGCCCTCGCCGAGCGCCACCGTCTCGCCCAACTGCTCACCACCGCCGGGCCCGACGCCCCCACCCTGTGCGCCGGGTGGACGACCCGGGACCTCGCCGCCCACCTGGTGATCCGCGAGCGCCGCGCCGACGCGGCGGCCGGCATCCGGGTCGGCGCCCTGGCCGGCTGGACCCAACGGGTGCAGGACAGCTACGCCGAGCGCCCCTACGAGGAACTGGTCCGACTCTTCCGCGCCGGGCCGCCGATGTACTCCCTCTTCGCCCTGCCCGGCGCCGACGAGGCGGCCAACACCATCGAGTACTTCGTGCACGCCGAGGACGTCCTGCGGGCCGGCGACGACTGGACCGCACAGCCCGTCCCGCCCGGCCGCGCCGAGGCCCTGTGGCGACGCCTCCCCATGATCGCCCGCCTCGAAGCGGGCCGCCGCTCCCCCGTCCGCCTCACCCTCAGCCGCCCCGACGGCCAGTCCCTCACCGTCGGCCCCGCCGGCGCCCCCACCGTCCACCTCACCGGCGACCCCGGCGAACTGGTCCTCTTCACCTACGGCCGCGGCGCCCGCACCACCCTGGACGTGGACGGCGCCCCGGACGCCATCGAGGCCCTGCGGCACGCCCTGCCGCTGCCGCCGAAGTAGCTCCGAAGAGGGCGTCCCACGACACGAGGTTGCGGCCCGTGCCGTGGGACGCGGCCCCAACCGGATTACGGAGCGAGCCGGTTCGGTCCACGGGCCACCGCGCGCCCGCGCTGCGGATGTCGGTCCCCGGGTGCAGACTCGCAGGTGGCCGGGGAGGGGCGTGTGCGCGCCCGACGGAACCGCCTCGGTCACTCTCCGTCGAAGGGGCACCACGACATGCTCACCACCGACTTCCCCACCGGCTCGCCCTGTTGGATCGACCTGGGCTGCCCGGACATCCCGGCCACCGCCGAGTTCTACCGCAAGGTCTTCGGCTGGACCTTCCAGGAGGTCCCCGAGGCCGGCGGCTACGGATTCCTGCAGCTGGACGGTAGGACGGTCGGTGCTCTCGGCAAGCTGGACCAGGGCGCGCGGTCCGCCTGGACCACGTACTTCCTCTCCCCCGACCTGGACGCGACCGTCAAGGCCGCCGAGCAGGCCGGCGCCACGGTCCGGGTCCCGCCGATGGACGTCATGCAGGAGGGCCGGTTCGCCGCCCTCACCGACCCGCAGGGCGCCGAGTTCGCCGTCTGGCAGGCCGGCGACACCCGGGGCCTGGACGCCGTCTCCGAGGACAACACGCTGTGCTGGTCCGAGCTGCACACCAAGGACCAGGACGGCAGCTACGACTTCTACAAGTCCCTGTTCGGCTGGCGGGTCGAGAACTTCGAGCCGTCCCCGGGCATGAGCTACCGGGTGATCTCCACCGCCGAGGGCGACCAGCGGCAGACCGGCTTCGGCGGCATCGCCCCGACGATGGACGCCGCCCAGCCCTCCGCCTGGACGCCGTACTTCGCCGCCAACGACGTGGACGCGCTGATCGCCAAGGCGACGGCGGCCGGCGGCTCGGTGCTGATGCCGGCCGCGGACGTGGACAACGTCGGCCGGATCGCCTGGCTGGCGGACCTGAACGGCGCCCCGTTCGCTCTGATCAAGGGCGAGCCGCGCGAGTCCTGAGAAGAGGAAGAAGAGGAAACGGTGCTTGTTCGTGTTCGCGAACACGAACAAGCACCGTTCGAGGAATCACCGGACCGGGTGCCCGGCCTCCCGCAGCGCGTTCTTGACCTCGCCGATCCGCAGGTCCCCGAAGTGGAACACGCTGGCCGCCAGCACCGCGTCCGCGCCCGCCTCCACGGCCGGCGCGAAGTCGGCGAGCTTGCCGGCCCCGCCGGAGGCGATGACCGGCACCGAGACGGCCTTGCGCACCGCCCGGATCATCTCCAGGTCGTAGCCGTCCTTGGTGCCGTCCGCGTCCATGGAGTTGAGCAGGATCTCGCCCGCCCCCAACTCGGCGGCGCGGCCCGCCCATTCGACGGCGTCCAGGCCGGTGCCCTGGCGTCCGCCGTGGGTGGTGACCTCGTAACCCGAAGCGGTCTCCGTCCCCTCGGGGCAGCGCCGGGCGTCCACCGAGAGCACCAGCACCTGCCGCCCGAACCGCTGGGCGATCTCGCGGACGAGCTCCGGCCGGGCGATGGCCGCGGTGTTGACGCCGACCTTGTCGGCGCCGGCCCGCAGCAGCTTGTCGACGTCCTCGACGGCGCGGATGCCGCCGCCGACGGTGAGCGGGATGAACACCTGCTCGGCGGTGCGGCGGACCACGTCGTAGGTGGTCTCCCGGTCGCCGGAGGAGGCGGTGATGTCGAGGAAGGTCAGCTCGTCGGCGCCTTCGGCGTCGTAGAGCTTGGCCATCTCGACCGGGTCGCCGGCGTCGCGCAGGTTCTGGAAGTTGACGCCCTTGACCACCCGCCCGGCGTCCACGTCCAGGCAGGGGATGACTCGTACTGCGAGGGTCACGGCTGTTTGCCTTCCAGGGTCTTTGCCAGCCCGGCACGGTACGCGTCGATCTCGACCTCGACCAGCATCCGGGAGTCGATCAGCCCCTCGACCACCACCATGGTGGCCACCGGGCGTGCGGCGTCGAAGAGTTCGCGGTGGGCGCGGCCCACTTCCTCGGCGTCGCGGGCGTGGGTGATGTACATCCGGGTGCGGACCACGTCGTCCGCGGTCAGACCGTACGCGGCCAGGGCCGAGAGCCCGACGCCGAACGCGGCGAGGGTCTGCCGGTACGGGTCGCCCTCGTGCTCGATCCGGCCGTCCACCCAGGCGGTGGAGCCGGCCACGTGCACATGGTCACCCGCGGCGATCGCCCGGCAGTAGCCGAACTCCTCCTCCCAGGGGGAGAAGCCACCGACCCGGCCGCGCACGACCTGACCGCGTACGATCCGACCATCCGTCATCCTGAAACCGCCTCCAGGGCCTCTTCGAGGGTGAACTTCTGCTCGTAGAGTGCCTTGCCCACGATGGCGCCCTCGACACCCTCGCCGACGAGCGTGGCGATGGCGCGCAGGTCGTCCAGCGAGGAGACGCCGCCGGAGGCGACCACCGGGCGGTCGGTGGCGGCGCAGACGTCGCGCAGCAGCTGCAGGTTGGGGCCGGTCAGGGTGCCGTCGCGGTTGACGTCGGTGACGACGTAGCGGGCGCAGCCCTCCTGGTTGAGCCGCTCCAGCACGTCGAAGAGCTGGCCGCCGTCGCGGGTCCAGCCACGGCCGCGCAGGGTGGTGCCGACCACGTCGAGGCCGACGGCGATCTTGTCACCGTGCTCGGCGATGGCCTTGGCGACCCACTCGGGGGCCTCCAGGGCGGCGGTGCCGAGGTTGACCCGGGTGCAGCCGGTGGCGAGGGCGCGGGCGAGCGACTCGTCGTCGCGGATGCCGCCGGACAGCTCGACCTTGATGTCCAGCCGGCCGGTGACCTCGCGCAGCAGCTCGTAGTTGGAGCCGGTGCCGAAGGCGGCATCCAGGTCGACCAGGTGGAGCCACTCGGCGCCGGCGTTCTGCCAGGCGAGCGCGGCGGCCAGCGGCTCGCCGAAGGAGGTCTCGGTGCCGGAGGCGCCCTTGACCAGGCGGACGGCCTGGCCGTCCCGGACATCGACGGCGGGAAGCAGTTCGAGGCGGCTCATCAGTGACAACTTTCAGCTCGTCAGAGGGTGTTGACCCAGTTGGTCAGCAGGGCGGCGCCGGCGTCGCCGGACTTCTCGGGGTGGAACTGGGTGGCCCACAGCGGGCTGTTCTCGACCGCGGCGACGAAGGGCCGGCCGTGCGTGGCCCAGGTGACCAGCGGCGGGTTGATCCGCGCGCTGTGGGTCTCCAGCTCCCAGTGCCGCACCCCGTAGGAGTGCACGAAGTAGAAGCGGGTCTCCGGGTCCAGGCCGGCGAACATCCGGCTGCCCTCGGGCACGTCCACGGTGTTCCAGCCCATGTGCGGGACGACCGGGGCGTCCAGTGGCTCGACGGTGCCCGGCCACTCGTCGCAGCCGGCCGTCTCCACGCCGTGCTCGACCCCCTTCTCGAAGAGGATCTGCATGCCGACGCAGATGCCCATGACCGGGCGGCCCCCGGCGAGCCGGCGGCCGATGATCCAGTCCCCGCGGACCGACTTCAGCCCGCGCATGCAGGCCTCGAAGGCGCCGACGCCGGGGACGAGCAGGCCGTCCGCGGCCATCGCGGTGTCGTAGTCGGAGCTGACCGTGACGTTCGCCCCGGTCCGCTCCAGGGCGCGCTGCGCGGAGCGCAGGTTGCCGGAGCCGTAGTCGAGGACGACGACGTTCTTGCCCATGTGTTCAGGTGTCCAGTCTCTCAGCGGCGGGCGGCGGGTCTACAGGCGCATGAGGCCGGAGGCCAGGCACATCACGGAGCCGAAGGCCAGCACCAGGATGACGCCCTTCGGCAGCTTCTGCTTCCAGAAGGAGATCACTCCGCCGGCCAGGAAGAGGCCGACGAAGAGGAGGATCATCGTGGACTTGCTCACAGCGCACCCTTGGTCGACGGGAGGATTCCGGCCGCGCGCGAGTCACGCTCGGCGGCGTAGCGCAGCGCCCGGGCCAGCGCCTTGAACTGGCACTCCACGATGTGGTGCGCGTTGCGCCCGTACGGGACGTGCACGTGCAGCGCGATCTGGGCCTGGGCGACGAAGGACTCCAGGATGTGCCGGGTCATCGTGGTGTCGTAGCTGCCGATCATCGGCGCCATGCCCTCGGGCTCGGTGTGCACCAGGTAGGGCCGGCCGGAGAGGTCCACGGTGACCTGGGCGAGGGACTCGTCCAGCGGCACCGTGCAGTTGCCGAAGCGGTAGATGCCGACCTTGTCGCCGAGCGCCTGCTTGAAGGCGGCACCGAGCGCGAGGGCGGTGTCCTCGATGGTGTGGTGGGTGTCGATGTACAGGTCGCCGTCGGTCTTGACGGTGAGATCGAACAGACCGTGCCGGCCGAGCTGGTCGAGCATGTGGTCGTAGAACCCGACGCCCGTCGAGATGTCGGTCTTGCCGGTGCCGTCGAGGTCTATCTCGACCAGGACGGAGGTCTCCTTGGTGGTGCGCTCGACGCGTCCGATGCGGGACATACGGGGTTACAGCTCCTTGATCACAGTGCGGACGGCGTCCAGGAAGGCGTCGTTCTCGGCGGGCGTGCCGGCGGTGACGCGCAGCCACCCGGGGACGCCGTTGTCACGGACCAGGACACCCTGGTCGAGGATGGCCTGCCAGACGGCGTGGGTGTCGGCGAAGCGGCCGAACTGGACGAAGTTGGCGTCCGAGTCGGTCACCTCCAGGCCCATCGCCCGCAGCGCGTCGACCAGCCGGTCGCGCTCCTCCTTGAGTCGTCCGACGTACCCGAGCAGGGTGTCGGTGTGCTCCAGGCAGGCCAGCGCGGTGGCCTGGGTGACGGCCGACAGGTGGTACGGCAGGCGCACCAGCTGGACGGCGTCGACCACCGCCCGGTCGGCGGCCAGGTAGCCCAGTCGCAGGCCGGCGGCGCCGAAGGCCTTGGACATGGTGCGGCTGACCACCAGGTTGGGGCGGCCCTCGATCAGCGGCAGCAGCGAGGCGCGGTGCGAGAACTCGACGTACGCCTCGTCCACCACGACCAGGCTGGACCGGGCGGCCTGCGCGGCCTCGTAGAGCCGCAGCACGGTGTCGGCCGACACCGCCGTCCCGGTCGGGTTGTTCGGCGAGCAGATGAACACCACGTTCGGCCGGTGCTCGGCGATGGCGGCGAGCGCGGCGTCCACGTCGATGGTGAAGTCGTCACCCCGCGGGCCGGAGATCCAGGCGGTGCCGGTGCCCCGGGAGATCAGCGCGTGCATCGAGTACGAGGGCTCGAAGCCCAGCGCGTTGCGGCCGGGGCCGCCGAAGGTCTGCAGCAGCTGCTGGAGCACCTCGTTGGAGCCGTTTGCGGCCCAGACCTGCTCGCGCGCGACCGGGTGGCCGGTGGTGCGGGTCAGGTACGCGGCCAGACCCTCGCGCAGCTCGACCGCGTCCCGGTCGGGGTAGCGGTTGAGGTTGCGGGCGGCCTCGGCGACCCGCTCGGCGATCCGGGCCACCAGCTCCTCGGGGAGCGGGTACGGGTTCTCGTTGGTGTTCAGCTGGACGGGCACGTCCAACTGCGGTGCGCCGTACGGGGACTGGCCGCGCAGCTCGTCCCGGATCGGGAGGTCGTCAATAGCGGTCACGAGCCGGGAACCGTCCAATCGAACCGAGCCTTGATGGCGTCACCGTGACCGGGCAGGTCCTCGGCGTTGGCCAGGTTGACCACGTGCGCGGCGACGTCCGCCAGCGCGTCCCGGTCGTACTCGACGACCTGGACGCCGCGCAGGAAGGTCTGCACCGACAGCCCGGAGGAGTGGCAGGCGCAGCCGCCGGTCGGCAGCACGTGGTTGGAGCCGGCCGCGTAGTCGCCCAGCGAGACCGGGGTCCAGCGGCCGATGAAGATCGCGCCGGCGTTGACCACCTTGGCCGCGACCGCGTGCGGGTCGCGGGTCTGGATCTCCAGGTGCTCGGCCGCGTAGGCGTTGACCACGGCGAGGCCCTGGGTCAGGTCGTCGACCAGGATGATGCCGGACTGCCGGCCGCCGAGCGCCTCGGCGACCCGCTCGCTGTGCTTGGTCTTCGCGACCTGCACGGCGAGCTCGGCCTCGACCGCGTCGGCCAGCGCCGGGGAGTCGGTGACCAGCACCGAGCCGGAGGTCGGGCCGTGCTCGGCCTGGCTGATCAGGTCGGCGGCCACGTCGCTGGGCAGCGCGCTGTCGTCGGCGAGGACGGCGATCTCGGTCGGGCCGGCCTCGGAGTCGATGCCGATCCGGCCGGCGAACAGCCGCTTGGCGGCGGCCACGTAGATGTTGCCGGGGCCGGTGACCATGGTGACCGGGGCGCACTCCTCGGTGCCCAGGGCGAACATCGCCACCGCCTGGGCGCCGCCGACCGAGTAGACCTCGTCGACGCCGAGCAGCGCGCAGGCCGCCAGGATGGTCGGGTGGACCCGGCCGTCGAACTCTTTCTGCGGCGGGGAGGTGACCGCGATGCCCCGGACGCCTGCCTCCTGGGCCGGCACCACGTTCATCACCACGGAGGACGGGTAGACCGCCAGCCCGCCCGGCACGTACAGGCCGACCCGCTCGACCGGCACCCAGCGCTGGGTGACCGTGCCGCCCGGCACCACCTGGGTGGTGTGCCCGGTGCGGCGCTGGTCCGCGTGCACGGCCCGGGCCCGGCGGATGGATTCCTCCAGCGCGGCCCGCACCTTCGGGTCCAGCGTCTCCAGGGCCTCGGTGAGCTGCTCGGCCGGGACACGGGTCGATTCCAGCCGGACGCCGTCGAAGCGCTCGGTGATCTCGATCAGCGCCGCGACCCCGCGATGGCGTACGTCCTCGGCGATCGGCCGTACCTTCTCCAGCGCGGCCGCCACGTCGAACTCGGCACGGGGCAGCAGGTCACGCGGGTCGTCGAGCGAGCCGCGGAGGTCGATTCGAGAGATCACGCCACCCAGTGTAAGGAGTGGCCGGAACCGCTGGTCCCGCATTTCAGTCCGTGATACGAAGGGCGAGACGACCGGGGGGACGGGGAAAAGCATGGCGGAAAGCGCTCCAGAAGGCTGGACCGACACGGAACGGGCGCTCTGGGAGGCCTTCCGCGAGGGCGAGGTCTTCGACCTCCGGTGTGGCCGGAACGACATCGACGACCCCTTCGGGGACGCCGTCTGGGGCCCCGAGCGGACGGTGAGCGCCGAAGTGCTCGCCCACCTGCTGCTGGTCGGCCCGCGGCCCACCCCCGGGCGTGTCGCCTCACTGCGGATGAGCGGCGTGTACGTCACCGGTGCGCTCAACCTGGCCGGCGGCCACATCGACCGGTACGTCGAACTGCGCGGCTGCCGCTTCGAGCACAAGATCCTCATCTCGGAGGCCTCGGCGACCACCCTGCGCATGGTCGACTGCCTGGTCCCCCGGATCGAGGCCTCCCGGCTCTCCACCACCGGCGACCTCCACCTGGCCCGCTGCCGGATCCCCGACGGCATCCGGCTCACCGACGCCAAGATCGGCACCGACCTGCTGCTCAACATGGCGGTGATCGGCTGCGACCGCTTCGGCCGGGCGCTGTCCGCCGACGGGATGACCGTCCACCAGGACTTCGAGGCCGAACGCCTGGAGACCCGGGGCGAGTTGAGCGTCCGCACGGCCCGGATAGGCGGCCGGTTCTCGCTCCGTGGCGCCCAGCTGCACGCCGACCCGCAGAACCGGGTCTGCCTGAACGCCGTCCGGCTCAACGTCGGCCACACCCTCTACCTGACCAGCTCCGCCGACGGCGGCTGGTTCGGCTCCCGCAGCTACTACGGCTCCGGCTACGGCCAGAGCCCCCCACCCGACGCCCCCAGCACCCCCTTCCGCGCCTACGGCCAGGTACGGCTCTCGGACGCCCGCTTCGAGGCCGCCTGCCTGATCTCGGGCGAATTCCACCTGGAGGGTGACGACGAGCTCTCGCTGCGCCGCATCCACACCCCCGAACTCCGCTTCACCTGCAAGATCCGGCCGACCGGAACCGTCTCGCTGTCCCGCGCCCGGGTCGGCAACCTGGTCGACACCCCGGACGCCTGGCCGCTCGGCAAGCACCTGCGGCTGACCGGCTTCGTGTACGAGAACCTCCGCCCGGTCGGCCCGTTCACCATCCGGCAGCGGATCGCCTGGCTGGAGGGCTCCGCGGTGGACTTCCAGCCGGAGTCCTACGAGCAGCTCGCCGCCGCCCTGCGCCGCGACGGCGCCGACGACGACGCCCGCGAGGTGCTGTACGCCAAGCAGCGCCGCCGCCGCCAGACCCTGCCGCTGCCCGCCCGGATCTGGGGCCGGGTGCAGGACGTCACCGTCGGTTACGGCTACCGCCCCGGCCGGGCGGGCCTGTGGCTGCTGCTCGCCTGGGCGCTCGGCAGCGTGTGGTTCGCCACCCACCCGCTGGATCCGCTCAAGCCCGACGAGCGCCCGCACTGGAGCCCGGTGCTGTACACCCTCAACCAGCTGCTGCCGATCGTCGACCTCAACCAGGGCGCCTGGAACCCCGGCGGGATCAGCCAGTGGATCTCCGCCGGACTGGTCGTGGTCGGCTGGCTGCTCGCCTCCACCGTGGTGGCGGGCGCCACCCGGCTGCTCCAGCGGGGCTGACACCGTGGACGGCTTCGGACGGCCCGACACCGTGGACGGCGTTAACCGGGCGACAAGGCCGGGCCCCGGGGAACTACGCTGTCCGCCGTGACAGAACGGCTGCCGCTCTTCCCGCTGAACATCGTGCTCTACCCGGGCCTCGTGCTGCCCCTGAACGTCTTCGAGGAGCGCTACCGCCGTCTCGTCGCCGACCTGCTCGAACAGCCCGAGGACGCGCCGCGCCGCTTCGGCGTGCTCGCCATCAAGGATGGCCGCGAGGTCGCCCCGGTCCGGCCCGAGGAGGGCCCGGCCGGCCCGCTCGACGGTCTGGGCACCGTCACCGGCGACCCGCTGGAGGCGCTGTTCCACGTCGGCTGCGTCGCCGACGTCTCCTCCGCCCAGAAGCAGTCCGACGGCCGCTACGAGCTGCTGGTCACCGGCACCACCCGGTTCTGGCTGCGCTCGGTGGACGTCGCCGGTCCGTACCTGACCGGCGAGATCGAGCCGATCGAGGAGCAGTCCGGCGAGGGCTCCGGCGCCCTGGCCTCCGAGGTCGAGCGGGCGTTCCGGGTGTACCAGAAACGCCTGGCCGGGGCGAAGGAGGCCACCACCATGGGCCGCCCGCAGCTGCCCGACGACCCGCAGGTGCTCTCCTACCTGGTGGCCGCCGCCTCGGTGTTCGAGACCCCGGTCAAGCAGCGGCTGCTCGCCTGCCCCGACACCGCCCAGCGGCTGCGCACCGAACTCGAACTGCTGCGCCGCGAGAGCGCCGTCCTCAGCTGGCTGCCCTCGCTCCCCGCGGTCGAGCTCACCCGCCAGTCCTTCAGCCCCAACTGACCCAGGACCCCCGCATGGCCAAGAAGCCCAAGAAGGGCGGCCAGGGCACCCCGGCCACCGTCGCCCTGGAGAGTGCCGCCGTCGCCTTCACCGTCCACGCCTACGAGCACGACCCGGCCGCCGCCTCCTACGGCGGCGAGGCCGCCGAGGCCCTGGGCGTCGCCCCCGAGCGGGTCTACAAGACCCTGGTCGCCGACGTGGACGGCACCCTCACCGTCGGCGTGGTCCCGGTCGCCGGCCAGCTCGACCTCAAGGCCCTTGCCGCCGCCGTCGGCGGCAAGCGCGCCGCCATGGCCGACCCGGCCGCCGCCGAGCGCAGCAGCGGCTACGTCCTCGGCGGCATCTCCCCGCTCGGCCAGCGCCGCCCGCTGCGCACGGTGATCGACGCCAGCGCCCTCGGCCACCCCACCGTCTACGTCTCGGCGGGCAGGCGGGGCCTGGAGGTCGAGCTGGCCCCCGCCGACCTGATCGCCCTCACCCGGGCCCGCACGGCCGCCATCGCCCGCTGAGGGCCCGGGAAACGGCACGAGGCGGAAGGCCCGGCCCGTACCGGACCGCCGACCTTCCGCCTCGCCGGGGAACCCGGCCCGGCCGGGAGAGCCTCAGCCCTTCCCGCGCTCCCGCGCGGCCGCGTCCACCGGGGGAACCGCGTCCACCGGGGGAACCGCGTCCACCGGGGGAACCGCGTCCGCCGGGGGAGCCGCGGGGGGAGCCTCAGGGGCCCCGTACGTCCCAGCCGGAGCCCCCCAGTACGGCGGCGGGTCCTCCTCCCGCTTGCCGAACGCCGCGGACAGCGCCAGCAGCACCACCATCGCCACCATCGGCCACACCAGCAGCGCCCCCAGCGCCCCCAGGTCGATGCTCGCGTCGAAGTGCCCGCCGTTGCCGACCCGCCGGGCCTCCGCGATCAGGTTGTTGCTGGGCCCGAGCCAGCGTCCGATCCGCCAGGCGCCGATCGACCCGAGCAGTCCGCCGACGGCGAGCCCCAGTGCGACCGAGATGCCGCCGCCGCGCTTGCGGGTCACCAGGAAGGCCCCGAGCGCCGTCACGATCCCGGCGCCCAGCGCGATCAGCACGAACACCGCGTCGGCGCCCGCCCGCTGCTCACCCTCGGGGTCCGCGTAGAGGATCCGGTCGCCGTCCACCAGCAGCGGGACCTTCGGCGCCAGCCAGGCCCACAGCCCGGCCATCACCACTCCGACCAGCAGGCAGGCGACCACGACGCCCGCCCCGATCCGCAGCTCCGCCAGCAGCGGGTGCTCCACCACGGGCGGGGCCTCCGGCATACCCGGGGGCGGCTCCTCGTCCGAGACCGGCGGCGGCGCGAACGGGTCGGGCACGGCGCCCTGCTCCGCCTCCACGTCGGCGTGGGCGGGATCCGGAGGTGTGTTCGGTACGGTCACAGGCCCCATCGTTTCACGACGGCCGCCCGAACGGCCCCACCGGCCGGGCACCGGCCTACCGCGCGACCGCCCGCCGGTACGCCCAGGTGGCCAGCGCCAGGGACACCACGCCGACCGCCGCGCAGACCCCCAGGTCCGCCGCGACCGCCGCCCAGTCCGGGTCCGGCGCGAAGGTCCGGGCGAAGGCCTCCACCCCGTACGTCGAGGGCAGCAGGTCCCGCAGCCACAGCACCGGCTGCGGCAGGTGGTCCACCGGCAGCACGCCCAGCAGCAGGGCCGCCGACATGCCGAGCTGCCCCAGCATCGTCGCGATCTCCTGGCGCGGCGCCAGCAGCCCGCAGGCCGCGCCCAGGCCGGACAGCGCGGCCCCGGCCAGCGGCACGACCGCCAGCAGCACCCACAGCTGCCCGAGCGGCAGCCCGAACATCACCGCGCCGATGCCCGCGGTGACCAGCGTCCCCGGCAGGGTGAACGAGGCGTACGCGCCGGCCGTGCCGAGCACCACCGAGGCGGCCGGCACCGGCAGCGTCCCGTAGTGGTCCAGGCCCCCGTTGGCCCGCAGCTTCCCGAAGTACTGGGCGAGCAGGTTGAGCGCGACGAACGCCACCACCAGCACGCTCGACCCGGCGACCACCGACCGCGCCGCCGAGGTCTGCCCGGCCTCCACGACGCCCCGCATCATCACCAGGATGCCGACGGACTGGAAGGTCGCCACGAACAGCAACGGGATCCGCGCCACCTTGGCCCGGGCGAGCTGCGCCCGGTACACCGCGGCGAGCGAGGGCAGCAGCCGGGCGGCGGGGGCGAGCGGGGCGGGCCCGGCCGTCGACCGGTCGGTCCGCGGGGGCACCGAGAGCAGCGTCACCGAAGTCCTCCGTGATGGCGGCCGCCCAGCTTGAGGTAGGCGTCCTCAAGGCTCGGGGTGGCGAGGGTGAAGTCGTCGAGCGCCGCGAAGGCCGGGCCGGTGGTGACGGCGGCGACCAGCTCGCGGGCCTGCTCGGGGGTGGTGCGGACGGTCCAGCGGCGCCCGGTGCGCTCGGCCCGTTCGGCCAGCGCGGCGACGGCGGGGACACCGAGCGGCGCCTCGTCCCGCCAGACCAGGTCGAGCCGGACGTCGCCGTCCACCAGCGCCTTGAGCCCGCCGGGCGTGTCGCAGGCGATCACCCGGCCCTCGTCGACCACGGCGACCCGGTCGAGCACGGTCTCCGCCTCGATCACGTTGTGGGTGACCAGCAGCACCGTCGTCCCGCGCTCGGCGCGGCGCCGGTCCACGGCCGACCACACGGCCCGCCGGGCGACCGGGTCCATGCCCGTGGTCGGCTCGTCCAGCACGAGCAGCGGCCGCTCCCCCACCAGGGTGGCCGCGAAGCAGGCGAGCCTGCGCTGCCCGCCGGAGAGCTTGGCCAGCGGCCGCGAGGCGATCGGCTCCAGCCCGAGTTCGGTGAGCACCTCCGCCGTCTCGGCGCGGGCCTGCGCCCGGCCGAGCCCGCGCAGCCGCCCGGTGGTCTCGGCGGCCAGCACCACGGTCAGCTCGTCCAGCGCGGTGGACTCCTGCCCGAGGTAGCCGAGCAGCCGCGCCGCCCGCTCGGGGTGCCGCACGATGTCGTGGCCGAGCAGTTCGACCGAGCCGGAGTCCGGGCGCAGCAGCCCGGTGAGCTGGCGCACCAGCGTGGACTTCCCGGCCCCGTTCGGTCCGAGCAGCCCGAAGACCTCGCCCTGCCGGACGGTCAGGCTGATCCCGTCGTTGGCCCGGACCTCGGTGGCGGCGGCGCCGCGCCCGGTGCGGTAGGTGCGGACCAGGTCGCGTACGGCGACGCACGGCGAGGTGTCCTGGGGTGCTCGCCCGGCCGTCTCTTTCACGACCGGAGACTCTACGCGCTCACACGGGCGAACCGGACAAGGGGGCCTGATCGCCGGAAACCACCGGCTCGGCCCGGTCGTGCACCGGCCTCAGTCGTCCACGACCATGGAGCCGCCGGGCACCCGGGCCGCGAGTTCCTTCCAGAAGCCCGCCCTGATGGCGTAGCGGTCGTGCTCGTCGATCTGGTCGTCCTTGTGCGCGAGCAGCCCGAAGCGGGCCGCGTAGCGCAGCAGCTCGCCGTCGACCCGGTGCGGGATGCGCGGGTAGTCGGGCCAGAGCAGGGTGAGCCGTTCGAGGTCGCCGAGCCGGTCGCTCCAGCGCCGGGCGAAGACCTGCCCGACTTCGTGGGCGTCGCCGCCGATCGAGGTGATGTCCTCCTCCCGGTCGGCCCAGCGCTGCTCGGCGGTGGTCAGCTGGGCCAGGGTCGGCAGGCCGTCCCCGGCGGTGACGGACGGCTCCGGTGCGGGCCGGTCCACCCAGCCCCGGTCGGAGGACCACCGCAGCACCGGCCCGCCCGCCGCGTGTCCGGCGACGGTGCCGTTGGCGTGCCCGTTGGCGGTGCCGTTGGCGTGCCCGTTGGCCGCCGGGGTGGTCGGCGTGACGGCGGAGACCCGTCCGGCGAGGTCCTTGGGGGTGGGCACCACCCGCAGTGCCGCGGCGGGCTGCGACCCCCCGTTCGCGGCGGGCGCCTCGGGCTCCGGGGCTCCGGCGGCGGGCCGGGCGCCCGGCGGCACCACGGTCGGCAGCGAGGCGGGCGGGGCGGCCAGGATCTTGGCGATCTCCTGCCGGGCGCCGCCGGCCCCGGGCTCGGGGAACACGCTGGAGCTGTCCCGCAGCGAGAAGGACCCCTCGATCCACTCGCGGTCCAGCACCCGCCGCTCGTCGGCCTCGCCGACCAGGTCCTCGGACTGGTTGAAGTCCCCGTCGGCGGCCTGCAGCGCCCACAGGTGCACGGCCACCCCGTGCTCCTTGGCGGTCATCATCCCGGGCAGCAGGTCCCCGTCGCCGGTGATCAGTACGACGTCCGCGCAGGCCCGGTTGCGGGCGAGTTCGGAGAGTTCGGCGTGCATCGCGGCGTCGACGCCCTTCTGCACCCAGCGCCCCTCGGCCCGGGTGAGGGCGCCCAGCCGTACGGTGACCCGGGGCAGGACGCGCAGCCGCCGGTGCTCGGGCATCGGGCGGCGGTCGGGGGCCGCGTCGAACCAGTAGATCCGCAGCAGGGGCAGCCCAGTCTCGTCCTCGGCGCGCTCGCGCAGGGCACTGATCAGCGCGGTGTGGTTCACGGTGACCTTCGAGCGGGACGGGTCACCGGCGAGCAGGCTGGCGGCGGCGCCCAGCAGGTATCCGGCGTCCACCAGGACGACACAGCGGTCCATCTGCGCACCTCTTTCCGCTCGCCCTCGAAGGTCAGTCAGGGTGGGCGGTCCGCCCGTCGTCCGCGCGTGGTGGGGTGAGGGGCCCCCGTGACCGCCCGATCGTTGGGTCACCTTTTCCCCTAGGTTCGCGCCCCGAACCTCGGCAGATGTCCCGGTCCCGCAACAGCCGCCCCAATGAGTCGCAAAGAAACACGAAGGCGGGCCCCGTTCAACGACGGGGCCCGCCAAACGTCACGGACGGTTGGTCCCGGTCGAGCCCTCGGGCTCGGCCGGGCGTCAGCCCTTGAGCTCCGCGGCGACCAGCTCGGCCAGCTGGACGGCGTTGAGCGCGGCGCCCTTGCGCAGGTTGTCGTTGGAGACGAACAGCGACAGGCCGTTCTCCACGGTCTCGTCCACCCGGATGCGGCCGACGTAGCTCGGGTCCTGGCCGGCCGCCTGCAGCGGGGTCGGGATCTCGGACAGCTCGACACCGGGGGCGGCGGTGAGCAGCTCGACGGCGCGCTCGGTGCTGATCGGGCGCTCGAAGCGGGCGTTGATCTGCAGCGAGTGGCCGGAGAAGACCGGGACGCGCACGCAGGTGCCGGAGACCTTCAGGGCGGGAATGCCGAGGATCTTGCGGCTCTCGTGGCGGAGCTTCTGCTCCTCGTCGGTCTCGTTGGAGCCGTCCTCCACGATGGAGCCGGCCAGCGGCACCACGTTGAAGGCGATCGGCCGCCGGTAGACCTTGGGCTCGGGGAACTCGACGGCGCCGCCGTCGTGGGCGAGCGCGGCGGCGCCGTCCACGACCTTGGCGGCCTGGTCCTGCAGCTCGGCGACGCCGGCCACGCCGCTGCCGGAGACGGCCTGGTAGGTGGAGACGACGAGGGCGGCGAGCCCGGCCTCCTCGTGCAGCGGGCGCAGCACGGGCATGGCGGCCATGGTGGTGCAGTTCGGGTTGGCGATGATGCCCTTGGGGCGGTCGGCGATGGCCTCGGGGTTGACCTCGGAGACGACCAGCGGGACCTCGGGGTCGCGGCGCCAGGCGGAGGAGTTGTCGATGACGACGGCACCGGCCGCGGCCACCTTGGGGGCCAGGGCCTTGGAGGTGGAGCCGCCGGCCGAGAAGATCACGATGTCCAGGCCGGTGTAGTCGGCCGTGGCCGCGTCCTCGACCGTGACCTCGGTGCCCTGCCAGGGCAGCGTGCGCCCGGCCGAGCGCGCCGAGGCGAACAGCCGCAGCTGCTCCACCGGGCCGATTCCACCGGGAAGTCCCGCGCGCTCCGCCAGGATCTCGCGGACCACGCCGCCGACCTGGCCGGTGGCCCCGACAATGCCGATCTTCATTCCGACTACTCCTCTGAATGGTGCTGTCTGCAGCCGCACTCTGCCCATCATGCCTTGTCACGCGGGTGGGGCGACCTGCTGTTCCACGGTGTGAGAGGGGGCCCGGACGGGCCCCTACTGGTCCAGACCACTCGCCAGCTCAAGCGCGGCCGCGACCTCCGCCCCGCCCGCCGGCAGCAGCGGCAGCCGGACGTCCGGGGTCGGGATCCGGCCCTGGGCGTGCAGCACACCCTTGGTCACCGTCGGGTTGGGCGCGGTGAACGCGGACAGCGCCAGAGCGGTCAGCCGGTGCCCGAGCGCCCGGGCCCGCTCCACGTCCCCGGCCCGCCAGGCCTCGTACAGCTCGACGAAGCGGGCGGTCGCCAGGTGCGCGGAGGCGAGGATGCCGCCGGCCGCGCCGATCGCCAGCATCGGCGCCAGGAAGGCGTCCTCCCCGGTGAGGAACGCGAAGCTCTCGGGGGTGTCGGCGAGCAGTTCGGCGGCCGCCTGGTCCAGCCCGCCGGTCGCGTACTTGACGCCCACCACGCCCTCGATCCCGGCCAGTTCGCGCAGCGCGGCGGTGGAGAGCTGCTGCCCGGTGCGGTACGGGATGTGGTAGACGACGAGCGGCAGCGGGCTGCTCGCGGCCAGCGCCCGGAAGTGCGCGACCGTCCCGGCCTCGCCCGCCCGGACGAAGGACGGCGTGGTCACCAGCGCCGCCGCCCGCGGCACCCGCGCGGCGAGCGCGGCCAGCGCCTCGCCGACGGCCCGGGTGTCGCCGCCGGAGGCGCCGACGATCAGCTGCGCCCCGCGCGCCGCGCAGGCGGCCGCGGCGACGTCCACCACCGCGTCCCGCTCCTCGGCGGTCAGCGCGGCGGGCTCGCCGGTGGTGCCGAGCGCGACCAGCCCGGCCGCCCCGGCGTCCAGGACCTCGTACGCGAGCTTCTCCAGCGCGTCGACGGCGACCGAACCGTCGGCGGCGAAGGGGGTGATCAGGGGGACGTAGATGCCCTTGAGTTCCATACCGACGATCCTGCGGCCGCGGATAGCGCAGGTCCAGTTCACATTTCTGACGCTTCTCGTAAGCTGAGCCGATGCTCGATGTCCGACGCCTGCGCCTGCTGCGCGAACTGGCCCACCTCGGCACCATCGCCGCCGTCGCCGAGGCGCTGTCCTTCAGCCCTTCGGCGGTGTCCCAGCAGCTGTCCGTCCTGGAGAAGGAGGCGGGCGTCCCGCTGCTGGAGCGCACCGGGCGGCGGGTCACCCTCACCCCGGCCGGCCGCAACCTGGTCCGCCACGCCGAGTCCGTCCTCGCCCTGCTGGAGCAGGCGGGCGCCGAACTCGCCCACGCCAAGCGGGGACTGGCCGGCCCGCTGCGGATCGGCACCTACCCCTCCGCGGCCCGCGCGATCATCCCTGCGGTGCTCGCCGAGCTGGCCTCCTGGCACCCGGGGCTGGAGCCGATGGTCACCGAGGTCGACCCGGCGGCCGTCGGCGCGGCCCTGCGCGCGGGCGAGCTGGACGTCGCGCTGGTCCACGAGTACGACCTCGTCCCGACCGACCCGGAGCCGGGCCTCGCGGTCACCCGTCCGGTCTTCACCGAGCCGATGTACCTGGCCGCCCGCACCCCGGCCACGGTCGCCGAGCAGCGCGGCGCGCCCTGGATCATGTCCCCGCCCGGCACGCTGTGCCACACCATGGCCGTCCGCGCCTGCGAGGCGGCGGGCTTCGCGCCCCGGATCCGGCACCAGATCGACGACTTCACCACGGTGCTGGCACTCGTGGCCGCCGGCCAGGGCGTCGCCCTGGTCCCCCACCTGGGCACGGCCCAGCAGCCACCGGGGGTCGTGCTCACCCGCTTGCCGATGTACCGCCGCACCCGGGCCGCGTTCCGCGCGGGCGCGGGCTCCCACCCGGCCATCTCGGCCTTCGTCTCGGCGCTGCACACGGCGGTGCCACCGGGGCTGGGCAGCGGGTCCTGAACACGTCGGGGCCCGGGGTGCCGCGCGGCGCCCCGGGCCCCGACCCCTTCTCACGGGGTCCGCGACTCAACTGCCGGTCAGGCCGCCGGAGTCACGGCGTGCGTTCGGGCTGGAGGGTCCAGCGGACGTTGTCCTGGAGGTTCGGGCAGTCCCAGATGTCGAGCCAGGTGCCCTGAGCGGTTGCCCAGCCGTTCAGTTCGATGCAGCGGCCGGTGTTGGGGTCGCCCCCGGTGATGGTGGCCTGGTTGACGATGCGGCCGTCCGGGCGGGTGGTCCACTTCTGGGTGGGCTTGCCCTCGCAGCGGGCGAGCCGGACGAGGCTGCCGTTGGCGGTGGCGCCGTCCGCGGTGGAGACGCAGAAGGAGCCGGCCCGGACGGTGCCGTCGGCGCCGAGGTTGAAGCGCTGACTGGGCGTGTTCCAGCAGCTGCCGAGGGCCAGCTGGGCGCCGTCGCGGGGGCCGCCCCAGGCGTCCATGCACATCGCGGGGGCCAGGCTGGAGTGGACCGAGGTGCTGGCATCGGCGTAACCGATCATGCTGGCGGCGCCGAAGCCGTCGACCTTGCCCTGGGTGGCGGTGCTGCTCTGGCCGGGGTAGACGGTCATGGCGTTGTTGTTGTCGACCGTCCAGAGGTCGGGGTAGCCGTCCGCGTTGATGTCCCCTGCGCCGATGCGCGGGTAGTTGGCGGCGTTGACGCCGTAGCCGATCTTGATGCCGGCGTCAGGCTTGGTGAGCGCGGTGTAGTCGACGGTGCCGTCCGCCTTCCAGCCGAGCGGGTAGGCGAAGACGTCACCGGTGGTGCGGTTGCGGGCCCACAGGGTGGCCTGGTTGACCTGGCCCGGGTTGGTCTTGTCGGTGCTGGCGGTGGCGCCGTTGGCGGCACCGGGGTTGAGCAGTTCCAGGTCGGTCCAGCTGCCGGAGGCGGTGGGGATCAGCGTCGCGCTGTTGACGTTGTCCGCCAAGCCGTCCGGCGTGTAGAGGTAGAGGTTGTTGTTCTCCAGGGTCAGCAGGGTGGTCTGGGTGGAGATGATCTGCTGGCCCGCGGTGCCGCCGGGCTTGGCCGCGGTGGCCTCGCCCTCGGGGGTGCCGAAGGCGATCACCTGGGAGACGCCGCTCCAGTCGGTCGTGTTGTAGCCGGCACAGGCCGCGCCGGTGCCGTACGTCTTGCAGGAGGACGGCCGGGTGAGCGCGATCGGCGTGAGGGTGTCCAGACGGCCGGTCCCGTCGTTCGGGATCAGGTACATCGAGTTCTTCAGGATCGCGGACTTGTCGGCGGCCTTGGCCGGGTTGTTGAAGTGCGCGACGATCTCGTCCACGGCCTGGCCGACGGCGAAGGTGCCGTGGTGGCTGATCTGGAAGTCGGCCCAGGTGGTGCCGTAGTCACGGGCGCCGGGCGCGGCCGCGGCCGGGGCGGCCAGCGAGGTCGACGGGTCGGCGTCGCCGATGACCCGCAGGTCACCGGTCTTGTCGGTGACGACGATGTCGGGCTTCTGATCGTTGTTCACGTCGCCGAACACCGGCTGGGTGCCGGGCTTCCAGGGCGCGTAGAAGTTGTAGACCGCGGCCTGACTGTAGTTGCCCGCGACGTCCATCGCCCACGCGTACAGGGTGTTGGTGCCCCACTGGCGCGGCGTATAGGTGTACGGCTGGCCGGGCTTGACGGTGTCGGAGCGGTTGCAGCCCCAGCCGACGACCGGCGTCGGGTCGGCGGTGACGCGGATGCAGGCGACGCCGGAGGCGTACAGGTTCGGGCCGGGGGCCGGGTCGTCGGCGTTGATGGTGAACGTCGCCGAGTCGCCGGCGTACTTGGCCGGGGTCGGGTTCGGGGTGCCGGACGGCGGGAAGTCGGTGGAGCTGATGCTGACGCGCGGCGGGGTCTTGTCGACCCGGAAGTAGCACCAGGCGCTGTTGGGCGAGGTGAGCAGGTTGTCGGTCGAGCGGGCCAGCCAGCCGTACTGGTGGCCGTCGGTCAGTGAGCCGACCGAGGTCGACGGAGCGGGGTTGTTGTACGAGCCGCCCCACCCACCCTGTTCGAGGTGGAAGTTGGGGTCCTGGTCGTCCCACATGATGTAGCCGGTGTAGAGCGGCTGGCCTGCCGGGGAGTAGCTGTTGGCGGTCAGGTAGATGTTCTGGTTGCTGCCGACCCAGCCCGGGTTGTCCCAGGGGTGGGTGCCGCCGCTGTTGCACTCGGCCGTGGCCCCGGTGTCGGCCCAGCCGGGGGCGGGGCTGGTGCGTGGGTACCAGATCGTGGGCGTGATGTCGTAGTTGGTGGTGATGCTCGGGTTGCTGCCGATGTAGTGGCGGAAGAACTTGTTCCACTCGGAGTCGCTGGGCGCGATGCCGACGGTCCACCAGGGCCAGTGGCCGGCGGCCGCCTGGTTGATCATGCCGGTGACGTCGACGGACATCGGCCCGGTGCCGGTGATCGGCTGCCCGCCGACGTAGCCGCACCCGTTCATGACCTGGGTGCCGTCGAGGCCGCACGGCTGCGCGTTCCAGTTGGTGTCGCCGCCGATCGGGCTCGGGGCCGAGTAGACGCCGAGGTTGGTCGCGGTGCCCGGGCTGGAGGCGCCGGTGACCTGGGCGTTGAGGGTGGAGGTGTAGAGCGTCGGCGGGACCTCGGCGCCGCCCGGGACGGTGTAGATCGCCGGGTTGATGGTGAACTGGAAGTAGGCGCGCTGGCGGCCCTCGCTACCGCAGTCCTGGCTCGGGTCCGAGCTGTGGTAACCGCAGTAGCCCGTCGCCAGGTTGGACTTGAGGTTGAAGTTCTTGGCGTCCTTGTGGTTCTCCTGGACCTCGACCGAGCTCTGGACGGCGTTAGTGACGGCGATCAGGGTCGGGTCCAGGTACCACGGGCCGGTGCCGGAGCCGAGGGCTGCCGGGTCCGGGGTCAGCTCGATGGCCTCGCCGGTGGCCTTGGTGCCGATCGGAGCGACCTTCGCGCCGTCTCCCGGCGCCTCGGCCGTCGAGGGCGCACCCTGGGCGGTGGCGTCTTCGGCGGCCGGAGCGGCGACCGCCTTGCCCGCCTTGGGCGGGGTGGCGGAGGGGGGCTTCGAGGAGTCCCACTGCATGGGCGCGGGCGCCTGGAAGCGCACCTTCCCGCCCTTGTCGTCCTTGACGCTGATGGCGCCCTTGTCATCGGCGGCGACGGTGAGCCCGTTCGCCGTGACGGGGAAGCGCAGGGTCTTCAGCGCCGGGTTGGCCGCGGCCTCGGGCGTCCGCACGACGATCACGTCGCGCCAGCCGCCGGCCGTCAGCGCGCTCAGCTGCAGGTCCACGCCGGGCAGCACGTCCGCGTACGTGGCGGTGGCGCCGCTGAGCGTCGGCTTCGGCAGCGCGAACGGGGCACTGACGGCCAGCTTCTTGCCGTCCTCGGTGGTGACGCTGGCCATCGGACCGGTGCCCCCGCCGGAGAACGACACGTCGGTGCCGACCACCGCGGGGGTGACCGTGCCGTCCGGGCCGGCCTTCAGGGTCGGGTCGAGGTCGGCCCACTTACCGTCGCGCTTGGCGCGCACCGGCTGGGCGTTGTCGGTGGTACTCAGGGTCTCGTTCGGGTTGGCGACGGTCTTCGAGGCCGCGCCGGTCATCGCATCGACGACGACCGGCTTGCCCGTCGACTTCGCCTTGGCGATCGCGTCCACCATCGCCTGCTGCTGCTCCGTCAGCTTCGGCGCGGGCTTGGACGGGGTGAGCGGCGGCAACGGGAACGTGGGGCCGTGCGACGGGATTGACGGTGAATCAGCCGCGATCGCGGCGGGCGCGGACAGCAGCGCGAGGCCGAGTGCACCGGTGACGCCTAACGAAGTGAGCCGGATCACTCGTTTGCGTACCGATCGCACCGATCGTGGCGGTTTCACTGATTGAGGCGTAATTGGCTTATGAGACATGTCAGTTCGCACTTCCCTCCCTATCGCCGTGCCGCGATCGACACGACGTTCGGAGGGGAACGATGCGGCCCGCACAGGGAATTGGTCAAACCGGCAGCCGCCTTACCGGGACATGTCCGGAATGGTTCCCGCGCGATCGGTCAAGTCTTTGCAAAGAGCGACGGCCGGTCTCGAAACCTCCTGTCGCACAAGTTCCGAACCCGCCTATGGTCTGCCTCAACATCGGCGCACCTGCGTCTATCTGATGGTCAGTCACTTACGTGTCTCTTCGCGGGGAGGATCAGCCGTGGGGGTTTGGCGTGCTCGGAATCGGACTTCGGTAGCGGGAGGCGGAGGGGGATCGGGCGGGAGACGGCCACGGTCACTGCTGTATACGGTCGTCCTCGCGCTGACGGTCTCCGGGTTGGCGGCGCCTCCGGCGGCGGCGTGGACGTTTCCCGCCCCGGAAGGGGAGGTCTGGACCCCCCCGAACACCCCGCTGGGGGCGGCAACCACGCCCGTCCAGGGCCATGACGCCCAGCCCCCGGGCGCCAAGTCGGCTCCGAAGCCCACCGCTTGGAAGCCGGAGACGGCACCGCCGGTGGTGACCGGCACCGCTACGGTCGTCGTCGGCGTCGACGGTGCGGAGGCGGAGGCGGCGCGCAAGGGGACCGGCGGCGCGGCGCCCGCCTCCGACGGCCAGGCCGGCACGAAGGCCGGGAATCTGGCGGTTCGGGTCGCGCCGGGGAACGCGCAGACCAAGGCCGCGCACTCCGTGACCGTTCAGGTGACGGACCCGGACAAGGGCAAGGCCGCGGGGGTCGGCGGGCCGCTGGTCGCGCTCACGGACGCGGAGGCGCAGCCTGCGGGTGGTCCGGGGCGCGGGGCGCGGGTGACGTTGGACCTCAAGTCGCTGCGGGCGGCAGGCTGGTCGGACCGCGCCTCACTCGTCTCGCTGCCCGCCTGCGCACTGACCACGCCGGACAAGCCCGAATGCCGCACCCAGACCCCGGTCACTGCCACCAGCGACGGCTCCGGAACCATCACCGCGCAGGTGACACTGCCCGCCAAGTCCGCTGCCGGGCAGCAGGGTTCGGGTCAGGAAAAGGGACAGGGCGGAAGCGGGGCCGTGCAGTCCTCGTTCACCACCACGGCGACGCCTGCGTCGGTCTCCGACAGCTCGGGCGGTGGCTCGGTGGTGCTGGCCGCCGCGCCCTCGCCGTCCGGCCCGCTGGGCAACTACACCGCGACCTCGCTGTCCCCCTCGGCGGCCTGGGCCGGCGGCTCCAACGCGGGCAGCTTCAGCTACAACTACCCGATCCAGGTGCCGCCGGCACTCGGCGGTGCGGCTCCGTCCGTCGCGCTGAGCTACAACTCGGCGGACGTGGACGGCAAGACCTCCGCCTCCAACGCGCAGCCCTCCTGGGTCGGTGACGGTTGGGGCTACGAGCCCGGTTTCATCGAGCGCAGCTACCGCAGCTGCGACAAGGACGGGATCACCGGCTCCGGCGACCAGTGCTGGGGCGGCCAGAACGCCACCCTCGCCTTCAGCGGCCACTCCGGCCCGATCGTGCGCGACGACGCCACCGGTGTCTGGCACCTCGCCAATGACGACGGGACGAAGGTCGAGCAGTTGACCGGCTCGCCCAAGGGGAGCGGCGACGTCGACTACAACGGCCGCGAGTACTGGCGGATCACCACGCCGGACGGCGTCCAGTACTACTTCGGTGCCAACCACCTGCCCGGCGGCGACGGTACCGACCCGTCCGCAAGCTCCGTGCTGACCGTGCCGGTGTACTCGCCCAACAGCGGCGACCCGTGCTACGACGCCGGCAAGGGCAACGGCTCCTGGTGCCAGATGGCCTGGCGCTGGCAGCTCGACTACGTCATCGACCCGCACAACAACCTGACCACCTACAAGTACGCCACCGAGGGCAACAAGTACCAGCGCGGCCGGATCCAGGGCGCCAGCGCCGGCACCCTCACCGACTACCAGCGCGCCGGCTACCTCCAGGAGATCGACTACGGCCAGCGGCTGAGCGACCAGCTGGCGGCCAAGGGCGCCGGCGCGCCCGCCGCGAAGGTCGTCTTCAACACCGCCGAGCGCTGCCTGCCGAGCGGCACGATCACCTGCTCCGAGGACCAGCGCACTACCGCCAACGCGGACGCCTGGCCGGACACCCCGATCGACCAGATCTGCACCGACAACAGCTGCGTCAACGGCGCGCCGACGTTCTTCACCACCAAGCGCCTGACCTCGATCAGCACCCAGATCCAGGTCAACGGCACGCCGCGCACCGTCGACACCTACAACCTCACCCAGGAGCTCGCCGACCCGGGCGACAGCACCAAGCACCTGCTCCAGCTCGACTCGGTCCAGCGGGTGCCGAGCAACGGCCAGTCACCGATCCCGGACCTGCCCGCGGTGCAGTTCCAGTACAAGATGCGCGCCAACCGCATCGACGGCCTGGTCCCGGCCTCGCCGCAGTTCATGCGCCCGCGCATCCAGAGCATCACCACCGAGACCGGCGAGCGCATCGACGTCGTCTACACAGACCCGGAGTGCTCCCGGGCCAACAATCACATGCCGGCCTCCGAGGACACCAACTCCATGGCCTGCATCCCCGTCCACTGGTACCTGCCCGGGCAGTCCGCCAAGGCCCCGGTCAGCGACTGGTTCGACAAGCCACTGGTCAAGACCGTTATCGAGCAGGACCTGGTCAGTACCCCGGCCGTCGCCCGCAACACCGAGTACAGCTACGGCGGCGGCGCCGCCTGGCACCGCAACGACGCCGAGTTCGTCGACCCCAAGGTCCGCACCTGGGACCAGTTCCGCGGCTACCAGACGGTGACCACGACCACCGGCAGCGCCAACCAGGGCGAGGCCCCCAAGACCCAGACACGGACCACCTACCTGCGCGGCATGGTCGGCGACCACCTCGCCGACGGCACCACCCTGCGCACCGTCCCGGACCTGGCGAACCCGCTCGGCGGCACGGTTCCCGACAGCGCCCAGCTGGCCGGCCGGGTCGTGGCCACCGAGACCTTCGACCAGGCCGGCGGCAACGTCACCGCCGTCTCGGGCGCCACCTACAACGGGCAGCAGAGCTCCGCGACCCACGTCCAGAGCGCGGGCGCGCCGAAGATCTTCGCCTGGCTGCCGGACTCGCAGACCACGGCGATCGCCAAGTCCAAGCTCGCGGACAACAGTTGGCGCACGACCACGACGGTGACGACCACCGAGCCGGCCAACGGCAACCGCGTCATCAAGGTCGACGACCAGGGCGACGGCACCGCCGCCACCCCCGAGACCTGCACCACCATCGCCTACGCGACCAGCGACAACCCCATGCTGTTGAGCCTGGCAGCCGAGAAGACCGTCTTCCAGGGCTCCTGCGGCGGAACCGCGACTGCGGCCAACACCCTCTCGGCCACCCGGACGATCTACGACGGCAGGCCGTTCAAGCAGGCCGGCACCACCGGTGACCCGACCAGCTCCCAGGCCCTCGACCAGTTCGACCAGTCGGGCAACCCCGTCTACGCGCAGACCGGCAGCGGCACCTTCGACGCCTACGGGCGCTCGCTCACCACCGCGACCACCGACGGCTCGACCTACGACGGCAACGGCGCCCAGCTGAGCACCCCCTCGGTCACGCCCGCCGTCACCACCACCACGCTGAACCCGGCCTCGGGCCAACTGCCGACCGAGGTCCGCACCACCGGCCCGCTGGGCTCCGGCTGGACCAGCGTCTCCACCCACGACCCGGCCCGTGGCTCTCCGCTGACCAGCACTGACGTCAACGGCCGCGTCACCACCGCCCAGTACGACCCGCTCGGCCGCATCACCGCGGTCTGGGCGCCCGACCGGCCCACCACCGACCTGCCGAGCAAGCGGTTCACCTACGGCTTGTACGGCGCCAAGGCGCCCTCCACCGTGAAGACCGAGTCGCTCAACGACGACGCCTCCACCTTCTCGGCCAGCATCGCGATCTACGACGGCCTCGGCCGCCCCCGCCAGACCCAGAGCACCAGCGCAGCCAAGCCCACCGGGCGGCTGATCACCGACACCCTGTACGACACCCACGGCTGGGTGATCAAAACCTCCGCCCCCTACTACGAGCAGACCTCCTTCCCCACCGAGGCGATCTTCGTTCCGACGGCCGACGGACAGATCCCCGGCCAGACCTGGAACACCTACGACGGCAACGGGCGCGTCGTTCGCGCGGAGTTCCGCTCCAACGGCAACCTCCAGTGGGCCACCACCACCGCCTACCCCGGCACCGACCGCGTCGACACCACCCCGCCCAACGGCGGCACCGCGACCTCGACCGTCACCGACGCCCGCGGCCGCACCACCGCCACCTGGCGGTACAAGACTCCCGGCCCGACCGGAAACCCGGCCGACGCGGACGTCACCAGCTACGCATTCACCCCCGCTGGCCTGACCGCCTCCCGCACCGACAGCAGCGGCAACACCTGGACCTACGGCTACGACCTGCGCGGCCGCCAGACCTCGATGTCCGACCCGGACACCGGCACCAGCAAGACGTTCTACGACGCCCAAGGGCGCATCGACCACACCGTCGATGCCGGAAACAGCACCATCGCCTACACCTACGACCTGCTCAACCGCAGGACCGGCAGCTACAGCGGCAGCGTCACGCCCGCCAACCAGCTGGCCTCCTGGACGTACGACACCCTCGCCAAGGGCCAGCCCACCTCATCCACCCGTTACGTGGACGGGGCGAACGGCGCCGCCTACACCAAGGCCGTCACCGGCTACGACACCGCCTACCGCCCGCAGGGCAGCTCCATCACCATCCCGTCCCCGGAGGGAGCGCTCGCCGGCACCTACACCACGGGCTTCACCTACAGCGGGGTGCTCGGCGTCCTCAAGGGGACGGACATCCCGGCCGCCGGCGGCCTGCCGGCCGAGTCGGTGAGCTACGGCCGCACCGTCACGGGTCTGCTGACCTCGGCGGCCAGCCTCAACAAGGCCGTCGTCGCCCAGGTCGCCTACGACGCCCTCGCCCGCCCGGTCCGCACCACGGTCGGCCCGTACGGCACCCAGGTCGTCGCCACCCAGCAGTACGACTGGGCGACCGGACGGCTCATCAACAACTTCGTCGACCGGCAGAGCGGCACCGTCTCCGCCGACCAGACCAGCTACACCTACACCCAGGCCGGCCAGCTCACCTCGGCGACGGACATCCAGGACGCGGCGGCGACCGACACCCAGTGCTTCACCTACGACTACCTGAGCCGCCTCACCAACGCCTGGACCGACACCGGCGGCACGCAGACCACCGCCGACTGGACCGACTCCTCCGGCACCAAGCACGGCACCGGCAGCTCCACCAGCGTCCCCGGTGTCGGCACCTGCAACAACGCCACCGGCCCGGCAACGGTCAGCCCCGGCGGGCGCACCGTCGGCGGCCCCACCCCGTACTGGAACACCTACAGCTACGACGCCACCGGCAACCGCACCGGCCTCGTCCAGCACGACATCACCGGCAACAGCCTCAACGACACCACGATCACCCAGACCTTCGGAGCCGCCAGGACCACCAACACCCCCACCGCCGCCGGGGGCGGAACCGGCGGACCCCACGCCCTGCTCACCTCCACCACCACCGGCCCGACCGGCACCAAGGCCGTCAGCTACCAGTACGACGCCAAGGGCAACACCACCGCCATCACCGATCCCAGTGGCACCACCGCCCTGACCTGGAACGGCGAGGACAGGCTCGACTCCCTCACCAAGACCGGCCAGGCCGGACCCACCCGCTACCTCTACGACGCCGACGGCAACCAGCTCATCCGCCGAAACCCCGGCAGGACCACGCTCAACCTGCCCACCGACGAACTCACCCTCGACACGGCCAGCGGCACCACGAGCAACGTCCGCTCCCTCACCGCCCCCGGCGGCCTGACCTACACCCGCGTCACCGCGCCCATCGGCGGCGGCACCGTCCTGATCCAGGCGGCCGACCCGCACGGCACCAACGGTGTCCAGATCGGCACCGACCCGGCGATGACCGTCACCCGCCGCCCCACCGACCCGTTCGGGAACCCGCGAGGCACCCAGCCCGCGGCAGGCCAATGGGCCGGCACCAAGGGCTTCATCGGCGGCAGCAAGGACGACACCACCGGCCTCACCAACCTCGGCGCCCGCGAGTACGACCCGACCACCGGCCGTTTCGTCAGCCCCGACCCGGTCCTCGACCAGGCCGATCCCCAGCAGTGGAACGGCTACGCCTACAGCGACAACAACCCCGTCAACCTCGCCGACCCCAGCGGCCTGCACCCAGAAGGCACTTGTGGCGGCTTCGGCCCCTGCCAGACCCCGGATGGCCAGAACGTCCAGGAGACCTGGACCTCGAACCACGGCGTCTGGACCGACACCATCCGCAAATCGCGCCCGGCCTACCGGCCTCCGGCACGGAACTCGGGCATCGGCATCCCTTCCCTCAAGAAGTGGTGGCCCGAGCCCGAGCAGACGGACGACCCCTGCCCGGCGGGTAAGAAGGTCTGCGACATATCCAACTCGCTCGCCGAAACCGTTCAGGTCTGCGCGGAGGTCGGGTGCGGGGTCTACAGCGTGACGAACTACCCCCACAACGACGACAGCGCGCACGACATCCTCCGCGCGTGGGTGACCGACACCTTTGACCACAACGGCGTGGTGAACTTCGGCGCGGGCGACCCGCTGCTGACCGACCTCACCAAGACGGACGCGGTCCACAAGATGGTCGATGATCTTCTGACGAACTACCAGGCGAAGGGAGACAAGGCGATCGGCGAGGAGATCGAACCCGAAAAGTACGAGGACAAGGGACCGATCAAAAACGGACCCTGGATCTACACGAAGATCGTCGGACCGGGGCTCGGAATTGCCTCCGACCTCCTCGGCACCCTGACCAACGGGCACGTCGGCTCCAACTCCGAATCCGAGTCCGTCCTCGGCTCGTTCGCCGTGAACGGCAGGATCGACAGCGTTCAGCCGGCCCGGAACGGATACCGCGTCGTAAACATGCACCTCTGGGTGGACAACCCCTGGGACTGGAACTCGGCGACCAAGATTCCGCCGCGCGGCTGGTACCCGACCATCCCGACTCCTAGCGGCCAAGGATGGAGTCCCGGTAGGGCGATAGACGGCCACTTTGAGTGGGGATACCGGACCGTCGTCTCCCCATCCGGGGGCTGATGCCTCCCTGCACCGCAATGGGCGTCGGCCGTCGAGCTCCTCGACGGCCGACGCCCGCTGCCACGCCCTACGTCGGCGGCGACGTAATCCTGGCGGGAAACCGCATCTTCATGTCCGGGGATGAGCCGGGGCAGCCCGAGAGGCTCGGACAGCTTCGTTGACGAGCCGAAGTGCCTTCCGAAAAACGCGCGCCTCCCCAGTCCAGCGTCCACGGCCCAACCTGAATCGGTACGCCCGAGCGCCGAGCCCGGCCTCCACCAGGGCCCGCTCCAACTCGCTTGCAGCATCAGCTGCCTGCAGCTGATTCGAAGGTCATCACCTCAACGAATCCGCCAACACCACTGCCAATTGAACGCGTTCAAGGGGTGTGGCAGGCTGGGTCCGAACTGGCACTGGACGGTCGCTGCGGACTACGTGCGGCGACCCTCTCAACCGATGGGGTGGGACATGGATTCAGCGCGCAAGGACCTGGCCGAACCTGGCTGCGGCGGGCAGTCGTCACTGCGGCCACGCGACAGGGTGCGCCGCCCGACTTACCGACTCAACAGGTCTTTCGGGCGGGTGGCAGCGATTCTCGGGTGCCTGGTTCTCGCGTGCGCATCGTGCGCCGACGCCGGCGGCGACACGGCCGTGATCAAACAGGTCGATCTGGTCGGGGACTGGGCCAATGCGGCCGGCGCCAAAGTGCACCTGTCGGCCGATCACAGCTTGACAGCCAGTGGGATCAACCATGCAGTGCCCGACTACAAGTGCTCTACGAGTATGACAGGCGGTAGGTGGCGGTTCTGGGTGCAGAACGGCTCGTCTCACAGCTTCAAAGCCTCGGACTCGGCGACCGAAGGCAATTCGTTCAGAGTGTCGGCGAACACCGGCGAACCGACCAGCCGGTGCGACCTCGAAGCCGCGGTCCAGCGTGATGACCGAGGTTTCAACATCTGCCTCACCCTGGACGATGACCAGACCTGCGCTGCTGAAGAGCTCATCCGCAAGGACCCGGCACAACCCCGGTGAGCGGCACTGACGAAACCCTCGATCCGAAATCACCTCTCGGTGGTTCTTGCGCCCATTCGAAAGTATCGGTAAGCCCTCGGCTGATCATCGGCCGATGGTTCTAGGCCCCGATCCCACCCCGCCCCGCCCCGCACCGCACCGTCCTCCCGCTGTCCCTCCCGCGGTAGACGACCGCCCGACCCCGAGGAGCCCGGAAGGCGTGTACGCCTTCCGGGCTCCTCGTTTCGCGTCAACTCGCGGACCCTACATGCAGCTAGACCACCAGGCAGCTCGGCCCGAGCAGCTGCTTCAGGTCCCCGAACAGCGCCGGGTCCGACTTCACCCGGTGTCGGTCCAGCCGCAGCACCGTCGTCTTGTTGCGGCTCTCCAGCCGCACCCGCACCTCGGTGGTGCCCCGGTGGCTGCCGAGCACCTCGCCGAGCCGGGCCACCAGCGGCGGGGTGACCTTCCCGCTCGGGATGTTGATGGTGATCGGTGCCTCGGCGTGGGCGTTCGACAGGTCGGGGACGGAGAGCTCCATGCCCATCAGCCGCGGCACGTCCTCCCGCTTGTCCAGCTTGCCGCGGACGAACACCACGGCGTCCTCGACCAGTTGGGAGGAGACCAGCTGGTAGCTCGCCGGGAAGAACATGCAGTCGATCGAGCCCGCCAGGTCCTCGACGGTGGCGATCGCCCAGGCGTTGCCCTGCTTGGTCATCTTCCGCTGGAGGCCCGAGATGATGCCGCCGATGGTGACGATCGTCCCGTCCGGCCGCTCCGCGAGGTCCGCGACCGCGCAGTCCGCCTTGTCGGCGAGCACGTGCTCGATGCCGTGCAGCGGGTGCGAGGAGACGTACAGGCCGAGCATCTCCCGCTCCTGGGCGAGCAGGAAGGACTTCTCCCACTCCTCCTCGGAGAACACGACGTCCAGCCCGAAGCTCGGCTCGTCCGAGGCCGTGTCGCCGCCGAAGAGGTCGAACTGTCCCTCGGCCTCCTTGCGCTTCACGCCGACCACGTTGTCGATCATCGGCTCGAACTGCGCGCTCAGGCCCTTGCGGGTGTGCCCGAGCGAGTCGAAGGCACCCGCCTTGATCAGCGATTCGACGGTCCGCTTGTTGCAGACCACCGACTCCACCTTGTCCAGGAAGTCGGGGAAGGAGCTGAACTTCCCCTTGGTCTTCCTGGTCCGGATCATCGACTCGACCACCGGCCCGCCGACGTTGCGAATGGCGGTGAGGCCGAAGCGGACGGTGTCGTCACCGTGCGGGGTGAAGTCCGAGTCCGACTCGTTGACGTCCGGCGGCAGGACGTTGATGCCCATCTTGCGGCACTCGTTGAGGTAGACCGCCGACTTGTCCTTGTCGTCCTTGACGGAGGTGAGCAGGCCGGACATGTACTCGGCCGGGTAGTTGGCCTTGAGGTAGGCCGTCCAGTACGAGACCAGCCCGTACCCGGCGGTGTGCGCTTTGTTGAACGCGTAGCCGGAGAAGGGGACGAGGACGTCCCACACCGCCTGGATGGCCGCGTCGGAGTAGCCGCGCTCGCGGCAGCCCTTCTGGAAGGGGACGAACTCCGCCTCCAGGATCTCCTTCTTCTTCTTGCCCATGGCCCGGCGCAGCAGGTCCGCCTGGCCGAGCGAGTAGCCGGCGAGGATCTGCGCGGCCTTCTGCACCTGCTCCTGGTAGACGATCAGGCCGTACGTCGGCCGGAGCACCTCCTCCAGGGGCTTCTCCAGCTCCGGGTGGATCGGGGTGATCTCCTGCTGCCCGTTCTTGCGCAGCGCGTAGTTGGTGTGGGAGTTGACGCCCATCGGGCCGGGGCGGTACAGCGCCAGCACGGCCGAAATGTCTTCGAAGTTGTCGGGCTTCATCAGGCGCAGCAGCGAGCGCATCGGCCCGCCGTCGAGCTGGAAGACGCCGAGCGTGTCGCCGCGGGCGAGGAGTTCGTAGGTCGGCTTGTCGTCGAGCGGCAGCTTGAGCAGCTCGATCTTCTCGCCCTTGTTCTTCTCGATCGCCTTGACGGCGTCGTCCATGATCGTCAGGTTGCGCAGGCCGAGGAAGTCCATCTTGAGAAGGCCGAGGCCCTCACAAGTCGGGTAGTCGAACTGCGTGATGGTGACGCCGTCGGTGTGCCGGGTCCACACCGGGATGTGGTCGGTCAGCGGCTCGGCGGACATGATGACGCCGGCCGCGTGCACGCCGGGCTGGCGGATCAGGCCCTCGATGCCGCGCGCGGTGTCGATGACCTTCTTCACGTCCGGGTCGGTCTCGTACAGCCCGCGGATCTCGCCCGCCTCGCCGTAGCGCGGGTGGGAGCTGTCGGTGATGCCGGACAGCGGGATGCCCTTGCCCATGACGTCCGGCGGCATCGCCTTGGTGATCCGGTCGCCCATCGCGTACGGGTAGCCGAGGACTCGGGAGGAGTCCTTGATGGCGGCCTTCGCCTTGATGGTGCCGTACGTGACGATCATGGCGACCTTGTCGGATCCCCACTTCTCCGTCACGTAGCGGATCACGTCACCGCGCCGGCGCTCGTCGAAGTCGATGTCGACATCGGGCATGGAGATGCGCTCGGGGTTGAGGAATCGCTCGAAGATCAGGCCGTGCGGGATGGGGTCGAGGTCGGTGATGCCCATCGCGTACGCGACCAGCGAACCGGCCGCCGAACCACGGCCGGGGCCCACCGCGATGCCCTGGCTCTTGGCCCACATGATGAAGTCGGCGACCACGAGGAAGTACGCCGGGAACCCCATCTGGATGATGGTGTCCATCTCGTACTCGGCGAGCTTCTTGTGCTCCTCGTCGTACCCGTCCGGGAAGCGCCAGTCCATGCCCTCCCAGACCTTGGACTTGAAAAAGTCCGCCTCGGACTCGAAGCCCTCCGGGATCGGGAAGCGGGGCATCAGGTTCTTGAACTTGAACATGCCCTCGGTGTCGACCCGGGAGGCGACCAGCAGCTGGCTGTTGCGGCAGCCCTCCTGCCAGGCGTCCGAGGAGTCCAGCGCGTACATCTCGGCGGCGGACTTGATGTAGTAGCCGGTGCCGTCGAAGCGGAAGCGGTCCGGGTCGGAGAGGTTCTTGCCGGTCTGGACGCAGAGGAGCAGGTCGTGGGCGCCGGCGTCAGCCTCGGTGGTGTAGTGCGAGTCGTTGGTGACGACCGGGGGGATGTTCAGCTTCTTGCTGATCTCCAGCAGCCCGTCGCGGACCCGCTTCTCGATGTCGAGGCCGTGGTCCATCAGCTCCAGGAAGTAGTTCTCCTTGCCGAAGATGTCCTGGTAGTCGGCGGCGGACTTGACGGCCTCGTCGAACTGGCCGAGCCGCAGGCGGGTCTGCACCTCGCCGGACGGGCAGCCGGTGGTCGCCATCAGGCCGCCGGACAGCTCGGAGATCAGCTCCTTGTCCATCCGGGGCCACTTCACCAGCCAGCCCTCGGCGTAGGAGCGCGAGGTCAGCTTGAAGAGGTTGTGCAGGCCCTCCTTGTTCCGGGCCCAGATGGTCTTGTGGGTGTACGCGCCGGACGCGGAGACGTCGTCCTTCTTCTGGTGCGGCTGGCCCCACAGGATGCGCTTGGTGTTCGAGCGGGACTCGGGCGCGACGTACGCCTCGATGCCGATCACGGGGGTGATCCCCGCGTCGGTGGCCTGCCGGTGGAACTCGGCGGCGCCGTACATGTTGCCGTGGTCGGTCATCGCGACGTGGGTCTGGCCCAGCCGCTCGACCTCCTTGAACATCTGCTTCAGCCGGGCGGCACCGTCCAGCATCGAGTACTCGGTGTGGACGTGCAGATGCGCGAACGGCTGGTCGCTCAAGGCGGGGCCTCCGGAGGCTCTGGTGCTGGTCTGGTGGGCCGGCGAACGTGCAGGTCACAGGGGTTACCCCTGGAAATGGATGTGGCCCGGAACACCTCTCGGGGTCCGGACCATCACTCACACGTTCACGCGTCTACTCTAGCCCGCCTCGCCCCGTTCCCCCGCCCGGGAGGAGGGCCGTCAGGTCGGCCCGGCGAGTCGCCTGGCGGCGGCGTTCCTGACCTCGGGCTCCTCCATCGGGTCGTCCCGGAGCTCGGCCAGGCGCTCCCGGACGTGGGGGCGGTCGGGGGCCCGCTCGATCCCGAGGAGGCGGGCGTCCTCCTGGCAGTCCCAGAGCGATTCGGTGTGTGCCAGGTCGAGGCCGAGCATGTCCGGGCCGGCCGGGTCGATCGCGGCCAGGGCTTCGAGGTAGGCGGGGCGCTCGAACGAGTGCGGGGTGCACAGCCAGTAGCGGGTCAGGATCGGGACGGCTTCGGCGGCCTGCGCGCCGAAGCGGGCGAGGCCGCGGGCCATCCGCTCCGGGCCGCACCAGACGCCGTCCGCCCAGTCCTGCTTCAGCTCGGCGAGGAGGGCGGGGACGTCCTGGGCTTCGCCGTGCTCGGCCAGGACAGTCAGGCCCTGCCACGCCAGCCAGCGGGTGCCGGAGGCGGCCCACTCGCGGGCGGCGGGCATGGCGAGAGCACCGAGCTTGCCGATGTTGCCGATCAGCAGGACCAGCGGGCGCTCGCCGTCCGCCGTGGTGAGGGAGGGGACGAGCGGGACGAGGCCGGGGTCGGGGTCGCGGCGGCGCAGGACCCGCAGGGCCTCGGTCTTGTCGTCCTCCGGGGCGTCCGGGTCGGCCAGCAGGGCGAGCAGCTTCGGGGTCTCCAACTCGGCCAGGGGGTTGGGCTCTTGCGGCGTCTTCCGGACGTCCGACCAGGGTTCCGGCTCGCGGACGTGCAGCCGCACGGCCTCCTGGGCCTCCTCGGATCCGCCGCGTGCCAGTAGGCGCAGGATCTCGGCGGCCCGGTCGTGGTCGTACTCGTCGCCGGTGCTCAGCACCTCGACCACCGGGTCGAGCGGCAGCTCCAGGTCACGGAGCAGCCGGGCGAGGTAGAGCGAGCGCTCGTCGACGAGGCTGTCCCAGCTCCAGTCGCGGCGGACGCAGGCGTAGACCAGGTCGGCCGCTTCGGCGGGCTTCCGGGCCGCTCGGATGGCACCCGCTCCCCGACCGCGTTGGAGGAGGCCGAGGAGGGTCTTCGGCGGTGCGTAGCGGTCTTCGTCCTCGGTCTCCTCGGGCATGCGGCCCATCGTGCCGCAGGTGCCGGCGGCGCGGCTGGTGATTTTTTCCGTCCGGGACCGCCCGTGACCGCCTGAGGCAGCCGCTCAGACCCGGACGGCTCCGGTGGCGGACGGCGGGGAGCAGGCCGGGGTGGTGGCGCAGACGGTCAACTGCTGCGAGGCCCCGTCGCGCGGGACCTGCACGCTCCACAGCACCTCGTTCGGCTGGCCACAGATCGTGCAGTATCGTCTGCGCGCTGCGCTGGCGGGCGCCGCGTCGGCAGGCTGCGCGTACGGGTTGACCGGCGGCGCGGAGGACCGCGGCCGGGACAGCGGCGGCACCGGCTGGGGCACGGGCGCGGGCGCGGGTACGGCTGGCGCCGGGTAGTCGGCGGGCGGAGGTCCGAACCCGGTGGCGGGCGGCTCCGCGGGCGGGGGCGGAGGCACCGGGGGCGCGGGCGGCGGCGCAGGTGGGGGCGGCACCGGGGCCGCGGGTGGGGACGGAGGCACCGGGGGCGCGGGCGGCGGCGCAGGTGGGGGCGGCATCGGGGCCGCGGGTGGGGACGGAGGCATCGGGGGTGCCGCGGGCGGGGGCGGTAGCGGAGGCATCGGCGGCGCCGGCGGCGTGTCGTCCCAGATGCGCGCACCGCGCACCAGAGCCCGGAAGTCGTGCCGACACTTGCCGCAGGTGGTGAGCACGGCCTCTTCGCGCTGGTCGCCGCACCCGGGGCAGAAGGTCACCGGGCGCTCGTACGCCTCGGTGCTCTCGCAGCGCGCGCAGATGAAGTCGGGCTCCAGCTTGGCCTGGCGGAACACCGTGCTGAAGACCTGGAAGGGATTGGGGTCGTTGCGCCCGGCGGTCACACCGAGCACGGCCACCAGCATCTTGATGCGGCGGTTCCTCGTCTGCAGCCGCTTCAGGTCCAGGTTGACGACCTTGGCGTGCTTGCAGTCCCGGCAGACGCAGAGCGTGCGCACCGGCAGCTGGGAGCGGATCGCCGCCTGCTGGTGCAGGAACTGGAAGGTGAGCTTGTGCTCGGTCGGGACCTCGACGGTCTCGACCTCGTAGGCGCCCCGGGAGAGCCTGGTCTCGATCAGCGCGGCAAGGTCGAACACCTTCGCCCGGAGCGTGTCCGGCAGCGAGGGCGCCTGGCCCGCGGGCACCCGCTCGGAGCCGATCAGCGCGGGGATCGCCAGCATCGCGCCGACCGCGGGCATGTCGAGCACCGCCTGGCCCGCGTCCGAGACGAACCGGACGTAGGTGGTGCCCGCCCAGCCCGCCAGGCCGTTGGCCCTCGCCCCGCCCGGGGGACGGCCGGGGATCATCGAGGCGCCCCGTCGACGAGGCGTCGGCCGACGGCGTGGGCCCGGTGGAGCACCGCCACCACGGCGTTGTGGATCTGGTCCGGCGGAGCCGCGATCCGGCGTTCGGCGTCCAGGGTGATCAAGGGCATCGAGGGCACAGCCCTTCCAGTGGCGGCAGGCAGGGAGGATCAGCCCACCCGACGCCGGACGCCGGGTGTCCGGGGAGTGGTCAGAACAGATCCGGGCCGTCGAACGCCGCGTCGCCGTCGTGGCCGTAGTCGTGGCCGTAGTCGTGGGCGTGCGAGAGGCCGCTGTCGTCGGAGGCGTGGTCGCCGCCGTGCGCGGTATGGCCGAGGGAGGCCTCGGACTCGTACGATCCCGCGGCGCTGCAGGTCTCCGCCACGGAGAGGTAGCTCTCGAAGCTGGCCTCCGAGACCGCCACCACCTCGACGGCCTCCGCCACGTACACCTCGTTCACCTCGGCCTCGACCGAGACCGTGACGGCCTCGGTCTCGGTCTCGGAGTAGCCGAGCGAGGCGCTGCTCTCCGTCACGCCGTAGTCGTCCGCCGCCAGGAATCCGTCCCACTCACGCATGTGCCCCCCAAACGTCGTCGGCATCCGGGTCGGCCTGGCCACCCGGTGCACACTCGGGGATCACAATAGGGCCCAACGCCGCCACGAAGCCTCGAAGTTCGCGATTGGTTGATGGACTGTGACGAGGGGGTCGGTCAGCTGGCGAGCCGCGCCTCGGCAGCCTTGCGGATCTCCGGCTTCTCCATCGGATCGTCCCGTAGCTCGGCGACCCGGCTGAGGGTGTACGGACGGTCGGGAGCGTGCTCGACGGCGAGCAGGCGGGCGTTCGCCTCGCAGTCCCAGAGGGATTCCTGATACGCCTCCGGCAGGCCGGCGGCGCCGTCGACCTTCCGGTCCCAGCGCCACTCCCAGCGGATGCACCCGTACACCAGCTCGGCGGCCGACGACGGATCCTCCGCCGCCATCCGCGCCCCCAGCCCCCGGCCGCGCTGCAACAGCCCCGGTAGCGTCCCCGCCGGCGCGTACTCGTACCTCCGCTCTGTCACGGGCGCCATCGTGTCGCAGCTGTCGGTGTGCGGCAGGTGATTTTTCCGGGCCGGGCGTGCGGGACTCCTATTGCCCGGCCAGTCGCGCCGCGGCGGCTCTCTTGATCTCCGGGTCCTCCATCGGGTCGTCCCGGAGGTAGGCCAGGCGGTCTCTCACTTCGGGCCGATCGGGCGCATGCGCGACGCCGATCCGACGGGCTTCGGACTGGCAGTCCCAGAGCGACTCGGTGTACGCCTCGGCCATCCCGGCCGCCCCCATCGCCGCCAGCGCCTCCAGGTAGCCATGGCGCTCATAGGAGTGCGGCGTCCACAGCCAGAAGCGGCGCAGCAGGGAGATCGCGTCGGCCGCCTTCGGCCCGAACCGCGCCAGCCCTCGTGCCGTGTACATCGGGCCACACCAGGTGCGATCCGCCCAGTCCCGCTCCAGCTCAGCGACGAGGGTCGGGATGTCCTGCTCTTCGCCGTGCGCATGCAGCACGGTGAGGCCCTCGCTGGCCAGCCAGCGGGTGTCGGAGGTGGCCCAGTCCCGGGCGGCCGGCACGGCGAGGGCGCCGAGCCTGTGGACGACAAGGGACAACATCGGCAGCGGGTGCTCACCGTCCGCCTCGCCGAGCGCGGGGACGAGCGGGACGAGCCCGGGCTCCGGATCCCGGTCGTAGAGCGACCCCAGTGCTTTGACCTTACGGTTCTCCGGTTCGGCGGGGTCGGCCAGCAGCTCCAGCAGCGCGCTGCTCGCCAACTCGGCCATCGGATCGGGCTGTTTCCTCGGAGGGCCCACCCAGCCCTCGTCCTCCTCCTGGACCTCCGACGGCAAGGCATCCCGAGCTTCCACCGAGCCGGAGGTCGCCAGCAGCTCCAGCACGCCGGTGGCCCTCTCACGGGTGCCCTCGTCCCCGGCCAACATCTCGATCACCGGTCCGAGCGGCAACTCCAGGTCACGGATCAGCCGGGCGAGGTAGAGGTGCCGGTCGTCGAAGTTCGAGTCCCAGCGCCACTCCCAACGAATGCAGCCGTAGATCAGGTCGGCAGCCGAGGCGGGATCCTCCGCCGCCATCAGCGCACCGAGCCCCCGGCCACGCTGCAACAACCCCGGCAGCGTCCCCGCCGGTGCGTACTCGTATCTCCGCTCTGCCACGCCCCCATCGTGCCGCAGCCCCCGGCACGCGGGGGCTGCGGGGGCTGGCGGTCAGGCGTCCTCGTCCGGCGGGGTCGCGCGGAGGGCGGTGATCACGCCCAGGGCGAGGGTCGCGAACGCGAGGGCGAGGAGGGCGGCGAAGGCCGCCCCGATCAGGAATCGCACGGGCGGTCCCGCTCGGCGTCGAGGAGCAGGGTGAGGAGGTTGAGCAGGGTCGAGACCGGCGCCGTGTTGAACCGGACGAGGACGCGCCCGTCGAGCGTCCTGTCCGTGGAGGCCGAGGGCCAGACCAGCCCGAACTTCTTGCCTCGCTCGTGGAGTTCACTGAGGAGAGCGAGGACGTGCTCGTCCCGGTAGCCCCGGATGCGCGGATCCGTCGGCGTCATCGGCCGGCGCCGGCGCTTCACGCGACGGAGTCCAGCTCGAACCAGACGAGTTTGCCCCTCTCCTGGAGGTCGACGCCCCACCGGTGGGTCAGGCCCTCCACGAGCTGGAGCCCACGGCCGGACTCCGCGAGGAGGCCCGGCATGCACCGCTCCGGCATCGTCGGGCTCTCGTCCGCGACGGCCACGCGGAGCATGCGGTGGATCGCGAGGATCTGGACGACCGGCGCGGGGGTGGCGCCGTGCCGCCAGGCGTTCACGAGGAGCTCGACGAGCGCGAGCTCCGCGTCCGCGATGGAGGAGGGCGGGTACCCGACCCGGCCCATGGCGTCCCGCAGGGACTGCCGGGAGATGGCGAGCGAGGGCGTGTTGATCTGACGCATGGGAGTTCTCCCTAGATGCGAAGAAACTGCTTGACAGCAGCCAGAGTTGACGATGCATCGGATCGATTGATGTAACACTTACCATACAGGGCTCGTATCACGTGTAGAACGAAAACCGGGATGGGTTCACCCGCAAGTGTCACTGACCGCCCCGGGTGGACCTGCGCCCAATCCCGACGGCAGACTTGGGGCACATCGGGCAAGGAAGGACTCAATGCCGCCACGACTCAACCCGACGGTCCGCCAACGTCGCATTGGTGCCGAGCTTCGGAAGATGCGCGAGGCCGCCGGACTTTCGACCTCCAACCTGAGCAGGGCCCTTGGCATCGACAGAACTCAGGTCAGCCAGATGGAATCAGGCAAGATCGGCGTAAGCTCGGAGCGGCTCAGGTCCTTCGCGGCAGCCTGCAAGTGCGTGAATCCGCCTTTGATCGAGGCCCTGGAAGCCATGGCTCGGGACCGCTCCAAGGGTTGGTGGGAGGAGTATCGAGGCACTGTCCCGGACGGCGTCCTCGAAAACGCAGAGTTTGAGAGAACCTCCCGCGAGCTCATGCTGTGGCTTCTCACCCACATGCCTGGTGTCTGCCAAACCCTCAACTACGCCTCAGCCGTCTTTGGACGCGTCTACCCACCACTGCCTCGACACGAGCTGGAGGCCCGCACCGCGTTCCGAATGCAGCGCAAAGCCGATCTGCGTCGCAATCCAAAGCCCCTGACCTTCTACATCTACGAGTCAGTGTTGTGGACGCGGTTCGGCGGCACGCCGATCCTCAAGGAGCAGCTCTCCTCCCTGCTCGAGGACTCCGAGTTGCCCTGGATGACCGTTCGAGTCGTACCATTCGACATCGAGACCTTCCCCGGACCTGCCGAGAACCTCACGTATGCGTTCGGGGCGGTCCCTGAACTCGACACCGTTGAACGGGAGTCCTCCCACGGTCCCGAATACCTCGATGCCGTCAGCGAGCTGACCAGCTACCGGGCCATCTTCGAACGCACCGAAGCGTCAGCGCTGAGCGAGGAGGACTCTCGCGACTTGATTCGCAAGATCGCGCGGAACCTGTGAAAGGACCCGACATGACCGACACCGAGTGGCAGAAGTCCTCCTTCAGCGGCAACGTTGAGAACTGCGTGGAGGTCCGCACAGCCAACGGGGCGGTCGAACTCCGCGAATCCGACGAGGGCCACCTCATCCTCCGCACCACCCCCACCACCTTCGCCGCCCTCCTCCAAGGCATCAAATCCGGCGAATTCGACCACCATGCCTGACACTCCACGCCCCCTCGCTCTCCCCGAGCGAGGGGGCGTAGCATCTGCCACCCAACTCAGGAGGCCGACATGCCCAACTCCAACTGGCAGAAGTCATCCTTCAGCAGCTCCGGCGACAACTGCGTGGAGGTCCGCAAGGCCGGCAGCCTGGTCGAACTCCGCGAGTCCGACGAAGGCGAAACCATCCTCCGCACCACCCCAACCGCCCTCGCCGACCTCCTCCACGGCATCAAGGCCGGCGAGTTCGACCACCACGCCTAACAAGCCCACCGCGCGCAGGAAGTCGGCCCGCCCGACTCCCCGTGCGGCCACTACCCCAGAGCGTTGCGCCCGCTCGCGCGCACCGCGCGAGCGGGCGCAACTGCTACCTTCGCTACCCTCCTCCACGACATCAAGGTCGGCGAATTCGACCACCACGCCCAATGCACCTCGTCCCCTCACCACAGGAGACCATCCATGTCAGCCGCCCTGTGGCCGGAGCTGCTGGTCCACTCCGAGCGGCTGACCGCGCTCTACACCGAGCTGCCTCCCCTGGAGCGCCTGGTCCTCAGATCGGTCCACCTGAGTCCCTACGGTCAGGGTGTGAAGCTCCGCGTAGAGCTTCCGCGTTTCCCCGGCCTCGCCCCCACCGCCTGGATCGAGGCCGGCTGCGACCGGTTCGAGGCCCAGATCGACTTCATGGCGGTGGGCGAGGACCTCCGGATGCGGGGTGTCCCCAACAACACCGCTGTGGACATCGACCTCGCCGCCCTCCCCCAGATCTACGAGCGCCGGGTCGAAGTCACAGTGCGTGGGCCCGAATTCCTCCTGGCCTTCACCGCACACGCCGCGCTCAAGGCCGTCCACCTCAACGCGTACCACTCCAACGATTCGAACCAGCGATGGTTCGAGAGCCCCCTCGACCAGCGCCTCCACCACCACACACTGCCGCCCATCATCACGAAGACGTTCTATGCCTGACCGCGACTGGTCCGCCGAGCTGACCGACCCCGCCCCCATCCGCGCAGTTGCCGGCTCACCCCCGCCTCCCCTCACCGACTTCGACCTGACCTCCGTCCTCATCGACGAACGCGAAACCTCCGTCACCCTGAGGTTCTTCGCCTTCACCGCCCCGACCGCCGCCGCAGAGCTGTGGCAGGCGCGAGGACACAACGCGGTCGAGTTCGTCCTGGTCTGCACCGACGTGGCGAACCTCGAAGTGGACGGCTGGTCCGGCTGGCCGACGACTTCCGCCACCCTCACAGGCGCGACCGTCGTACTCGCCGGCCGGGGCAAGCGCGTCTCCTTCAAGGCCGCCGGAATCCGCGCCGAACCCCCCACCGGACACCTCGCCAGCCGAGCCCAGTAAGCGAGGACGAGCGCCAGCCCAACCGGCCCGGGTCACGGCTGCCTGCGGAGTCCCATCCTCCGCACCCCTTCCGGGGAGAAGATCATGTGGGCGTGCCAGCCGCTGTGGACGAGCGCGACCTGCGAGGGCAGCGGCGTCACCGGGTAGAACCGCCTGCCCCTCGACCAGTGCCAGAGCAGCCCCTCGGTGGTGTCGACCGCCGCGACGACCATCGTGACAGGGATCCCGCCGTCGCCCCAGGTGTTCCACAGCGCCCACCCCTCCGGCCGGGCATCGACCCCCAGCCGCAGGCACGCCTGCTCGTAGGTCTCCTCCATGCCCTCCGGCATCGCCTCGGGCCGCAGGATCGCCACGCCCGCGAGCTTCAACTCCGGGCGGTCCTGCTCCTCGTGGAGACAACCGTCCCCCGGGAAGTGGTAGTACAGGACGTTCCGCGCCAGCTCGTTCACCGCCCGCTGCAGCGGCGTCGCGTCCCCCGGTTCCGGCCCGTACTCGAGCCAGCCCTCCTTGTCCGCGGCACGCACCACTGCGTGGACGAGCCGCTCCATCTCCCTCAAATGATCAAGCTCGGAAACCTCAAGCTGCTTCACAGCAACCCAGTTTCCCTACGCACCACCCCCTCGTCACCCCAATTTCCAGGAGCAGCAACGGCCGCGCGGGAAGTCGGCCCGTCCGACTTCCCGCGCAGGGCACCCCGGGCGACGCGACCGTCAGCCCATCCGTCCAACAGGGCGACGCAGCACGGTCCTCAGCTTCTCCGCCAGCCCCCGCGACCAGCGACAGCGCCCCGGAACGCGCTCGGGGAGGCCGTCCGCCACGGCGGGCGGCCTCCCCACCGGCACTACCGGGTGAAGTTCACGTCGATCACCTGGTAGAAGGCGTGACCGGTGTCGGCGACCTCCCACACGCCGAGGATCACGTGGTAGCCGGAACGCACCGGCAGCTTGACCGGGTGCGGCTTGTCGAGGTGCGGGTCGTCCTTGGCCGGCGGCATGTCCGGGTACGGGAGGTCGTCGTACGGCTTGTACGTCGCAAACGGCTCAGGCTCGAACTGGGCGCGGCTCAGCGGAGCGCTCGGGTCCCAACCATCCTTGGTGATGAAGTAGCTGTATCGGCGCGTCCGGTGCTTCATCGAGAAGTTCCACTGGAAGGGAACCTCCGTGCCCGACGGCAGATCCACCTTCGGCCAGTCCCGCAGCTCGTCGAGCACCGCACCGGCCGGCTCGCTTCCGCCGCTGGCGATCTTCCCGTCCGGCGGCACCGGCTTGGGCCCACTCACGACATCCGTCGGCACGTCCGGGTCCGCCAGTCCGACCCGCGTCGCCGGGAAGAACTTGCCCGCTTCCAGCCCGTTGGACGGCCAGCCGCCGTTGAAGTGGATGTCGGCGCGAGAGCGGGGATTCGTCATCCATCCGTGCCTGGGGGCCGCCTCGCCATGATTCTTCGCAGCCATTTCCATCTCCTCTCCGAGTCGATGCGCAGGGCAAGGTCACGGCTGCTCAGTGGGCCGGATCAGGCCCGACACATGAGCAGCCGTCGTTTGCCCGGCTGAGATTAGTGATTCGTAGGCTACTTACTGCGAACGACTAAAGCGCGCACGCCACCCGTACGAGGCCGTCGTGTTGTGACCACCGTCCGGGAATCGGAGCTGTCATCGCCTACGACGACTCCCCCACCGCCCAGGAAGTCGGACCATCCGACTTCCTGCGCCATCAGTCGACCTCGCCCTGCGGAGCGAACACGCAGAACTCGTTCCCCTCGGGGTCCGCCAGCACATGCCACCGGATCTCGCCGTCGGGCGCCTGGAGCACTGTCGCCCCCAGGGCCGCCAGCCGGCCCGCGTCGCCCCACACGTCGAGGTGCATCCGGTTCTTGACCGTCTTCCGCTCCGGCACCGGATTGATCCAGATCAACGGACCGTTCCCGGCCGGATCGACGATCGGAATCCCCCACCCGTCCGGCAGCTCCACTCCGTCGATCGACTGCCTGCGCACATATCCGATGGCCGCACACCACCAGTCGGCCAGCCCCTGGTGGTCGGTCGCATCCAGTGCCAGGTCCTTGAACCGCGCGGGCGCCGCACTCTCATCGCTCATGCGCACCACAAAAGCATCAAGTATCCGTTTGCCACACCCGAATTGACGCTAGACCAGGAACGCATCGGCCGCCCGCGCACGTTGGGTCGGCATGGTGATGACGGCGGGCCTGCTCTTCATGGCGATCCTGGTGATCGTGCCCTTCACCCTGGCCTCGATCCGACACCTCGTCGTACGGTCGGGCCACCCCGCCTGGCTCGCCCGTCGCCTGAACGCCCGGTCCCGCCCCGGCGGCCTCGGCCTCGGCGCCACCGCGACCGAGGAGTTGCACGCATTCTTCAATGCCAACAAGCGCGTCCAGATCGAGCAGCGCCAGGCCCAGCTCACCCTGCGCGACGACGAGCACGACGGCGCCCCGCCCCGGACGGGCATCGACCTGGACGGCGGCACCGCCGTCGTCAAGCGTTGAAGGTCGCCTCAGACCTGCCACTCCTCGTCCGAGGGCCACTGCCGGACCCACTCCGCGAAGCCCCAGGCCTCCGGCCCGGGCACCGGGAGGGCGGCGACGTCGGACACCATCCAGACCTCGCCCCGCCGGGGCCCGGTCGTCACCAGCAACCAGAAGGACTGCCCGTCGTCCGAGCCGAGCACCACCGACCCGTGCAGGAACACCGCGTCGATCCGGGGGTCGTCCGGGTCGACGTCCTCGTCGTCCTCCCACAGCCAGGCCGCCTCCAGCGGGAAGGGCTCCCCCGGCCGCCGCTCACCCAGGTCCGGCCAGCCGTCGGGCAGCCACCCCAGTGGCTGGAGGCCACCGTCCTCCGCCGGGCCGAGGCTGCAGCCGTTGCTGATCTCCGCAACGAAGGTCCGGTACGGCTCCGGCAGGACGACGCCGTTCACCGCCTCCCAACGCGCGACGCCCTCACCACCCAGGGCCGGTTCCCGCCACTCCGGTGGGAAGGCGGTGCGCAGGGCATCGAGGACGGTTTCGTCGGGACGCTGGCCAGGGGTACGAGTCACGGCACGATGCTCGCAGAGGCCACCGACACCCCGGACTGCGGCAGCCCCTCGCAGACCGGCGGGGCGCGAACTCGCGCCCCGCCGACCGCCATTCGGCCCGACAGACCCCCGTCCCGTCGGGTTCCCTGATCGCGGCGCCGCCCGTCCTCGGAGCGAGCGCCCGCACCTCCCCGCCGTCAGGACGACCGGTAGTACGTCTCGATCGGCCCGCGCGCCTCCTCGGACAGCGCCGGGCCGTCCTGCCGCACCACCGGCCAGGCGCCCGACTCCGGGTTGAGCTCGACGAGTTGCTCGGTCGCCAGCGCGTACACCACCCGCCCGAGCCCGGAGCGGACGAGCGCCCCCGCGCACATGCCGCAGGGCTGGCAGCTGGTGTACATGGTCGTACCGGCGGCCTCCTGCGGGCTCAGCTCCCGGGCGGCCCAACGGGCGAGTTTGAGTTCGGGGTGCGCGGTGATGTCGTCGTCCCGCCGGACGGTGTTGTGGGCCTCGACCAGGACCGTCCCGTCCGGTGCGGCCAGCAGTGAGCCGTACGGCGCGTCGCCCAGTTCGACCGCCCGGGCCGCGACGGCGATCGCGCGCCGCAGCAGCGCCTCGTCGGCAACTGTGATCATGACTGTGCCTTCCTCTGGGCCTTCCAGTGTTCCGAAACCGTCACCAGAGCCTGCCACGCCACGTCGTACCGACGGGTCTCCTCCGGGTCCCCGTGGTACGGGTCCAGCACCACGGCCTCGGCGCCCAGCTCGCGCAGCTCCGCGAGGTCGCCCATCACCTGTGCCAAGTCGCCGACCCCGGCGGGCCGTTCGGGATCGCCCACCGGCGCGTCCGTCAGCCGCAGCGCGACCCGCGGCGCGAACCCCGGCAGCTCGTGCTCCGCCAGCACCGAGCGCATCCGCGCGATCGGCAGCCGCAGTGGGTGCCAGGCGTCGCCGAACTTCACGGCCCGACGGAGCGCCGCCTCGCTGTGCCCCCCGATCCAGACCGGCGGCGCGGCGGTGTCCCGCCCCTGCCAGGCCTCCCGGATCGACCCCAGGTACTCGTCCGTCAGCCGCCCCCGCGCGGCGAACGGCACCCCGAGCGCGTCGAACTCCTGCCGCGCCCAGCCGACTCCGACGCCGAGCACGAACTGCCCGCCGCTGAGCCGGTGCAGGCTGTCCGCCATCCGCGCCACCAGCAGCGGGTGACGGTACGGCAGCACCAGCACCGTCGTCCCGATCCTCAGCCGTCCGTCGGTCACCCCCGTCAGCCACGACAGGGTCGCGAACGGGTCGTAGAACGGCTCCGGGTAGCGCTCGGCCACGTCCGCGGTCACGGCCACGTGGTCCGAGACCATCAGCAGGTCGAACCCGAGGTCCTCCACCACCACCGCCCACGCGCGCAGCACGCCGGGGTCGGTGCCCGGTCCGAAGTTCGGTACGTTGACGCCAAGTTGCATGCCCCGAGGCTATTCCCGGGCACGCCGCGCCCGGAACAAGATCCTCCCGGTGATCACTACCATCCGCCGCGAATCTCCCGGTAATATCGCCCGGTGACCGCGAACCTCGACGACACCGACTGGGCGATCATCGACCAGCTCCAGCAGGAGGCCCGGATCTCCCTCAGTGAGCTGGGCCGCCGGGTCAACCTCAGCCCCTCCGCCACCACCGAACGGGTGCGGAATCTGGAGTCGCTGGGCGTCATCACCGGCTACCACGCCACCGTCGACCTGGCCAAGGTCGGCTACCCGGTGCTCGCCGTCGTCCGGCTGAAGTACCCGGGCAACCACCACCAGCCGCTGCACCGCGTGCTCGCCGACCGCCGCGAGATCCTGGAGTGCCTGCGCACCACCGGCGACGACTGCTACACCCTGAAGGTGGCCGCGACCTCCATGGAACACCTGGAGACCCTCGTCGACGAGCTCGCCGGCTTCGGCAGCACCACCACCAGCGTCGTCTACAGCCAGACCCTCCCCCGCCGCGGCCCCTCGCGCCCCTGACGGTCACCCCGCCGGTACGACCGGTACGACCGCCCCGGCCGGCACCGGGAGCGGCTCCCGAACCGGCCGGCCCGACGCCGGATCAGTCCTCCAGGTCCGCGAGGAAGTCCACCGCCGCCGCCCAGGCGCGCTCGGCGGCCTCCTCGTCGTAGTCGGGCAGCTCCGGGTCGGTGAACAGGTGCCCGGCGCCCTGGTAGCGGTGCACCTCGACCTCCGCGCCCGCGCGCCGCATCCGCAGGTACCAGGCGTTCAGCCAGTCCTCCGGCTCGTACGGGTCCGGGTCGGCCATGTGCAGCTGGACGGGGATCGAGGTGGCCGCGTCCTCCCGCAGGTCGGAGGTGCCGTGCAGGAGCAGCAGTCCGCGCGCCTTCTCGTCCGCGAGGGCCAGGTTCTGCGCGATCGCGCCGCCTAGCGAGAAGCCGGCGTACACCAGTCCGCCCCCGGAGAGCGGGGCGACGGCGGTGACCGCGCGCTTCAGCAGTTCGTCGCTACCGCCGATCTCCTCCTGATAGGCGCGCGAGGCCTCGGAGTCGTCGAAGGTCCGCCCCTCGAACAGGTCCGGGGTGTGCACGGTGTGCCCGGCGGCGCGCAGCCGGTCGGCGGCGGCGTGCACGACCGGGCGCAGGCCGTCGGCGGAGTGGAAGAGGACGATCTGGGCCACGGTTCGGGGTCCTTCACCAGACGAAATCAGCGGTACCCACCCATGATCCCCCATTCCCACCGACCTGCCCGGTCGCACGACCCGACGAGCCGACGGCCCCCGGCGGCCCTACGCCGCCGGGGGCCGAGCGCCGGTCAGGCCTGCGGGGTCCAGGCCGCGACCAGGTCGAGCAGCCCGGGGAACCGGGCGTTGAGGTCGTCCACCCGCACATGGCTGCGGCGCTCCAGCCCGTACTGGCGCTGGCGCGTCACCCCCGCCTCACGCAGCGCCTTGAAGTGGTGCGTGAGCGAGGACTTGGGACGGTCGAAGCCGAACCAGCCGCAGGAGTGGTCGAAGTCCTCCGACTCCAGCAGGAGTTTGCGGACGATGGTCAGCCGCAGCGGGTCGCTGAGCGCGCCCATCACGTTCTCCAGGCGCAGTTCCTCGACGGCCGGCTCAGCGAGCGGTTCGGGCAGGTCGGACGGCTCCGGAAGCACCTTGAAGGCGGGTGCGTCGGCCGTGGTCGTGGTCATAGGCAACTCCTCAACTCCTCATAACCCGGTTCCTATGCTGTACGACTTTCATCGTACTGCATGCTAAGTTCGACTCGACTCGTACTGCTGGAGAGCCAACAGTCAGATCGGGAGGAACCGTCATGTCCGAGACCAGGACCGCACCCGTCCAGGCCGTCAAGGAGGTGCAGCGCGCCACCAAGGCCACCACCACCACCCCCGCCGCCGCCGCCGCCAAGCCCACCGCCCCGCTGTGGTGGGTGTGGCTGGCCGCCTGGCCGGTCACCGCCGTCTTCGTCCTCTCGAACGCGGCCACGCCGCTGTACGTGTTGTGGCAGCACGACATCGGTTTCTCCAAGGGCACCCTGACCGTGGTGTTCGCGTTCTACATCGTCGGCCTGATCGGCTCGCTGCTGGTCTCCGGCGTGGTCTCGGACCGGATCGGCCGCAAGCCCGTCCTGCTCCCGGCACTGGCACTCGGACTCGCCGCCTGCCTGATCTTCGGAACGGCCACCAGCGTCGCCGCGCTGATCGTGGCGCGACTGTTCACCGGCATCGCGGTCGGCGCGGTCGTCTCGGCCGGCATGGCCGCGGTCACCGACGTCGCCGGGCCCGAGCGCAAGCGGGTCGCCGCCCTGCTCGCCTCCTGCGCGATGGTCTTCGGCGCCGGCCTCGGCCCGCTGCTCGCCGGTGTGCTCTCCGAGCTGGCCCCCGGGCCGACCGTCACCGTGTTCGTCGTCGAGGCCGTGGTCCTGGCCAGCGCCGTCCTGGTCGTCCTGCGGATGCCGGTGCGCCGCCCCGAGAACCGCGGCAAGGGCGCCTGGATCCGGGTGCCCGGCGTCCCCAGCGGCAACGGCCGTCAGCTCGCCCTCGGCATCGCGGTCTTCGCCCCCGGCATCACCGCCACCTCGTTCGTGCTCTCGCTCGGCCCGTCGCTGCTGTCCGGCCTGCTCGGCACCACCAACCGGATCGTCGCCGGCGCCATGGCCTTCGTGATGTTCCTCACCGCCACCGGCGTGCAGTTCGCCGTCCAGAAGCTGCGCCGCCGCACCATCCTGACGGCCGGCGCGGTGAGCACCATGCTGAGCATGGTCGCGCTGATCATCGCCGTGCACTCCCAGGCGGTCGCGGTCCTCGTCATCGCCGCGCTGCTGGCCGGCGCCGGCCAGGGCATGGGCCAGCTCGGCGGCCTGTCGCTGCTCAACTCCACCGTCGCGCCGCAGCGGCTCGCCGAGGCCAACGCCGCCCTCAACGTGGGCGGTTACATCCCGGCCGGCATCCTGCCCGTCTCAGCCGGCTACCTCAGCGACGCGGTGGGCCTGACCAACGGCGCCACGATCTTCGGCGCCGTGCTGACCGCCATCGCGGTGATCGGCGGCCTGGTGGTCCTGTCCACCAAGCGCGACGTGACCGACCCGGCCTGACCGGCCCGTACGAGACAGCACGCCCTCCCGGGGGACGGTGCACCGGCTGCCCAGCGGTGCACCGTCCCCCGGGCGTCTGCCGTTTCCGGCCGACGTCCGCCCACCGCGTCCACGGAGGGCGGACGTCCGCCGTTCACGGCAGACGGGCTTTGCGGACGGAGCCGGCTCACTCCGTCCGCAAAGCCCGGAACAAGAGATCGCTCAGATCGCGCCAACGCGCCACCACGTCGGCCCGTCCACTGAGAACGTCGGAGACATGCTGCGAACCGAAGAACGCGGACACCAGCGAGCGCGCCGCGTGCCCCGGCACGACGTCGGCCCGCACCTCGCCCGCCTCCTGCGCGGAGGTCAGCAGGGACTCCAGCAGGGAGACCCAGTCCACGTACGGGGTGGGCAACGCGACGTCGATCTGCGGCCGTTCGATCTGCAGCCGGGCACCGGCCTGAACGATCACGTCGTCCTGGAACGCGACGGACGCCCGGTCCAGCATCCGGGCGGCGGTCTCCAGCGGACCGAGGTCCTCCCGGGCGACCTCGTCGAGCATTTTCGGCCAACGCGCGTAGTGCTCCTCCACGATCGCCACGGCCAGGGCTTCCTTGGTCGGGTAGTGGAAGTACACGGCGCCCTTGGTCATCTCGACCCGGTCGGCGACGTCCTTGACCGACGTCTGGCGGAAGCCCCGCTCGGTGAACAGCTCGGCGGCCCCCATCAGGACCCGCTGCCGGGTTCTGGCAGAACGCTCCTGCTTGGGGTCGGAACCCCTCCGAACTGGGGCTTTGGGCGGGGCAAAGACGATGGCTTGCGGCTCCGGCATGTAGGCAATTCTCCGTCGTCGGTCGGCATGGCGCCGTGTCGGGTGGGCAGGGTGTCGCGGGTCGATCGTGTTCGGTCGTGTTCGATGACAAAAAACTTACCCCTCAAGATTCCTTCCTGAAGGTATATTTCTCGGCGTCGCCACGTGCCGCGTCGGGACGATACCGGCGCATGGGCTGGCACGGCGAGCCAGGAGGGGGATCTGCACATGCATGTCATGCCTGGACTTGAACTGATGACCGACCGTCCGGGGTCGGCGCACCACTGGAAGACCATGGAGTTCGAGCGCTGCGTCCCGCGGACGTCCGTCCACAAGGCGGCCGACGCGGAAGTCCTGCTCACGGACGCGCAGCGGCTCGGCCCCGACCGATTCGCGGTCGCCGCCCGCTGGGACCGCGACCACTACCTCGCCCACCACGGCGGCCCCGCGGCCGACCCGGTGATGCTGGTGGAGACCACCCGCCAGACCGCCATCCACCTGTCCCACCGCTTCCTCGACATTCCGTTCGGCATGCCGTTCGTGCTGAGCGAAGCCTCCGTCGACCTGTCCGAAACGCTCCCCCCGGCGGGGCCGGAGCACCTCTCCGTCGGGCTCGATGTCATCTGCCGCGGCCCCGCCGAGGGCGCCCGGCGCCTGCGCCTGGAGCTGGAGGCCGACGTCCTGGTCCGGCACCGAGTGATCGGTAGAACCCGGCTGCGCTGGGAGCCGATGGAGCCCAGCCGCTACGCCATGCTCCGCCGGCGCGGCGGCGGCGAGCCCCTGCCGTCGCCGCTGCCCGAGCCGCCCCGGATCCCGCTGTCGCCGGCCACCGTCGGCCAGCTCGCCGAGCGGGACGTACTGATCGCCGCCGACCCGATGCGGGCCAACGCCTGGTGGCTGCGACTGAACCTGGACCACCCGGTGCTGTTCGACCACGAGTCCGACCACGTGCCGGGCATGGCGCTGGTCGAGGCCTTCCGGCAGGCCGGCCGGGTCGCCGCCGCGGACCGCCGGCCGGGCGCGAGCGGCGTGACACTGCTCACGGTGAAGTTCACGGCCTTCGGCGAGCTGGACGCGCCGGTGGCGATCACCGCCGAGCCGACCGGCCTCGGCGTCTTCACCCTGCGCGCCCACCAGGGCGAGCGGGAACTCGCCCACGCCACGGTCCGCTGCGGCGCGGCCGAGCCCGCCCGCACCCTGCTGGGGGCGGCGTGCTGACCACCCTCGGGACCACTTCCCGGGCCACTTCCCGGGCCACTTCCCGGACAGCTCCCCCGACGACCCGAGTGGCCGCCCAAGGGGCCGTCCGAGCGCTCACCGACCTGACCACCCCCCGGAGCACCTCCCGGGCGACCCAAGGGGCCACCGACCTGACCACCCCGCTGACCACCGACCTGCCGGCCGCCGCCGAACCGCTGGACGGCCGGAACACCGCCGGCCCCCGGGAGGCGGTCAGCCTGCTCACCGAGCTCGCGCTGCACGACGCCCCCACCGCCGAGGAACAGCGCCGGCTCACCCCGCAGGTCGCCGCCGCTCTGGTCGACGCGGGCTTCCCGCGCCACTTCGTCCCGTCCCGGTGGGGCGGCACGGCCGGGACCTTCGCCGGGCTGCTCGCCGACGCCTCGGCCGTCGCGCAGGCCTGCGCCGCCACCGGCTGGTGCTCCGCCCTGTTCGCGGCGCACGGCCGGCTCGCCGCCTACCTGCCCGAGCAGGGGCAGCGCGACCTGTGGGCGCAGGGCCCGGACGTCCGGATCGCCGCCTCGATCGTCCCGCCGCAGGGCCGCGCCACCGAGGTGGCCGGCGGCTGGCGGCTGGACGGCGAGTGGCGCACGGCCAGCGGGGTCGACCACGCGGAGTGGGTGCTGCTGGCCTCCTGGACCTCGGGGCCGGACGGCCTCCGGGAGCACCGGATCTTCGCCGTGCCGCGCGCCGAGCTGACCGTCCTCGACACCTGGGACCCGGTCGGCCTGCGGGGCAGCGGCAGCAACAGCGTGGCGGGCGACGGCATCGTCGTCCCCGGGCACCGCTCGTTCACCCTGAGCGCGCTGCTGAGCCCGCTGCCCGACGCGGCCCGCTGCCACCGGGTCCCCTACCCGATGGTCGCCGGGCCGATCTTCGCCGCGCCGGTGCTCGGGGCGGCCCGGGCGGCGCTGCAGGCCTGGACGGACGAGTGCGGGCCGACCGCGCCGGGCAAGCCCGGCCGGAGCCTGCTACTGGCCGCCGCATCCGCACGGATCCACGCGGCGGGCTTGCTGCTGGAGTGCGCCGCCGACCGTGCGGACCACGGCGCGGTCACCCCGCTCTCGGTGGCCGAGAACCGCCGGGACGCGGCCACCGCGGCCGCGATGTGCCGGGACGCGGTGGACGAGCTCTTCCACGCCTCGGGCATGCGCGGCCAGTCCTCGGACAGCCGGGTGCAGCGCGCCTGGCGGGACGTCACGACCGCCGCCGGGCACGGCGCCCTGGACCTCGAAACGGCGGCCGGGGCGTACGCGGAAGCGGCCCTGGCGAGCCGGGGCGGGCGATGACGGGGCCGGCGATGACGGCACCGGCCCTGCGGGTACGCCCCGCGTTCGCCTTCTTCGACGTGGACGAGACCGTGATCGCCGAGAAGAGCCCGGTCGCGTTCTGGCAGTACTGGCGGGACCGGCACCCCGACCGGGTCGCCGCCGACCTCCCGGACCTGTCGTCCGAGGTCGCGGCGACCCCCGACCGGGAGGCGCTGAACCGCCGGTACTACCGGCGCTACGCGGGCGTGCCGCTGGCCGAGCTGGAGGCGGCCGGGCGGAGCTGGTACGAGGAGTACCGCCGCGGCGGTTCGGCCTTCGTGCTGCCCGCCCTCGCCGCCCTCGCCGAACACCGGGCCGCGGGCCGCGCGGTGGTGCTGGTCTCGGGCTCGATGCGCCCCCTCCTCGCCGCGCTGGCCCAGGAGTTGGGCGCGGCCCTGGTCTGCACCGAGCTGCTGGTGGACGCCGACGGGGTGTTGACCGGCGAGGTGCCGCGCCCGATGATCGGGCAGGCCAAGGCCGAGGCCGCGGTCCGGCTGATGCGCGAGCACGGCGCGGACCCGGCCGACTGCTTCGCGTACGGGGACCACGAGAGCGATCTCGCCCTGCTGCGCGCGGTGGGGCGGCCGGTGGTGGTGGGGGACTCCCCGCTGCTGAACCAGGAAGCGGAACGCTCCGGCTGGCCGGTGACCCCGGCCCGTCGGGGTCCGTTGGAGGCGGGACGCGCATGATCAGCTCGGCGGACCGGAAGGTTGAGACAACATTCCGTCCCGATGGTATGTATGTGCTCTCGCTCATCATGGAGGGTACGAACGTGGCGAAACAGGAACGGGCACGACGCACACGGGAGAAGGTTCTGACGGCTGCGGCCGAGGTCTTCGCCGGGCAGGGCTACAGCGGCACCACGCTGAACGCGGTGGCCGAGCGCATCGGGATGACCAAGGGCGCGCTGTACGGGCACTTCCCCTCGAAGAGGTCGCTGGCCGGGGCCCTGATCAACGAGTCCCGGCACGCCTGGGCGAGTCTGCGGGCCGAGCACGACGCCCCGGGCGCCGAGCCCGGGGCCGTCCTCGAACGCGTCGTGGTGGGTTTCGCCGGCCGGCTGCAGTCGGACGTGCGGCTGCGGGCCGCGCTCCGGCTCGCCGCCGAATGCCCGAACCTGGCACAGTCGCTCTCCGGTGTCCTCACCGAGATGCACAACGCCCTGACGGAACTGGTCCGCCGAGCCCAGCGCGGCAGCGGCTTCCCCGGCTACTCGCCGCAGCTGGTCGCCGCCTTGCTGATGATCGTGATGTACGGGCTGCTGAACGCTCCTGCCGGGTGCGCCGAGATCGCGGGCGCACCCGGCGGGCAGCCGCTGTGGCGTCTGCTGTTCACAGCACTGACGGGGAACGGAGGGGCGGACTCCGCCTGCCCGGAGGACGGTTCCGCGACAGGCCCCGCCTCGGGCCCTGTTTCAGGCCCGTAAAAAATACCTTCTGGAACGAATTCTTGTGTCATGCTGCACCGTGGGCCCCGACTCGCGCGGGGCCCACCGGGCGCACAACCCCTGCGCGGGGCAGGGGCGACACCGCTTGGTACGACGCTTTGGAGGAGCGGATGAGCGTGCTGGACGAGTGGACAGACCGACGCACCTCGACACACATGGGCCCCGACGCGCCCGGACCCGATCCGGCCGACGACGTCCTGCTCCGCGCGATGGCCGACGCCCGGGACGTCGACGATTTCGACATGCGACACCTCCGGTATTTCCTGACCGTGGTCCGCGCCGGCACCGTCTCGGCCGCCGCCCAGGAACTCCGGATTTCCCAGCCGAGCCTCAGCCAGCAAATTCGTCGGCTGGAACAGAGAATCGGTGCGGCACTGTTCATCCGAAGTTCCCGCGGTGTTGAACTGACCGCCGGCGGCCGGGCATTCCTCCGGGAAATCCAGGGAATTCCCGGCCAGCTCCGCTCGGCCATCGCCGCCGTCGCCCCGGCGCCACAGGTGTGGCCCGTCGGGGTGTGCGGCGGAATACCGGCCGAGGTCCTGATCGAGGTCCAGAACGGCCTTTCCGGGCGCCGCGTCCACAACGGCCACCAGGCCGCCCACCAGCCCGGCGCGAAGCTGCGGATGCGCTCGGTGGACGCCGCCGACCAGGGCGAGCTGCTGCGGCACGGCGAGATCTCCTTCGGCATCGTGCGCCTGCCCATCCCGGTGCCGCACGTGGTCTGCGCCGTGGTCCGGGACGAGCCGCTCGGCGTCGTCATGGCCCGCGAGCACCCACTCGCGACCCGGCCCGAGCTGACCCTGCGGGACCTCTCCCGGCAGCGCCTGCTCTGGTACGAGGAGGGCTGCGCGCCCGGGTTCGCCGAGTCCGTACCCGCGCACCTGGCCCGGATCGGCTGGAACACCGTGCTGCACCCGGCCGACCAGGACCAGCCCGCGCTGTTCCTGCACGCCCTGCGCACCACCGCGGACCTGGTCGCCCTGCGCCCGCGGCGCGCCGTGGAGCGCGAGCCGCACCTCGTGTGGCGGCCGCTGCCGACCCCCAGACCGCCGCGCGAACGCCTCGCCGTCACCGCGGTGCGGGGCAGCCACACCGCCCGCGTCCTGCAGGAGGTGTCCGCCGAGCGCGGCTGGCTGTTCCTCGCCGAGTAGCCCCCCCCCCGCCGGTCCGGCGCGCGCACCGCGCCGGACCGGCCCCTGACCGGCGTGTGATCCGGGTCTCCCCCACCCGGATCACACGCCTTTTCGTGTTTCCGTCGACCCCCCACTGTCCAGCCGGTATAGCACCGCCTTATGGCGGTCACACGGTTTACGTCTTGGACGCCGTTCGAATCCCCTGGCTAATGTCTTCACCAGAGCGCAGCACCGAGCAGCACCGGGCAACGAAGCTCAGTACGAAGCAGCTCAGTACAGCTCAGTACAACGCGGGCCCCCTTCCGAAACGGTTCCGATCCGTGGAATACCCCCGCCCCCACCGCGCGGAATTCAGCGTCGAATTCGCCGCGCCACCCGTCCTCCTCGGCCCGCCGGGCCGGGCCAGACAAACGAACCGGACCAAGGGAGCATCGTGATCTCGACCAAGCTGACGGAACTGCTCGGCATCGACCACCCGGTCGTCTGCGCCCCGATGGGCGGAGTGACCGGCGGCCGACTCGCCGGCGCCGTGACGGCGGCGGGCGGCCTCGGCCTCGTCGGCGTCAGTTACGGCGACCCGGCGTTCATCGACGAGCACCTGCCGCAGGCCGCCGAGACCGGCGGCGTCTGGGGCGTCGGGTGCGTCATGTTCACCTTCGACGAGCGGCCCGGCCTGTGGGACAAGGTGCTCGGCTACGCCCCGCCGGTCGTCGAGCTCTCCTTCGGCAGCGCCACCCAGGTGCAGAAGTACGTGGCCTCCGCGACCGAGGCCGGCTCCAAGGTCGTCGTCCAGGTGCACGACCCCGCCCAGGCCGCCATCGCCCTGCGGGCCGGGGCCCATGTGATCGTCGCCCAGGGCGCCGAGGCCGGCGGCCACCACGCCTCCCGTGCCACCCTGCCCCTGATCCCGGCCGTCCTGGACGTCACCCGGGGCCGGGTGCCGGTGGTCGCGGCGGGCGGTTTCGCGGACGGCCGCGGCCTCGCGGCGGCCCTCGCGCTCGGCGCCGACGGCGTGATGATGGGCACCCGCTTCGCCGCGACCGAGGAGTCGATGGCCTCCCCCGGCTTCAGGTCCCACCTGGTCTCCGCGAGCACCGCGGACACCGTCAACACCCGTTCCTTCGACGTCGTGCGCGGCATCCCGTGGGACCAGGTCTACACCGCCCGCGCCGTCGTCAACGACTTCACCCGCACCTGGACCGGCCGGGACACCGAACTGGCCTCCCGCCGGGGCGAGATCGAGCCCGCGTGGAACGCCGCCGTCGCCCGCGACGACACCACCCAGCGCGCCATGCTCGTCGGCGAGAACCTCGACCAGATCCAGGACATCCAGCCCGCCGCCCAGGTCGTCCACAGCGTCGTGGCCGACGCGGAGCGGATCCTCTCCGGGCTCTCCCGGCACCTCGGCGCCCCCACCGCCTGAACCCGCCGCCCCTCCCCCGTACCCCCGCCGGGCCCGCACCCGGCACCTCCCCCACACCCCCACACCCCCGACCACCAGATCCATCCACACAACCCGGAGAACCCGTTGATCCACGTACTGACCCTCACGTACCTGACCCCGCGTGAGACCGTCCTCGCCCACATGGCCGAGCACAAGGCCTGGCTGCGCGAGCACGGCGACCAGGGCCGCATCCTGCTCAGCGGCCCCCGCCCCGACGGCGGCGCCGTCATCATCACCGCCGACCTCGACGACATCCAGGTGCGCGAGCTCATCGAGAGCGACCCCTGGCACAAGCTGGGCATCGCCTCCTACGCCCAGCTCTCCTTCGAGGGCCGCAACGCGAGCCCCGGCGTGATCACCTCCCCGGTGCAGGACGACGGCGTCCTGCTGATCAACGTGGCCACCACCGACGACGCGGCCGCCAGCGTGGACGCGCTCGCCTCGGCCGTCGACCACGTCGCCGCCACCGCCGACGGCTTCCGCGGCTCCCGCCTGCTGACCAGCGTCGACGGCGACGCCATGGTCAACTTCGCGGCCTGGTCGAGCCAGGCGGAGTTCGACGCGATCTTCCAGGACCCGGAGTTCATGCGGCGCTACCAGGCCTTCGCCGAGACCACCACCGGCGCCAAGTTCCGGCTCTACCGCACCAGCCGGGTCATCACCCCCAACCGCTGACCCCGTACCAGCCCGCGAGAGCCCCGAGCGAACCCTCAGGCGACTCGCGAGGCCCCCGCAGGAACCCCTTCAGCAAACCCATTGCCTTCCACCCCACTTGGAGGAGAAGCACATGCCCGACGCGAACACCCAGGCCCAGTACGACCTCATCGTGATCGGCTTCGGCGCCGCCGGCCTGTCCGCCGCGCTGACCTACGCCGAGGCCACCGAGGGCCGCGAGACCCCGGCGAAGATCGCGATCCTGGAGCGCTCCAGCGAGGAGGAGCGCGGCGGCGCCACCCGCTGGACCGGCGCGTTCCTGCGGATCAACGAGGACAAGCAGCTGGACACCGACTGGGCCGAGCACGTCAGCCGGGTCTCCGGCGGCCTCGCCGACATCGAGTACTGCCGCACCGTCGAGCGCGAGACCAAGCAGACCCTGGAGTTCGTCGAGAAGCACGGCGTCGAGATCGCCTTCGAGCACTTCCCGCTGCCGCACACCTTCGCCGCCGGCCAGCCGTCCATGGCCAAGCCGGCCAGCCCCCGCGGCGGTGGCGCCTCGATCGTCGAGCACCTGGGCTCCGCCCTGGAGAACGACCCGCGCGTGGACATCCGTTACCGGACCGAGGCGCTGCGCCTGACCACCACCGAGGACGGCACCGTCGACGGCGTCCTGGTCCGCGGCGCCGACGGCCGCACCCAGCGGCTCACCGGCCGCGCCGTCGTGCTGGCCTGCGGCGGCTTCCAGGGCAACCCGGAGATGCTCACCCGCTACGTCGGCGAGAAGGCCTGCGACCTGCCGCTGATCGCCCCCGGCATCACCAACAACCGCGGCGACGCGCTGCGGATGGCCCTGGAGCTGGGCGCCGACACCGCCGGCCAGTTCGACGGCATCCACGCCGAGCCCGTCGACACCCGTACCAACAAGGCCGACTCGGTCCTGTACGGCTTCGCCACCGGCATCTTCGTCAACCGCAAGATGGAGCGCTTCTTCGACGAGGGCCGCGACACCTGGGACAACACCTTCGAGCACGTCGGCTACGAGATCTGGAAGAACCAGGACCAGGAGGCGTACTGGATCGCCGACGCCAAGACGCTGGCCATCCCCGGCATCATGACCTCGCTGCTCAGCGACGTGCCGCCGGAGCAGGCCGACAGCCTGGAGGAGCTGGCCGGCAAGCTCGGCATCGACGCCGAGACGCTGGAGAAGACCGTCGCCGAGTTCAACGCGGCCGTCGGCCCCGGCGAGTTCGACCCGACCCGGATGGACGGCAAGGCCACCGTCGGCATCGAGCCGAAGAAGTCCAACTGGGCCACCCCGCTGGACACCGCGCCGTTCATCGGCGTCCCGGTGACCTCCGCCATCTGCTTCACCTACGGCGGCATCCGCACCGACATGGACGGCCGGGTCGTCACCCCCTCCGGCACCGCCATCCCCGGCCTGTACGCGGCGGGCGAGGCCACCGGCCTCTTCTACCACGCCTACCCGCCGGCGACCTCGGTCCTGCGCTCGCTGATCTTCGGCCGGCTCGCCGCGCACCACGCCGCCGCCCAGCAGGCCTGATCCACCCCCCAATCCACTGCACCTGGAGGAACCGTGAGCATCGTCAACATCGACGTCACCCTCCGTGACGGCGGTTACCGCAACGGCTTCAACTTCCCCCTGGAATACGCGCTGAGGCACGCCAAGCTCAGCGTCGAGGCGGGCTTCGACTGGGTCGAGATCGCCTACCGCAAGGGCTCGCTGGTGCCGATCCCGAACCTCGGGCTCACCGGCCGCGGCGACGACGAGTTCATCGCCGCCGTCGCCCGGGAGGTCGGCCCGGACCGGGTCGCGATGATCCTGCACCCGAAGAACATCACCGAGCAGGACCTGCCCGCGATGTACGCCGCCGGCGCCCGCCTGGTCCGCATCATCCTGCCGTCCAAGGGCTACGAGAAGGGCCTGGAGTACATCCGCCAGGCCAAGGAGATCGGGTACACCGTCGGCGTCAACTTCGCCCGAATAAGCCAGTGGTCGGGCCGCGGCGTCGTCGAGGTGGCCACCGCCGCCACCGACGCCGGCGCGGAGTTCGTCTACCTGGCCGACTCCAACGGCAGCCTCTCCCCGGTGGACACCACCGACCTCACCACCCTGACCAAGTCGGTCACCGGCGGCCCGGTCGGCCTGCACGCCCACAACAACCTGGGCCTCGCCCTGTCCAACGCGATCAGCGCGGTCGCCGCCGGCGCCACCTGGATGGACTCCTCGATCCAGGGCATGGGCAAGGGCCCGGGCAACCTGATCGCCGAGCAGTGGCTGGCGCACCTCGACCGCACCGACGCCGAGGCCTCCGCCCGCCTCCACCTGGGCCACGCCCTGGAGCTGGCGGAGCTGCTGCTCGCCACCGTCCCGGAGGGCACCCCCTCCCTCCCGCTGCCGGACCTGGTCCTGGGCCGCTACGACCTGCCGGTCGAGCACCGCAAGGACGTGGTGGGCGGCAGCCACCACGAGGGCATCGCCACCGCGCGCACCCTCGCCACCGTCCGGTGACCACCACCGGACGCACTGTGCCGGCGGCGGTCTTCGGACCGGAGACCGCCGCCGGCGCGGCACACGCCCTCGTCCTCGCCCCCGTCACCCCCCGCTGGGACGGCGGAGCCTTCTTCACCCCCGTCACCCGGGCGCTGGCCGAGGCCGGCCTGCGGGTGACGGTGGTGGACACCCTCTCCGCCTGGGGCGAGGAGATCGACTCGCTGGCCGCGCTCGCCGACCGCTGGCGTCAGCTCCTCCCCCAGTACGGCCCGGTGGACCTGCTCTGCGGGAACGCCCTCGGCGGAGCGGTGGCCCAGGCCCTGCTCCCCCACCTCGCCCCGCACACCGCGGCGCTGCTCGTCTCGGGCCCGGCCCGCAGCTCCACCGTCCTGGAGGCCAGGCTCACCGAGATCGCCGACCTGGCCGCCAGCGGCCGCTCCGGCGAGGCCCTGGCCCTGCTCAACCGGCGCGTCCAGCCGCACGACCGCCGATTCGAACCGGGGGCCGACACCCCCGAACCGCACGACCCGGAGGCCGGGCGCCGCCTCGCCGCCGGGATGCGGATGCTGTGCGGCATCGACCTGACCGACGCGGTGCGCGCCCACCCCGGCCCGCTGCTGCAGATCGTCGGCGGTCACTCCCAGCTGGTCGGCCACCGCCACACCGCGGCGGCCGACCACCACCGGGTGCACGTCATCCCGGGGGCCGGCATGCGCCCCCACTTCGAACGCACCGCAGAGGTGTCCGCCCTGGTCGGCACCTTCCTGCAGGAGAAGGGACTCAGCACATGAAGAGCGTCGCGGTACTCCCCGGCGACGGCATCGGACCGGAAGTCACCTCCGCGGCCCTCGACGTCGTGGACAAGCTCGGCCTCCAACTCGACCTGCGCTTCGGCGAGATCGGCTGGGAGTGCTGGCGCCAGGAGGGCAACCCGGTCCCCCAGCGGACCTGGAAGCTGCTGGAGGAGACCGACACCTGCCTGCTCGGCGCCATCACCAGCAAGCCGCTGCGCGAGGCCGAGGCCGAACTGCCCGCCGAACTGCGCGGCACCGGGCGCACCTTCGTCTCCCCGGTCATCCAGCTGCGCCAGCGGCTGAGCCTGTACGCCAACATCCGCCCGGTCATCGACCTGGTCGACGGCCGCTTCGACTTCACGGTGATCCGCGAGAACACCGAGGGCCTGTACGCCGGCTACGACTTCCACGGCCTGGACGACGCGCTCTGGAACGTGGTCCGCGACCACCCCAACGCCCAGGCCTCCGGCCCGGATTCGAGCAGCGTCACACTGCGGCTGCAGACCCGGTTCGGCATGGACCGGCTGCTGCGCCACGGCTTCGAGTACGCCCGCTCGCACGGCTACGACCGGCTCACCCTGGTCGACAAGCCCAACGTGCTGCGCCACAGCAGCAACCACCTGCGCGAGCGCCTGGAACTGATCGCCGGCGAGTACCCGGAGATCGAGACCGAGATCCTCAACGTCGACGCGATCGCCCTGTGGCTGGTCCGCCGGCCCGAGCGCTTCGGCGTGCTGGTCGCCGAGAACATGTTCGGCGACATCCTCTCCGACCTCGGCGCCGGCGTCATGGGCGGCCTCGGCCTCGCCCCCAGCGGCAACATCGGCGACCACGGCAGCTACTTCGAGCCGGTGCACGGCAGCGCCCCCGGCATGGCCGGGCAGAACCGCGCCAACCCGATGGCGATGGTGCTCACCGTGGCCCAGATGCTCGACCACCTGGGCCTGCCCGTCCCCGGCGGCGAACTCCGGGCCGCCGTCCGGGCGGTCGCCAAGCGGCGCACCACCGTCACGTACGACATGGGCGGCACCAGCGGCACCCGCGAGGTCGCCCTGGCGGTCGCCGAGGAGCTCACCGCGGACGAGTCCCCCGAGTCCCCCGAGAACGTGGTGGACCGGCTCGCCCGCCTCGACACCGCCTCCGTCTCCGACGCGCTGGACAGCCTCGGCGTCGGCGGCGTGCTGGCCGGCATCGCACCCCGGGTGCCCGGCGCCCGCGCCGCCGGCCGCGCCTTCACCGTCACCTACCAGCCCGTCGACAGCACCGCGGAGGGCTTCCGCAACGCCGCCAACTACCTGGACGACGTGCCCGAGGGCTCCTTCGTGGTGGTCGACAACGCCGGCGACACCAGCTGCACCAACTGGGGCTCGCTGCTGACCAAGCTGGCCCAGCGCCGCGGCGTGCGCGGCACCGCCCTGCACGGCTCGGCCCGCGACATCGCCGAGATCCGCGCCGCCGGGTACCCGCTGTTCAGCACCGGCGCCACCATGGTCAGCGGAAAGAACCGGGTGGAACTCGCCGCCACCGGCCGGGACGTCGTCATCGGCGCGGTCACCGTACGGCCCGGCGACATCGTCGTCGCCGACGACAACGGCGCCCTGGTGGTCCCCGCCGAACACGCCGCCGAGGTCGCCGAGCGGGCCGAGCGCGTCGAGCGGACCGAGAGCGCCATCGCCGAGGCCGTCGACGCCGGCCTGCGGCTCGACGAGGCCCGCCGCCGGTACGGCTACGCCAAGCCCTGGGACGACGGCGGCGCCCAGCAGTCCCATGCGTGACCCGGCGGGGAGCGTGGTGGTGGACCTCCACTACCACGCCGGCCCCGACCTCTACCGCCGCCGCCTCACCTCCCTCGGCGCGGGCCGGGCCTACCAGGACGTCGGCGGGTGGGTGGTGCTCAAGAGCCACCTCAGCTCCACCGCCGCGCGCGCCTGGGAGGCCCGCCAGGAGGGGCTGCCGGTCTCCGGCACCCTCGTCCTCAACGAGCTGGCCGGCGGCGTCCGGCCCCGGGCCGTAGAACAGGCGGTCTACGCCCACGGCCCGGACAGCCCGGCCCGCCTGGTCGTCCACCTGCCCACCCTGGTCGGCCACACCCACTGCTCACCGCTGCGCCGCACCCCGTTCCACCCCCTGCTCGACCCCGAACAGTGGCGGACCCGCCCGGTCCTCGACGACGACGGCCGGCTGCGCCGGGACGTGCGCGAGGTGCTCCGGGCGGCCCGCGACCTGCCGGTCGCGGTGGCCACCGGGCACAGCGACCGGGAGTCGGCGCTGCGCATCGTGGACGAGGCGGTGCGGCTCGAACTGCCCCGGCTGCTCCTCACCCACGCGACCCACCCCATGTCGGGCTTCACCCCCGACAACCTGACCGACCTGTCCCAGGTGCCCGGCCTGTACGTCGAGATCACCGCGCTGACCCTGTTGCTGGGACACCGCGACGCCGGGCACCTGAGCGAGCTGGTGCACGCCCACCCCCGGGTGCTGTTCAGCTCCGACCTCGGACAGCCCGACCAACCGGACGTGAAGGAATGGCTGGACCTGAGCACGCAGTGGTTCCGGGCCGCCGGCCTGACGAACCGGGAGATCCGGGCCATCACCTGGGCCAACCCGGTGAACCTCCTGACGCCTTGAACGGACCTTCAACACTCCCCGATCAGGAGCAGTCTTGACATCCTCCTCCGGCTGAAGCCGGAGGTATCCACGGAGGTATCAGATGAACGCCCGTACCGACCATGCCGCGCTGCACGCGGACCTCCGACACCTCGCGGACCTGCTCGACGAGACCCTGGTCCGTCAGGAGGGCCCCGAGCTGCTCGGCCTGGTCGAGCAGGTCCGCCTGCTCAGCCGCACCGACGGAGAGGCCACCGCCGAACTGCTGCGCGGCATCGGGCCGGCGACCGCGGCCAACCTGGTCCGCGCCCTCGCCACCTACTTCCACCTGGCCAACGTCGCCGAACAGGTGCACCGCGGCCGCGAACTGCGCGCCGTCCGGGAACGGGCCGGCGCCGCCCTCGCCCGCGTCGTCCAGCAGGCGGCGAGGGAGGCGCCGGAGGCCCTGACCCGGGCGGTCGAGCACCTGAACGTCCGCCCGGTCTTCACCGCCCACCCCACGGAGGCGGCCCGCCGCTCGGTCCTCACCAAGCTGCGCCGGATCGCCGAACTGCTGGAGACCCCGGTCCCCGAGGCGGACCGCCGCCGCCACGACGCGCGGCTCGCCGAGACCATCGACCTGATGTGGCAGACCGACGAGCTGCGGGTGGTCCGCCCCGAGCCCACCGACGAGGCCCGCAACGCCGTCTACTACCTGGACGAGCTGCACGCCAACGCGGTCGGCGACGTCCTGGAGGACCTCGCCGCCGAGCTGGAGCGGGTCGGCGTCCGACTGCCCGACGGCACCCGGCCGCTGACCTTCGGCACCTGGATCGGCGGCGACCGCGACGGCAACCCCAACGTCACCCCGGAGGTCACCTGGGACGTCCTGATCCTCCAGCACGAGCACGGCATCAACGACGCCCTGGCGATGGTCGACGAGCTGCGCGGCCTGCTCTCCAACTCCATCCGCTACACCGGCGCCACCGACGAGCTGCTCGGCTCGCTGGAGCACGACCTGGCCCGCCTGCCCGAGATCAGCCCCCGCTACAAGCGGCTCAACTCCGAGGAGCCGTACCGTCTCAAGGTCACCGCGATCCGCCAGAAGCTGGTGAACACCAAGCACCGGCTCGCCGAGGGCGGCAGGCACGAGGAGGGCCGCGACTACCTCGGCACCGCCGAACTGCTGCGCGACCTCACCCTGGTGCAGACCTCGCTGCGCGAGCACCGCGGCGGCCTGTTCGCCGAGGGCCGGCTGGACCGTACGATCCGCACCCTCGCCGCCTTCGGCCTGCAACTGGCCACCATGGACGTGCGCGAGCACGCCGACGCCCACCACCACGCCCTCGGCCAGCTCTTCGACCGGCTCGACGAGGAGTCCTGGCGCTACGCCGACATGCCCCGCGACTACCGGCAGCGGCTGCTCGCCAAGGAGCTCACCTCCCGCCGGCTGCTCGGCCCGGCGCAGCTGGACCGGGCCGGGGAGAAGACCCTCGGGGTCTTCCACACCGTCCGCCGGGCCCTGGACTCCTTCGGGCCCGAGGTCATCGAGTCGTACATCATCTCGATGTGCCAGGGCGCCGACGACGTCTTCGCCGCGACCGTGCTGGCCCGCGAGGCCGGCCTGGTCGACCTGCACGCCGGCATCGCCAAGATCGGCATCGTGCCGCTGCTGGAGACCACCGACGAGCTGAAGGCCGCCGACACGATCCTGGAGGACATGCTCTCCGACCCGTCCTACCGGGCGCTGGTCGCCCTGCGCGGGGACGTCCAGGAGGTCATGCTCGGCTACTCCGACTCCTCGAAGTTCGGCGGTATCACCACCTCCCAGTGGGAGATCCACCGGGCCCAGCGCCGGCTGCGCGACGTCGCCCACCGCTACGGGGTGCGGCTGCGCCTCTTCCACGGCCGCGGCGGCACCGTCGGCCGCGGCGGCGGCCCCTCGCACGACGCGATCCTCGCCCAGCCCTGGGGCACCCTGGAGGGCGAGATCAAGGTCACCGAGCAGGGCGAGGTGATCAGCGACAAGTACCTGGTGCCGTCGCTGGCCCGGGAGAACCTGGAGCTGACGGTCGCCGCCACGCTGCAGGCCTCCGCGCTGCACACCGCCCCGCGCCAGGCCCCCGAGGAACTGGCCCGCTGGGACGCCGCGATGGACGTGGTCTCCGACGCCGCGCACGCGGCCTACCGCGCGCTGGTGGACGACCCGGACCTGCCCGCCTACTTCCTGGCCTCCACCCCGGTCGACCAGCTCGCCGACCTGCACCTGGGTTCGCGGCCCTCGCGCCGCCCGGACTCCGGCGCCGGCCTGGACGGCCTGCGGGCCATCCCCTGGGTGTTCGGCTGGACCCAGTCCCGGCAGATCGTGCCGGGCTGGTACGGCGTCGGCTCCGGGCTGAAGGCGCTGCGCGAGGCGGGTCTCGGCGGTGTCCTGGAGGAGATGCACGAACAGTGGCACTTCTTCCGCAACTTCGTCTCCAACGTGGAGATGACACTGGCCAAGACGGACCTGCGGATCGCCCGGCACTACGTGGAGACGCTGGTGCCCGCCGAGCTCCAGCACGTCTTCGCGGCGATCGAGGCCGAGCACGACCTGACCGTCAGCGAGCTGCTGCGGATCACCGGTGAAAGCGAACTCCTGGACGCCCAACCGGTGTTGAAGCAGACCTTCGAGATCCGCGATGCCTACCTCGACCCGATCTCCTACCTCCAGGTCTCCCTGCTCAAGCGCCAACGGGACGCGGCCGCCGCGGGCGAGGAGCCGGACCGCACGCTCTGCCGGGCCCTGCTGCTGACCGTCAACGGGGTCGCCGCCGGCCTGCGCAACACCGGCTGATCCCCACCCCCACGAAGCCGGCCCCACGAAGCCACCCCCCACGTACTCCCCACGAAGGCCCCTCCCACACAAGAAGGCCCAGCCATGACAGAGCCCCCCGAACACCCAGGCGCCCCCTCCCGGCGCGGCGTGCTGCGCAGCGCCGTCGTCGCCGGCGCGGCCCTGGCCGTCCCGCTCGCCGGCGGACTCCCCCAGGCCGAGGCCCGGGAGCGGACGCCGGCCCGGGAAGAAGCCCGGACCCGGGCAGAAGCCCAGCCCCGGAAGCCGTCACAGCCCTCCGACCGGATCGGCTCGCTCGGCGACCAGTCCGCCGTCCGCACCTTCACCCTGGGCGACGTCCGGCTGACCTATGTCGTCGACGCCGCCATGGAGTTGGACCGCACCGGCTTCCTGCCCGCCGTCCCCTCCTCCTACTGGGCGGAGCACCCCGAGGAGGTGGCGCCCTCCGGCCGGATCGCCACCTCGGCGGGCGGCGTCCTGGTCGAGCGGGGCCACCGCCGGCTGCTGATCGACGTGGGCCTCGGCGCCAACATGCTCCCGCCGTCGCTCGGTGTCTCCCGCGGCGGGGCACTGCTGCGCACCCTCCGGGCGCTGCGGGTGCGGCCGGAGACCATCGACACCGTCGCCTTCACCCACCTGCACACCGACCACACCGGCATGGGCTTCGTCACCGCGCCGGGCCGGGCGCCGCGCAAGGCGTTTCCGCGCGCCGGCTACCTGGTGGCCGGGGCCGAGTGGGAGCCGTTCTGGGAGCACCAGGTCAAGGTCGGGGCGCCGTCCTGGGACAGCTTCATGGTGCCGATGTCGAAGGTGCTGCGCCGCTTCGACGACGGCGCCCAGGTGTGGCCCGGCGTCACCGCGCTGATCACCCCCGGCCACAGCCCCGGCCACACCACCTTCGTCGTCTCGACCGGCGGCGGGCGGCGGATCCTGGTGTTCGGCGACGCCTTCCACACCCCGGCCCAGGTGGCCCACCCCGAGTGGCCGTCCGGACCGGACACCAACGTCGACAAGGTGCTGAAGGCCCGCCGGACCCTGCTGGCCGAGCTGCGCAAGCCGCACACCTACGGCTTCGCGTTCCACTTCGGCGACCAGGCCTTCGGCCGGGTCGGGGAGGACGGCCGCTGGCACCCGGTGCCCGCCCGGGCCCTGCTGCCCACCCCGATCCAGTTGCCGTAGTCGGCGTTACGACACCACGTCCTTGCGCGCGAACCCGCGGAACGCCAGCGCCAGCAGCACCACCGCGTACGAGAGCGACAGCGAGACGCCCTGCAGCATGCCGCCCCACTCCAACTGCGGCTGCAGGGCGTCCGCCCACGCGTACTGCCAGTGCGCCGGCAGCCATTCCCGCAGGTCGCCGAGCGCGGTGACGGCGTCCAGCACCCCGGTGATGATCGAGATGAACACCGCCCCGCCGACCGCCCCCAGCGGCGCGTCCGTCGCCGTCGACAGCCAGAAGGCCAGCGCGGCGATCACCAGCTCGCTCAGGAACACGAACGCCACCGCGAGCGCGATCCGGGGCAGCGCCTGCCCGGCCGGCAGACTCGCCCCGGCGGGCAGCTTCAGGTCGCCCCAGCCGTACGCGGCGGTGCCGACGGCCAGCCCGATCGCGGGCAGCATCACCACCGCCGCCGCCGAGAACGCCAGCCCGACCGCGAACTTGCGGGCCAGCAGCCGGGCCCTGGGCACCGGCGCGGCCAGCAGGTAGCGCAGCGAGGACCAGCTGGCCTCCGAGGCCACCGTGTCCCCGCAGAACAGCGCGACCGGGATCACCAGCATGAAGCCGGTGCCCACGAACAGCATGGTGACGGCGAAGTTGGCCCCGGAGGCGGTGGCCAGATCGATGAAGGTGGTCCGGTCCGGACGCCCCGGGGTGCCACCGATCTGGAACGCGGCCAGGATGACGAACGGCATGGCCGCCAGCACCCCGCCGATCACCAGCGTGCGTCGCCGGCGCAGCTGCCGCACCGCCTCCACCCGCAGCGGCAGGGTCCGGCTCGCCCGGTACCCCTCGGCATGGTCCGTCGAGACGGCGCTCACGCCGCACCTCCGATCAACGACAGGAACGCGTCCTCCAGGCGCCGCTGCGGTCCGGCGCTCTCCACCGGCACCCCCAGCCGCACCAGCTCCGCCAGCAGCTCGCTCGCCGCGAGCCCGTCCAGCCGGACCAGCAGCCCGCCTTCGACGGCCTCCGCCGAACCGACCCCGGCCAGCGCGCCGACCTTGGCGACCACCGACTCCGGGTCGCAGGAGTCGGCGACACCGATCATCAGCAGCTCACCGGCGCCGACGATCTCCCCGACCGGCCCGGCCGTCACCAGCTGCCCGTGGTCCATCACCACCAGGTCCGTGCAGCTCTGCTCGACCTCGGCCAGCAGGTGGCTGGACACGATGACGGTCCGTCCGCCGGCCGCGTACCGGATCATCACCTCGCGCATCTCGCGGATCTGCGGCGGGTCCAGCCCGTTGGTCGGCTCGTCCAGGATCAGCAGGTCCGGCATCCCGAGCATCGCCTGCGCGATGGCCAGGCGCTGCCGCATGCCCTGCGAGTACGTCCGCACCGCGCGGTCCAGCGCCTCGCCGAGCCCGGCGATCGCCAGCGCCTCGCCGAAGCGGGCGTCCTCCTCCGGCCGTCCGGTGGCCTGCCAGTACAGGCGCAGGTTGGCCCGGCCGGTCAGGTGCGGCAGGAAGCCCGCGCCCTCGACGAAGGCCCCGACCCGCGAGAGCACCGGCGCCCCGGGCCGCACCAGGTGCCCGAAGATCCGGATCTCCCCGGCGTCCGGCCGGATCAGGCCCATCAGCATCCGCAGCGTGGTGGTCTTGCCCGCGCCGTTCGGCCCGAGCAGGCCGAGCACCTGGCCCTGCTCCACCCGGAGGCTCAGGTCCCGTACGGCGTACCGGTCCTGCGCGCCCTTGTAGCGCTTGCTCAGCCCGCTGATCTGCAACGGCACCCCGGCCAGTTCCGGGTCGAACCCGGGCCCGGCGGCCGCCGAACGCCGTCGGCGCAGCACGGGCACCAGCACCAGCGCGGTGGCCACCAGCACGGCCGCCACCGGCAGCAGCCAGGTCCGCGCGGGCAGCGGCGCCGCCTCGGTGACCAGCTCCTCGTCGGTCGGCGCGGTGAGCGCCCCGGCCGGCGCGACCCGGTAGGTGGCCGGCTCGGCCGGCGAGGCGTACGCCAGGTCGGTGGACGCCAGCACCAGCCGCACCCGGTGCCCGGCCGGGAAGGTGTGGTCCACGGCGGGCAGCTGGACGGTCACGGTCTTGCCCGCGTCTGCGCCGGTCACCCGCAGCGGGGCCACGAGCTGCTGCGGCAGCACCGACTTGCCGTCCGGCCCGACGTCGTACAGCTTCGCGAACAGCACCGCGTCCGGCCGGTCCGCCGTCACCGTCACCGGCACGGTCGGCTGCCCGGTCAGGTGCAGCGGCGTGTCCAGCGGCGTCGAGTCGAAGGCGGCGTTCTGGCCCGGGAAGTCCAGCGACAGCCCGGCCCCGAGCGAGGCCGCCTGGCTCAGCGCGCCGATCCCCGGCAGTGTCGAGATCCCCGGCGGCGCCCCGCCGGGCGGGTTGGCGATCGACTTCTCCCCGCCCGCCAGCTCGATCGAGCGGGTACCGGTCCCGCCCAGCCCCGGGTACCGGTCGGCGGAGGCCCCGCGCAGCACGGCCTGGAAGCCGGTGGAGTCCACGCCCCCGGTCCGGGTCACCCGGAAGGCCGGGCCGGTGTCGTTGCCACGCCCCCGCAAGTAGTGGTCGAACCAGGCGGTCACCCGGTCGTCCACCCGGGCACTGGTGTCCGTCCCGCCGTCGTGCCCGCCCGCGAACCAGTCCACCGAGACCGGCGCGCCGTTGGCCGCCACGGCCTTCGCGATCTTGTCCCCCTGGTCCAGCGGGAACAGCGAGTCCTGCTGCCCCTGCACCACCAGGGTGGGCACCTTGAGCTGCGTCGCCACCGAGGACGGGCTCGACTTCTCCAGCAGCGCGACGGCCTCCGGATCGGCGTGCCCGGCGGTGGCGACCCGGTCGTACATCTGGCAGAGCGAGTCCAGGAACCGCCCGCAGCCCACCTGTCCGTCCGCCTGCGGCTTGGCCCCGGCCCCGCCGCGCGGCGCCCCGCCGGAGGGCCCGAGGTCCCCAGCCGCGCCGGTGGTGAAGAAGATCCCGGCCCACAGCTTCTTGAACACGCCGTCCGCCGCGGCCGAGCCCTGCACGCCCTGCGGGAACAGCGCGTCGGCCAGGTTCCACCAGGTGATCTGGGTGGCGACGGCGTCGATCCGGTGGTCGTACGCGGAGGCCAGCAGCGCGATCGCCCCGCCGTACGAGGCGCCGGTGATGCCGACCCGGGGGTCACCGGGCCCGTCGAGCTTCACCTCGGGCCGCTGGGCCAGCCAGTCCACCAGGTGCTTGACGTCCTCGACCTCGCGGTCGGGCGCGTTCAGCCCGATCTTCCCGCCCGAGTTCCCGAAGCCGCGCGCCGACCAGGTCAGCACCGCGTACCCCTGCCGGGCCAGCTGCTGGGCGCGCTCCCGCTCGCCGTCCTTGGAGCCGCCGAAGCCGTGCGCCAGCAGGACCGCCGGCCGCGGGCTGCTGCCGGTGGTGAAGAACGAGGTGTCCAGCTGGACCTGCTGAGTGCTGCCGGGGGTCTCCGGCATGCTGAGGAAACGATCCTCCTGGTGGACCGCCTGCTCGCCGCCCGACGCCACCGCCACCGTACCGGCCCCGGCGACCGCCACCAGGGCCACCGCCCCGGCCAGCATCCTGCGCCGCACCGACCTGCCGCGGCCGCGCCAGCGACGCCATGCCCCACCGAACTCCATGGGGGCAGATCGTATCCGCCGCCCGGGTAGGCGTCCGATAAAGCCACCACCCCTTTTCGCCCGGTTCAGTCAGGTACGCGACGGTATCGTACGGCTCACCCGGCTCTCCCCACTCCGAGAAGGTCCCGTGTTCTGGCCGCTGATCACCCTGCTCGCCACCGTCGCCGCCACCCTGGCGATCGGCTGGATCGTCGACCAGGCCCTCCAACGGATCAGCGCGGGCCACCCCGACGCCCCGCTCTGGTCACTGCTCCGCCGCTGCCGGATCCCGCTCCAGCTCACCGTCGTCACGGCCCTGCTGCTCGCCGCCGACCCGCTCAAGCGGATCCTCCACCTCAAGGACGACGAGGGCGCGCACCACCTGGTCCTGCTGCTCCTGCTCGCCTCGCTCGGCTGGCTCACCGTCCGGGTGGTGGCCGCCGTCCTGGAGGCCGTGCTCAGCCGCTACGAGACGGTCACCGGCGACCCGGCCCGGGTGCAGCGGGTGCACACCCAGATCAGCATGCTGCGCCGGGTGGTCAGCGCGGTGATCGTCGTGGTCACCGCCGCCGTGATGCTGCTGACCTTCTCCGCCATGCGCACTGTCGGCGCCAGCCTGCTCGCCTCGGCCGGCATCATCGGCATCGTGGCCGGCATCGCCGCCCAGAGCACCCTGGGCAACTTCTTCGCCGGCCTGCAGATCGCCTTCGGCGACACCGTCCGGATCGGCGACACCGTGGTGGTGGACGGCCAGCAGGGCACCGTCGAGGAGATCACCCTCTCCTACCTGGTGGTCCGGCTCTGGGACCAACGCCGGCTGATCGTCCCGGTCTCCTACTTCGTCAACAAGCCCTTCGAGAACTGGACCCGCCGCGACCCCGGCCTGCTCGCCGCCGTGCTGCTCCACCTCGACCACACCACCCCGGTCGACGAGCTGCGCACCGCCCTGCACACCCGGCTGGAGCAGCACCCCCTCTGGGACGGCACCGAGTGGGCCCTCAACGTCACCGACACCACCCCCAGCACCATCGTCGTCCGCGCCACCATGACCGCCCGCACCCCTGACGACGCCGCCCAACTCCGCTTCGACATCCGCGAACACCTCATCGCCCACCTACGCGACCACCACCCCCACGCCCTCCCGCGCCTGCGCACCACCGACGGCTGACACTCCGCGCACCCCTCTCGCCCTTCCCCAAAACAAAGTTCCCCGCGCCCCGAAAGGGGCGCGGGGAACCGCGCGAAGCGTGAGGCCGGGCCCGCACGAGCCTCCCGGCCGCCTACAGGACCCGAGTCATCGTCCGATGCGGAATCCCCGCGTCGTCGTACACCGGCCCCTCGGCCACGTAGCCCAGCCGCTCGTAGAACCCGAGCGCCTGCACCTGCGCGTGCAGCTCGACCTCGACGGCCCCGCGCTCAAGCCCCGCCGCCTCGATCGCCCGGACCAGCTCGGCCCCGAGCCCGGTCCCCCGCGCGGCGGCGAGCACCGCGAGCCGCCCGAGCAGCACCCGCCCCTCGACGCCCCCGGTCAGCTTCAGAGCGTGCTCACCGAAGATCAGCCGCCCGGTCCCCAGCGCGGCCCCGTCGGCCCCGACGGCCAGCAGGTGCACCGAGGTCCCGTCGTACTCGTCGTACTCCAGCTCCTCCGGCACGTTCTGCTCGACGATGAACACCTCACGCCGAACCTCCCGCACCAGCGCCAGGTCCGCCTCCCCCTCGGCGACCCGGACCGAGACCGGCACGTCAGCTCTCCGCCGCGATGATGTCCAGCGCCTTCCGCAGGTCCGCCGGGTACTCGCTGCTGAACTCGACCCACTGCCCGTCCGCCGGGTGCTCGAAGCCGAGCGAGACGGCGTGCAGCCACTGCCGGGTCAGCCCGAGCCGCTTCGCCAGCGTCGGGTCGGCGCCGTACGTCAGGTCGCCGACGCAGGGGTGCCGCAGCGCGGACATGTGGACGCGGATCTGGTGGGTGCGGCCGGTCTCCAGCTTGATGGCGAGCAGCGAGGCCGCCCGGTACGCCTCGATCAGGTCGTAGTGGGTGATCGACGCCTTGCCGTCACGCGTCACGGCCCACTTCCAGTCCGAGCTGGGGTGCCGCCCGATCGGCGCGTCCACCGTGCCGCTCATCGGGTCCGGGTGCCCCTGGACCAGGGTGTGGTACCGCTTCTCGGTGATCCGGTCGTGGAACTGCCGCTTGAGGTCGGTGTACGCCCGCTCGGACTTGGCGACCACCATCAGCCCCGAGGTGCCGACGTCGAGCCGGTGCACGATGCCCTGCCGCTCGGCGGCACCCGAGGTGGAGATCCGGTAGCCGGCCGCGGCGAGCCCGCCGATGACGGTGGGCCCGGACCAGCCGGGGCTCGGGTGCGCGGCGACGCCGACCGGCTTGTCGACCAGCACGATGTCCTCGTCGTCGTGGACGATCCGCATGCCGTCGACCGGCTCGGCCACGATCTGCACCGGGGCGGCGGGGGCGGGGATCTCGACCTCCAGCCAGGAACCGGCGGTCACCCGGTCCGACTTGCCGGCCACGGCGCCGTCGAGCGTCACCTTGCCCTCGGCGGCCAACTCGGCGGCCTTGGTCCGGGAGAAGCCGAACATCCGGGCGAGGGCGGCGTCGAGGCGCTCGCCCTCCAGGCCGTCGGGTACGGGGAGGCTGCGGATCTGCGCTGCGGTACTCACCCGTACGAGTATGCCGGAAACGTGGCCCAGCCCCTCCCGCCGGCGGTTGCGACCGGGAGGGCAGGTCCCTACTTGTCGCCCTTGTCCGTCTGCTGGTGGACGGTCCCGTCCGGGTTGCTGCCCTTGAAGGAGAGCAGCACCACGAGGATCCCGCCGCAGACGATCGCCGAGTCGGCGAGGTTGAACACCGCGAAGTGCTGGACGGAGATGAAGTCCACCACGTGCCCGCGGAAGACGCCCGGCGCGCGGAACAGCCGGTCGGTGAGGTTCCCGAGCGCCCCGCCGAGCAGCAGCCCGAGCGCGATCGCCCACGGGAGGCTGTACAGCCGGCGGGCGATCCGCCAGATCACCACGATGACGGCCGAGGCGATCATCGTGAAGACGACGGTCAGCGCCTGCCCCATGCCGAAGGCCGCGCCGGAGTTGCGGATCACCTGGAGGGTGACGACGTCGCCGATCACCTTGATCGCGGCGTGGTTCTCCAGCCTGGCGACGACCAGCAGCTTGCTGCCGAGGTCGATCAGGAAGGCGAGCACCGCGACGACCAGCAGCACGCCGACCCGCCGCCGGCCCTTGGGCTTCTCCACCGCCGTCCCGCCGTCGGTCGAGGCCGCCTCCGCGGGGTCAGTGGGATCGGCCACGGCCACCTCCACGGCATCGGCGGGGTACGGGACCGCGTCGTCCCGGGTCTGGGGGGAACCTTGCGTACTGATGATCCGCTCCGCTGCCGATGGAGCTCCCCCGGGCAGGAGGTGGGGGAGGGTGGTGGGCCGATGCCGCCCTGGAAATCCGTCGAGGAACCGCTCCGGACACGTCAGGCGACGTTACGGGGTCGAGCGTACGGCAAGCCCGACCCCCCGCGTCGCCGCGACGGCGCGGTTCAGCGGCGTTCCTGCTTGGCCTTGCACTGGACGCAGAGCGTCGCCCGGGGGAAGGCCTGCATCCGGGCCTTGCCGATGGCCTGGCCGCAGGATTCGCAGATGCCGAAGCCGACGCCTTCGAGCCGCTCCAGGGCGCGCTCCGTCTGGGCGAGGCTGTCCCGGGCGTTGTTGGCGAGCGCCAGCTCGCTCTCCCGCGAGATGTTCTTCGTACCGGCGTCCACCTGGTCGTCGCCGGCCCCGTCGTTGGAGTCACGCATCAGGCCCGCGATGGCGGCGTCGGCGGCGTCGATCTCGCCGCGCAGCCGCTCCAGGTCGCTGATCAGCTCGTCGTGGAGCTCGTGGACCTCCGCCGAGGTCCACGGGTCCTCGCCGGGTCGGACCGGCAGGGTGGCCGGGTCGACGGATTCGGCTCCGCGCGGCGCGGTGACGATGTCGGTGCTGTTCTGAGGTGCGGTAGTGGTCACGGTCCCCTCCCCTGGATCGGCCGCCACGGCCTTGCGTGCCCGCTTGGTGGCGGTACCCGCGCCGGATGCCTTCTCAGCCATGGCTTCGACCCCATCTACGAACGAATCGAGCCGCCGGTTCCCGGCGGCTTCCAGTGCCGGAACGATAATCCCGATCAAAACCGGTCACAACATGACATACCGGCGCCTCGCGATGATCCCACCCAGGCAGCCGCCCCAACCGCCACGCCCCGCGCGCTGACAGACTTGTGCCCACCACACCCCCGCCTAACCACCCCCGCCGACCAGCCCGTCCATGCCCGAAACCACCCCCGCGGAAACGGTTTGGACAAACCGACTCGCCCGGCCGATACACTGGGCCTGCAAGGCGCAGATGGGACGAGTACCGACGTACGCAGCCACCAGCGACCCGGGGACGGTGCGAGCCCGGGGGTGTGCACGACGGGAAGATCACCCCGGAGCCGCCGGAAGAACGGCCACCGCGCAGCCCGCGGCGGCCCACTAGACCCGGCAGCAAGCCCAAACAAGAGGGCCGCAACGCAGCATCGCGGCCAAGGAGGGTGGTACCGCGGGGCGGCCTGGCCGTCTCGTCCCTCCGGAGGATCCAGTCCCAGCATCCGCCGGAGGTAGACGCCCGCGATGAGCAGCTCCTACAACCCCGTCCCGGCGCAGGTGGACCTGCCTGCCCTGGAGCACCAGATCCTGTCGTTCTGGCAGGACAACAAGATCTTCCAGCGCAGCCTGGAGCAGTCCGAGGGCCGCCCCGAGTGGGTGTTCTACGAGGGCCCGCCGACCGCCAACGGCATGCCTGGCGCCCACCACATCGAGGCCCGCGTCTTCAAGGACGTCTTCCCGCGCTACCGGACGATGAAGGGCTACCACGTCGCCCGCAAGGCCGGCTGGGACTGCCACGGACTGCCGGTCGAGCTGGCCGTCGAGAAGGAGCTGGGCTTCTCCGGCAAGCAGGACATCGAGGCGTACGGCATCGCCGAGTTCAACGCCAAGTGCCGCGAGTCGGTGACCCGCCACACCGACGCCTTCGCCGAGCTGACCACCCGCATGGGGTACTGGGTCGACCTCGACGACGCCTACCGGACGATGGACCCGTCCTACGTCCAGTCCGTCTGGTGGTCGCTCAAGCAGATCTTCGACAAGGGCCTGCTGGTCCAGGACCACCGCGTCGCCCCCTGGTGCCCGCGCTGCGGCACCGGCCTGTCCGACCACGAGCTGGCCCAGGGCTACGAGACCGTGGTCGACCCCTCGGTCTACGTCCGCTTCCCGCTCACCGGCGGCCCGCTGGCCGGCCAGGCGGCCCTGCTCGCCTGGACCACCACCCCGTGGACCCTGGTCTCCAACACCGCCCTCGCGGTCAACCCGACGGTCACCTACGTGGTGGCCACCGACGGCAACGAGAAGCTGGTCGTCGCCGAGCCGCTGCTCGCCAAGGCCCTCGGCGAGGGCTGGGAGCCCACCGGCGAGTCCTTCACCGGCGCCGAGATGGAGCACTGGAACTACCAGCGCCCGTTCGAGCTGGTCGAGATCGAGAACGCCCACTTCGTCCTCAACGCCGACTACGTCACCACCGAGGACGGCACCGGTGTCGTCCACCAGTCCCCTGCCTTCGGTGCGGACGACCTCGCGACCTGCCGCAAGTACGGCCTGCCGGTGGTCAACCCGGTGCTCGCCGACGGCACCTTCGCCCCCGAGGTCCCGCTGGTCGGCGGCCAGTTCTTCAAGAAGGCCGACGAGGCCCTGGTCGCGGACCTGAAGGAGCGCGGCCTGCTCTTCCGCCACGTGCCGTACGAGCACAGCTACCCGCACTGCTGGCGCTGCCACACCGCGCTGCTCTACTACGCGCAGCCGTCCTGGTACATCCGGACCACCGCCGTCAAGGACGCGCTGATCCGCGAGAACGAGGCCACCAACTGGTTCCCGGAGACGGTCAAGCACGGCCGCTTCGGCGACTGGCTGAACAACAACATCGACTGGGCGCTCAGCCGCAACCGCTACTGGGGCACCCCGCTGCCGATCTGGCGCTGCGAGGAGGGCCACCTGACCTGCGTCGGCTCGCTGGCCGAGCTGACCGGACTCACCGGCACCGACCAGAGCGGCCTCGACCCGCACCGCCCGTTCATCGACGAGGTGACCTTCGCCTGCCGCGACTGCGGCGGCACCGCCACCCGTGTGCCCGAGGTCATCGACGCCTGGTACGACTCGGGCTCGATGCCCTTCGCCCAGTACGGCTACCCGTACCAGAACAAGGAGCTGTTCGAGAAGCGCTACCCGGCGCAGTTCATCTCCGAGGCGATCGACCAGACCCGCGGCTGGTTCTACACGCTGATGGCGGTCGGCACCCTGGTGTTCGACAAGAACAGCTACGAGAACGTCGTCTGCCTGGGCCACATCCTGGCCGAGGACGGCCGCAAGATGTCCAAGCACCTGGGCAACATCCTGCAGCCGATCCCACTGATGGACCAGCACGGCGCCGACGCCGTGCGCTGGTTCATGGCGGCCGGCGGCTCGCCCTGGTCGGCCCGCCGGGTCGGCCACGGCACCATCCAGGAGGTGGTCCGCAAGACCCTCCTCACCTACTGGAACACCGTCGCCTTCCAGGCCCTGTACGCCCGCACCTCCGACTGGGCCCCCTCGGCGGGCGACCCGGCCCCGGCCGACCGCCCGCAGCTGGACCGCTGGGTGCTCTCCGAGCTGAACACCCTGGTCCGCGAGGTCGACGCGGCCTTCGAGGCGTACGACACCCAGCGCGCCGGCAAGCTGCTCTCCGGCTTCGTCGACGACCTCTCCAACTGGTACGTCCGCCGTGGCCGCCGCCGCTTCTGGCAGGGCGACGCCGCCGCGCTCGCCACGCTGCACGAGGCGCTGGAGACGGTCACCCGCCTGATGGCCCCGCTCACCCCGTTCATCAGCGAGCGGGTCTGGCAGGACCTGGTCGTCCCGGTCACCCCGGACGCCCCGGCCTCGGTGCACCTGGCCTCCTGGCCGGTGGCCGACGAGAGCCTGATCGACACCGAGCTCTCCCGGCACATGGCGCTGGTCCGCCGCCTGGTCGAGCTGGGCCGGGCCACCCGCGCCGAGTCCGGCGTGAAGACCCGTCAGCCGCTGTCCCGCGCGCTGGTCGCCGCCCAGGGCTGGGAGGAGCTGCCCGCCGACCTGCGCGCGCAGATCGCCGAGGAGCTCAACGTCACCACCCTGGAGTCCCTCGCCGAGGTCGGTGGCTCGCTGGTCGACACCACCGCCAAGGCCAACTTCCGCGCGCTGGGCAAGCGCTTCGGTAAGGGCGTGCAGGACGTCGCCAAGGCGGTCGCCGCCACCGACGCCGCCCGCCTGGCCGCCGAACTGCGCGCCGACGGCGTGACCGGCGTCGAGCTCGACGGCGAGACGATCACCCTGTCGCCCGATGAGGTGATCATCACCGAGACCCCGCGCGAGGGCTGGGCCGTCGCCAACGAGTCCGGCGCCACCGTCGCCCTCGACCTGGCCATCACCCCGGAGCTCAAGCGCCTCGGCATCGCCCGCGACGCCATCCGCCAGATCCAGGAGGCCCGCAAGAACTCCGGCCTGGACGTCGCCGACCGCATCGTCCTCCGCTGGCGCGCCACCTCCGAGGAGACCGCCGAGGCCATCGCCGAACACGGCCCCCTCGTCGCCGAAGAGGTCCTCGCCACCGACTTCGCCGCCGGCACGGCTGACTGGACCTCCGAGACCTTCACCGACGAATCCCTCGGCCTCGCCTTCCAACTCCGCAAGGCCTGACCACCCCACCCGAACCGCCGCCCCGCTCCCGAGCCGGGCGGCGGTTCCGTTTTGTCCACCCTCGGCACTTCCCGGCACCCTCCCCGCCCCCCACGCCTCCCCCGCACCCCCGCACGCCCGCGCGCCCTCCCCATCCCGTGCCCCTGCGCCCCGACACGGGCACGGGCACGGGCACGGGCACGGGGAGCTTCGCACAGCACAAGCCCCCCCTCCCACATCCTCAAGCCCCTCCCGCAATCCGGCCCTCCCCGTCCCCCCTCCCACCCCCGACGCAAAAAGAGCGTCCCCTCCCCGACCCGAAGGTCAGAAAGGGGACGCCCTCGAAGAGCCCTGCTACGACAACCTCAGTTGTCGCCGTCCTCGTCGATCAGGAAGCCCCGCATCGGCGCCGGAGCCTGCTGCATCGGCTGCGGCGGCTGCGGCCGGACCGCCGCCATCGGCTGGGTCATCCCGGCCGGCTGCATCTGCGGAGCCCCGCTGTTGCCACCGGCGAGCTGCCCGCCGAAGCTCGGCGCCGGCGGGTTCCCGCCGAAGGAGCTCTGCCCACCGAACGACGGCGAGCTGCCACCGAAGGAAGGCTGGTTCCCACCGAACGACGGTGCGCCGGAGGTCATCGCACCAGCACCGGCCGGAGCCATCGACGAGGCCGCCGGCGGCAGCGACGCGGTGGCGGGGATCCGCGGCGGGGCGAGCGAGTCGTCGGCCTGCGACTCCAGCTGACGCAGCTGGGTCTCCAGGTACGACTTCAGACGCGTCCGGTACTCACGCTCGAACGCCCGCAGGTCCTCGACCTTGCGCTCCAGCGTGGCCCGCGCGGACTCCAGCGAGCCCATCGCGACGCGGTGCTTCTCCTGCGCGTCCCGCTCCAGGGCGTCGGCCTTGGCACGGGCGTCGCGCTCCAGGCCCTCGGCCCGGCTGCGCGCCTCGCCGACGATCTTGTTGGCCTCGGAGCGGGCTTCGGAGATCGCCTGGTCGGCGGTCTGCTGGGCGAGCGCCAGCACGCGGGCGGCACTGTCGCCGCCGGGGCCCTGCTGCTGCATCGGGCCGCCCATCGGGCCACCCATCTGCTGCGGCGGACCGCCCATGGGGCCGCCCATCGGCTGCATCTGCTGCTGGCCCATGCCCTGGCCCATCGGGTTGCCCATCTGCTGCGGGCCACCGGGACCGCCCATGGGCTGGAGCATCTGACCACCCATCGGCTGGACCAGCTGCTGCTGGCCGCCCATGGTCTGGTTCATCTGCTGCTGCGGGCCGCCCATCTGCTGGGGGACACCCGGACCGGCCGGGAGCTGCGGGGCGCCGGAGGGCAGGCCGAGGGGCTGGTTGCCCATCTGCTGCTGCTGGGGACCACCCGGGCCCATCTGCTGCGGACCACCGGGGCCCATCTGCTGCGGGCCACCCGGGCCCTGCTGGCCGGGGACCGGCGGGCCGGATATGGCGGCCGGGACGGGAGCAGCGGGACGCTGCGCGTCCTGCGGCGGCTCCTTCCGCATGTTGGCCTGGTTCTGCGCGGCGGCGCGAGTCGCGGCGGCCAGCTTGGCCCGCAGGTCCTCGTTCTCCCGGAGGAGGCGGGTCAGCTCCGCCTCGACCTCGTCGAGGAAGGCATCGACCTCGTCCTCGTCATAGCCTTCACGCAGGCGGACGGTCGTGAACTGCTTGTTCCGAACGTCCTCGGGGGTCAATGGCATCTCTTCACCTCAACGTGATCGTCGGCACACCGGCATCCTGTCGCATCGCTCACCTACGACTAGGGGTGCACAAGCGAGATCAGGACATACACAATGATCATCAGTACGAAGAAGGACAGGTCGAGCGCCACGCCCCCGAAACGCAACGGCGGAATGAACCGCCGAAGAAGCTTGAGCGGCGGATCCGTGACAGTGTACGTGGCCTCCAGGACCAGGACCATGGCCTTGCCGGGCCGCCACGAACGCGCGAACTGGAAGACCCAGTCCATGACCAGTCGCACGAGCAGGAACACCAGGAAGACGGTCAGGGCGTAGTAGAGCACCGCCCACACGATGTCCATCGCGTTTCCCTCTCCCCGGTCCAGGGCCCTAGGGCCTGCCGCTCGTCACCTGTCGCCAACCACTGTCGATCAGATCCACACGTAAAGTCGTGGCCGGGTCAGCTCTGGTTGAAGAACCCACCCTCGGCGATCCGAGCCTTGTCCTCCGCCGTGACATCGACGTTAGCAGGCGACAGCAGGAACACCTTCTGTGTCACGCGCTCGATACTGCCGTGCAGACCGAAGACGAGTCCAGCGGCGAAGTCTACGAGCCGCTTCGCGTCGGTGTCGTCCATCTCGGTCAGATTCATGATCACGGGGGTACCGCCACGGAACTGTTCCCCGATGGTACGGGCCTCGTTGTAGGTCCGAGGGTGCAGCGTGGTGATGCGGTAGGGCTCTCGTTCGTTCACTACCTTGGGCATGATCACCGGGGCGCTCTTCTCCAGATTGTGGCGGCGTTCGGGTGTGATGGACGACACGGGGGCCATCCTCGGGGTCTCCTGCCGGATCGGCACCGCCGCCGGGACCGGTTGCGGGGCGATCGAGGAGACCGAGGCGGGTGCTGCTGCGGGGGCGGCCGGTCGGGGAATGTCCTCGGTCCGCTCGGTCCGCTGCCCGGTACGGATCGGCTCGGGGTCCGCGTCGTAGTCGTCGTCGGGGTCGTACCCCTGGCCGTCGTACGTCTCGTCCTCCACGAGGCCGAGGTAGACCGCCATCTTGCGCATCGCGCCGGCCATGCTCCTGTCTCCTCCGCTCATGGCCACCTCGCTGACGCTCGGTGGCTGCTTCGCGAAACGCGCACCTTCCGATGGTCGCTCGCTTGGCTCGCTCCGTGCGGACCACCGGCTCCGACTCGACGGCCGGGCCACGGCCCCGCCTGCGGATACCGCAGTCCGCCCACGACGGCCCGTCAAGGCGACGCGCCGTCAGGGTTCGTGGGTAGGGGCCGCGGAGCTGCGATCCACGGTTCGCTAGCGCTCCGGAGAGCTGCTAGATTCTGTCCTATTTTGTCCTGCAGTCTGATCTACTTACCCGGTGACGTTACCCGAGGGGTGACCTCACTCCGAGTACCGCCGTTCCGACGCGCACATGTGTCGCCCCGGCGGCAATCGCCTGCTCAAGGTCGCCGCTCATCCCTGCGGAGACCATGGTGGCAGCCGGATGGGCCGCCCGTACGGCGGTTGCGATTTCCGCCAGCCGGTCGAAGGAGCGCACCGGGTCGCCGGCCAGTGGACCGGCCAGCGGAGCGACGGTCATCACACCGTCCAGTCGCAGCCCGGGCGTGTCGGCGATCGCGTCGGCGAGTTCCGCGACGTCCTCCGGGGCGACCCCGGCGCGGTGCGCGCCCTCACCGTGCTCCTTGTCCAGCGCCACCTGCACCAGGCAACCCAGCTCCGGGCGCTCGGACTTCAGCACCGCCGCCGAGAGCGACTCGACCAGCCGCAGCCGGTCCACCGAGTGCACGTGGTTCGCGTACCCGACGACCGAGCGGACCTTGTTGGTCTGCAGCTGTCCGACGAAGTGCCAGTCAAGAGGAAGGTTTCTGCACTGCTCCGCCTTGGGCGCGGCGTCCTGGTCGCGGTTCTCCGCGACGTCCGTCACCCCCAGTCCGGCCAGCAGCGCGGTGTCCTCGGCCGGGTACGTCTTGGTGACGACGATCAGGGTGACATCCTCGCGCGGGCGACCGGCGGCCGCACAGGCGTCCACGATCCGGCGCTCGACCACGTCGAGGTTGGTCCCCAGTTCCTCGAACCGGGCCCGCTGACCGTCCGTCAGGGCCTCCAGCCAGCTCTTGTCCGGGAAGAAGGGGCCCGGACCCCCCGGGAACGGTCCGTAGATGTCGTTCGTCATCAGTGATCAGAGCCCAACCAGACATAGCTCGCGAGCCGGCCCGTGCGCTGCTCGCGACGATAGGAGAAGTGATCGGCGGATTCGAGGGTGCAGACCGATGATCGCACCAGCTCGGTGACCCCCACCGCGGACAGCTGGGCCGCGACCCCCTCCGGCACGTCCAGGGCCGGGGTGCCCCAGGAGGTCTCGGCGAAGGCCGCCGGGACCGCCTCGGCGACCTCTGCGCGCAGCCGGGCCGGCACCTCGTAGCAGCGGCCGCAGACCGCGGGGCCGGTCGCAGCGGTGATCCGCGCCGGCTCGGCCCCCAGTTCGACCATCGCCTTGACGACCGCGGGCACCACCCCGGCCGCCAGCCCGGGCCGGCCCGCGTGGGCCGCGCCCACCACGCCCGCCACCGGGTCGGCCAGCAGCACCGGGGTGCAGTCCGCGGTCAGCACCGCGAGCGCGAGCGGCCGGTCGGTGACCACCGCGTCCACCGTGGGGGCCTCCCCCTGCGGCTGGCGCTCCGTCACCACGGCGACCTCGGCGCCGTGCACCTGGTTCATCCACACCACGTCGGCCGGGTTCAGCCCCAGCTCCCGGGCGGCGATCGCCCGGTTCTCCCGGACGGCCTCCGGGTCGTCCCCCACGGCACCGCCGAGGTTGAGCTCCCCGTACGGCGAAGTGCTCACCCCGCCCCACCTGTCGGTGAAGGCGAAGTGAGCACCCGCGTGTACCGCGTGATCGATCACTTAAGGAAGTCCGGGACGTCGAGCTCCTCGGCCGGGCTCTCCACGAACGGCTGCCGGACCGGCTGCACCTGCGGCGGCACCGGGGCGGCCGCAGTCGTGGTGGCCTGGGTCTCGGCCGGACGCGACGGGGCGGCCGGGGCCTCCCCCTCCGAACGGGACGTCACCGAGCCGATGCTCCCGTAGGACGGACGGCCGGCCGGACGCTCCGGGGCGGCCGGCGGAGTGGCCGGGGAGGCGGGGGTGGTGGACTTGACCACCGGGTCACGGACGATCGCCGGCGGCTGGCCGCCGTCGAAGCCGGCCGCGATGACGGTGACCCGCACCTCGTCGCCGAGCGCGTCGTCGATGACCGCACCGAAGATGATGTTGGCCTCGGGGTGGGCGGCCTCGCTGACCAGCTGGGCCGACTCGTTGATCTCGAACAGGCCGAGGTCGGAGCCGCCCGAGATGGACAGCAGCACGCCGCGGGCGCCGTCGATCGAGGCCTCCAGCAGCGGCGAGGAGATCGCCATCACGGCGGCCGCCTTGGCGCGGTCCTCGCCGCGGGCCGAGCCGATGCCCATGAGCGCCGAACCGGCGTCCGACATGACGGACTTGACGTCGGCGAAGTCGAGGTTGATCAGACCCGGGGTGGTGATCAGGTCGGTGATGCCCTGGACACCCGAGAGCAGGACCTGGTCCGCGGAGCGGAACGCGTCGAGCACGCTGACCTGGCGGTCCGAGATGGACAGCAGTCGGTCGTTGGGGATCACGATGAGGGTGTCGACCTCTTCGCGCAGGGCGGCGATGCCGTCCTCGGCCTGGTTGGCCCGGCGACGCCCCTCGAAGGTGAAGGGGCGGGTGACCACGCCGATGGTCAGGGCGCCCAGTGAGCGGGCGATGTTGGCGACGACGGGCGCGCCGCCCGTGCCCGTGCCCCCGCCCTCACCGGCGGTCACGAAGACCATGTCGGCCCCCTTGAGGACCTCCTCGATCTCCTCGCGGTGGTCCTCGGCGGCCTTGCGGCCGACCTCAGGGTTGGCGCCGGCGCCGAGGCCCCGGGTGAGTTCACGGCCCACATCGAGCTTGACGTCGGCGTCGCTCATGAGGAGGGCCTGCGCATCGGTGTTGATCGCGATGAACTCGACGCCCTTGAGACCGACCTCGATCATCCGGTTGATGGCGTTGACACCACCGCCGCCGATACCGACGACCTTGATGACTGCGAGGTAGTTCTGCGGTGCTGCCACGTCGAAGGCCTCTCGCCTCGAGATTCCGGGTCGGCCCGGCCCGGGCGAGGGGCCGTACCGACGGATGTCGATGGGTAGGGAGCCTGGTTTCTGACTGAATGTCCGAAATGCCGACCACCGACCCCAACCCTAAACTTGACCTTTAGGGTTAGTCCTGTGCCTCCGTCACATCTCCAAGGGACACAGTCTGGTGACACAGGACACTAGGTGGCCCCGGGCACGCGTTTCAACGAACACGCCGAGCTTCCCTTTTTCTTTTGAGCCTATGTGATCATCGGCCGGCAATGGAAACCGGGGTGACCACCAAGGGTCGGGCCGACACTTCGAGGCGTCAACCCCTCCCTCGGGCACAGAATCTAGCGGATCATCCGGAGACCGCCGGCGCCTCCGGCGCACTCACGTCGAAGTTGGCGCCCTTCTGGGCCATCAGCGCCTGCAGTACCCGGGCCTTGCGGTCGTTCTGCTCCGGGCTCCCCCAACGCACCGTCGCACCCCCGCTGAGCTGCAGTTCGATGTCGTCGTAGGAGTGTACGAGGACCGATCCGGCCCGCTTGGCGATCTCCGGCGGAAGGCCGGCGGCAACCGCCACCGCGCCCTGCACCAGCTGGACGCGGGAGATCACCCCGGACACGTCCTTCGCCTGCTGACTGAGCCGCAGCTCCACCACCGGCACGCCGTCCGGCGGAGCCGCCTCGGTGGCGAAGCTCACGCCGGTGGCATCCACCTGGGTGAACTGGCCGTCCTCCCCCTTGACGGCGGCCGCGGCGGTCCGCTGCACCACCTTGACCTGCAGGGTGTGCGGCCAGCCCCGCCACACCTCGGCCTTGGCCACCCGGGGGATCGCCTCCACCCGGTGCCTGACCTCGTCCAGGTCCACCCGGGCCAGCGGGCCGCCGGCCAGCCCGCCGACCGCGTCGCGGACCTGGTCCGACGTCAGCTTCTCGTCCTTCGTGCCCTGGACGGCGACATCGCGCACGTCCAGCACCGGGGAGTAGAACACCAGCCAGGCCAGCCCGCCCAGCACCGCGGCGACGAGCACGCTCAGCACCACGATGCCCCGCCGGGAGAGCCGGAGGCGGGGAGCGGACTCCTCCCCCTCCAGCTCCTCGTCCAGAGGGTCGGCGAGCCGACCGTCAGCCACGGCGCCGGCCGCCCCGGTGTGCCTGGATCGCCTCGTACACCATGCCGACCAGCAGGTCGTCGGCGTCCCTGCGGCCGAACTCGGCCGCGGCCCGGCTCATGTCCCACAACCGCTGGGGGTCGGTGAGCACCGGCAGCACGTTCTGCAGCACCCAGTCCGCGGTCAGCTCGGCGTCGTCCACCAGCAGACCGCCACCGGCCTTGACCATCGGCTGGGCGTTCAGCCGCTGCTCGCCGTTGCCGATCGGCAGCGGCACGAAGGCGGCGGGCAGGCCCACCGCGGCCAGCTCGGCCACCGTCATGGCGCCGGCCCGGCAGAGCATCAGGTCGGCGGCCGCGTAGGCGAGATCCATCCGGTCGATGTACGGCACCGGGCGGTACGGCGGCATCCCGGGGACGTCCGCGACCTGCGGCAGCTCGTTCTTCGGGCCGACCGCGTGCAGGATCTGCACGCCGTACTGCTGGAGCCGCGGGGCGATCGCGGTGACCGTCTCGTTCAGCCGGCGCGCGCCCTGGGAGCCGCCGGAGACCAGCAGGGTGGGCAGCCGCTGGTCGAGGCCGAAGTACTGGCGGGCCTCCGGCCGGGTGGCGTTGCGGTCCAGGGTGGCGATGGTCCGGCGCAGCGGGATGCCGATGTACCGGGAGTCGCGCAGCTTGCTGTCCGGGGTGGAGACGGCGACGAAGTCGGTGTAGCGGGCACCGATCTTGTTCGCCAGGCCCGGGCGGGCGTTGGCCTCGTGCACCACGATCGGCACGCCGGCCCGCTTGGCGGCCAGGTAGGCGGGCATCGCGACGTAACCGCCGAAGCCGACCACGGCGTCGGCGTTGACCCGCTCGATGATCTCCTGGGCGGCCCGGACGGTGCCGCGCAGCCGGCCGGGGACGGTGATCAGCTCGGGGGTGGGCTTGCGGGGCAGCGGGACGGCCGGGATGAGCTCCAGCTGGTAGCCGCGCTCGGGCACCAGCCGGGTCTCCAGACCCTTCTCGGTGCCCAGGGCGGTGATCCCGATGGACGGGTCGTGCCTGCGGAGGGCGTCCGCGAGGGCCATGGCCGGCTCGATGTGACCGGCGGTCCCCCCGCCGGCGAGTACGACATGCACCGAAATTCACCGCTCCCTGCGTGCCGGCCCGGGGGCCGGGCGCGCTGTGGTTCGTCGTCGTGGCAGCACCCGGGCCAGTCGCTTCCTGATCCGGGAGTTCTTGCTCCGGGCGGCCAGGGCCGCCTTCGCGCCCGAGGAGCTGCGTGCCAGGCACAGCAGCACTCCGATCGCGGACATGGCCGACAGCATGGCGGAACCGCCGTAGGAGAACAGCGGGAGCGGGACGCCCGCGATGGGCAGCAGTCCCAGCGCCGACCCCAGGTTGATCATGGCCTGCGCCATGATCCAGGTGGTGGCGGCTCCCGCGGCGTACCTGACGAAGGTGTCCTTCGTACCGATGGCCACACGGATACCCGCGTAGCCTAGTGCCGCGAAGAGACCGATCACCGACAGCGTCCCCACCAGGCCCAGTTCCTCGCCGGTCGCGGCGAAGATGAAGTCGGTGTGCGCCTCGGGCAGCTGGCCCCACTTCTCCACGCCCGCGCCGAGGCCGGTGCCGAAGCCGCCGCCGAGCGCGAACGAGTACACCCCGTGCAGGGCCTGGAAGCAGGCGCCCTCCGGGTCGAGCTTGGTGACACCGATGCAGCCCAGGCGCTCGGCCCGGTGCGGGACGGTGATCACCAGGGCGGTGCAGACCACGACCGCCACCCCGAGGGTGGCCACGAACAGCCGCAGCGGCGCGCCGACCATCCAGAGCAGCGCGAACACCATGGCCACCAGGATCATCGAGGTGCCCATGTCGCCGCCGATCATGATCAGCGCGAGCAGCAGCAGGGCGCCCGGCACCAGCGGCACCAGCAGGTGCTTCCACGAGGTGAGGGTGCCGGCCTTCTGCTTGCGGGCGAGCAGGTCGGCGCCCCAGAGCACCAGCGCGAGCTTGGCGAACTCGGAGGGCTGGAACTGGAAGAACCCGAAGTCCAGCCAGTTCTGGTTGCCGTTGATCCGCACCCCGATGCCGGGCACGGCGACCAGCGCGAGCGCGCCGATCACCCCGAACATCACGGGATAGACGATCACCCGCAGCACCGCCACCGGGACGGAGGCGAAGCCGACCAGCAGGACCAGGCCGAGGATGGCCGCGATCAGCTGCTTGAGAAAGTAGTACTGCGCCGTGTGGTGCTGGTTCAGGGCCAGGATCTGCGAGGCCGAGAAGACCATCATCAGACCCAGCACCACCAGCAGCAGCGTGGTGCCGACGACCAGCAGGTACGGCGTGAGCGGCCGGTCCAGCCAGTACCGCACGCGGGCCCGGAAGGCCTGCAGGCGGCCCAGCGGACCGGCCGACTTGTACTTGGTCGTGGTGGCGGAGATCACTCGCCACGGCTCGGCGGCATCCTGCTTGGAAACGCCGGAATCCGCCCTGCCCTGCCCCGCCACCGCTCCCCGCTTCCTTTCATTGCGGCTCGTTCGCCTCCGGGCCGCTCAGACCCGACGCCGACGGTCGTCGCTCCGATGCCCCTCGTTCCTCAGGGCCTCCTCGCTCGCCCTCCTTGCCCGCCTTCGGGCAGGAGGGGCCCACCTTTTCGGCGTCGGCGCGGCCCTTCGGCTCACTCACCGAGGTTCGACCGTCCCGGACGGCCGGCGCGGCCCTTCGGCTCACTCCCCGAGGTTCGCCAGCTCCCGGACGGCCGCCGCGAACAGGTCGCCGCGCTCGCCGTAGTTGGTGAACATGTCCATCGAGGCGCAGGCCGGGGCCAGCAGCACCGTGTCACCCGATCGGGCGAGCGACGCGGCCGTGCGAACCACCTCGGTCATCGCCACCGCGCCAGTCTGGCCCTCGGCTGCCTCGATCACCGGCACATCCGGAGCGTGTCGCTCCAGCGCCTCGCGGATCAGCGCCCGGTCCTGGCCGATCAGCACGACCGCGCGCAGCCGCTCGGCCGCGCCCTGGACCAGGTCGTCGAAGGTCGCGCCCTTGGCCAGGCCGCCGGCGATCCAGACGATCGGCCGGTAGGCGGCCAGCGAGGCGGCCGCGGCGTGGGTGTTGGTGGCCTTGGAGTCGTCGATGTACGCAACCTCGCGGACCACGCCGACCTCGGCGATCCGGTGGGCGTCCGGGCGGAAGGCCCGCAGGCCCTCCCGGACGGCCTTCGGCTCGACCCCGTAGGCCCGGGCCAGCGCCGCCGCGGCAAGCGCGTTGGCGATGTTGTGCGGGGCCGGTGGGTTGACGTCCTCGACGGAGCCCAACTCGGCCGCGTTCTTGGTCCGGTCCTCGACGAAGGCGCGGTCCACCAGCAGGCCGTCCACCACGCCGAAGTTCGACGGGCTCGGCGCGCCGAGACCGAAGCCGATCGCCCGGCAGCCCTCCTCGACGTCGGCCTCGCGGACCAGCGCCTCGGTGGCCGGGTCGGCCAGGTTGTACACGCAGGCGACCACGTTGCCCTCGTAGATCCGGCCCTTGTCGGCGGCGTACGCCTCCATGGAGCCGTGCCAGTCGAGGTGGTCGGGTGCCAGGTTGAGCACCGCCGCCGAGTACGGGCGCAGCGAGGGCGCCCAGTGCAGCTGGTAGCTGGAGAGCTCGACGGCGAGCACGTCGTACGGCTCCTCGGCGAGCACCGCGTCCAGCACCGAGACCCCGACGTTGCCGACGGCGGCGGTGCGCTTGCCGGCCGCCGTGAGGATCGAGGCGAGCATCTGGACGGTGGTGGTCTTGCCGTTGGTGCCGGTGACGGCCAGCCAGGGGGCGGGCTCGCCGGTGCCCGGCAGCGGCTTGCGCAGCCGCCAGGCCAGCTCGACGTCGCCCCAGACCGGGACGCCGGCCGCCTCGGCGGCGACGAACAGCGGGCTGTCGGGCGCCCAGCCGGGCGAGGTGACGATCAGCCGGGTGCCCTCGGGCAGGCTCGCGCCGTCGCCCAGGCGCACCGTGACGCCCAGCGCCTCCAGCTCGGCGGCGCGGGCCTTGAGGCCCTCGCCGCTGCCGCCGTCCACCACGGTGACGCTCGCGCCGAGCCCGTTCAGGACGCGCGCGGCGCTGATGCCCGAGACGCCGAGGCCGGCGACCACCACGGGCAGGTTCATGAAGTCAGGATTCGTCATCCGGTCCGGTATCCCGCGTAGAAGAGGCCGAGGCCGACGGCCACGCACAGGCCCTGGATGATCCAGAAGCGGACCACGACCAGGACCTCGCTCCAGCCCTTGAGTTCGAAGTGGTGTTGCAGTGGTGCCATCTTGAAGACGCGCTTGCCGGTCATCCGGAAGGAGCCGACCTGGATGATCACCGACAGGGTGATGATCATGAAGAGGCCGCCGAGCAGGATCAGCAGCAGCTCGGTGCGGGAGCAGATCGCCAGACCGGCCAGGGCGCCGCCGAGGGCGAGCGAGCCGGTGTCACCCATGAAGATCTTGGCGGGCGAGGTGTTCCACCACAGGAAGCCGAAGCAGGAGCCCATCAGGGCGGCGGCCACCACCGCGAGGTCCAGTGGGTCGCGGACGTCGTAGCAGGCGCCGGTGGCCGAGATGAAGTAGGCGCAGCTCTGGGTGTACTCCCAGACGCCGATGAAGGTGTAGGCGCCGAAGGCCATCACCGAGGCGCCGGTGGCGAGGCCGTCCAGGCCGTCCGTCAGGTTCACGCCGTTGGAGGTGGCGGCGATCATGAAGTAGGCGAAGATGACGAACAGGACCGGGCCGATCGCCCACTTGAAGTCGCGCACGAAGGACAGCGACTGGGAGGCCGGGCTGAGCCCGCGGTCGTCGTGGAACTGCAGCGCCAGGATGGCGAACACCAGGCCGACGATCGACTGGCCGGCCAGCTTCGCCTTGGCCCGCAGGCCCAGCGAGCGGCGCTTGACCACCTTGATGTAGTCGTCCAGGAAGCCGACCAGGCCGAGGCCCGTGGTCAGGAAGAGCACCAGCAGCCCGGAGGCGGTCGGGGTGTCGCCCGTTATCGCCTTCGTGCCGAAGTACGCGATCAGGGTCGCCAGGATGAAGGCGATGCCGCCCATGGTGGGCGTGCCCTTCTTGCTGTGGTGCGCCTTGGGGCCGTCGTCACGGATGTACTGGCCGTAGCCCTGCCGGGCGAGCAGCTTGATCAGGGCGGGCGTGCCGACCAGCGAGAGGATCAGGCCGATCATCCCGGAGAAGAGGATCTGCTTCATCATCGGGCAGCACCGTCCGCCAGGAGGGCCTCGGCCACCTTCTCCAGCCCCACCGAACGGGACGCCTTCACCAGGACCACATCCCCCGGCCGCAGCTGACTGCGCAGCAGCTCGACCGCCGCGTCCGCGTCGGACACCAGCACCGACTCCTCACCCCACGAACCTTCGTTCCTCGCGCCGAGTTCCATGCAGGCCGCCTCGCGTCCGCCGACCGCCACCAGCTTGGTGACGTCCAGCCGGACGGCGAGCCGCCCGATGGCGTCGTGCTCGGCCAGGCTGTCCTCGCCGAGCTCCCGCATCTCGCCGAGCACCGCCCAGGTGCGGCGGCGCTCCGGACCGCGGCCGCCGATCGAGACCAGCGCCCGCAGCGCGGCCCGCATCGAGTCGGGGTTCGCGTTGTAGGCGTCGTTGACGACGGTGACACCATCGGCCCGGTCGACGACCTCCATGCGCCAGCGGGACAGCGCACCCGCCTCGCCCAGGGCTGCCGCGGTGTCGTCGACGGTCATCCCGAGCTCCATCGCCACCGCGGCGGCGGCGAGGGCGTTCGAGACGTGGTGCTCACCGTACAGGCGCAGCTGCACGGGAGCGGAACCGGCCGGGGTGGTGAGCGTGAACGATGGCCGTCCGGTGGCGTCCAGGCGAACGTCGGTCGCCCGCACGTGGGCCTCCGGGGACTCCCCGAAGAAGACCACCTTCGCCCTGGTCCGGGAGGCCATCGCGCGCACCAGCCGGTCGTCCGCGTTGAGGATCGCGGCGCCCTCGGCGGGCAGCGCCTCGACCAGCTCGCCCTTGGCCTCGGCGATCGCCTCCTGGGAGCCGAACTCGCCGACGTGGGCGGTGCCGACGTTGAGCACCAGGCCGATCCGGGGCGGGGTGATCGAGGTGAGGTACTCGATGTCGCCCTTGTGCCGGGCGCCCATCTCCATGACCAGGTGCCGGGTGCCGGCCTCGACCCGCAGCGCGGTCATCGGGTGGCCGATCTCGTTGTTGAGCGAGCCGGGCGGGAAGACGGTCTCGCCGTGGCGCTGGAGCAGCTGGGCGATCAGGTCCTTGGTGCTGGTCTTGCCGGCCGAGCCGGTCAGTGCGACCACGGCGGTGCCCTCGGCGCGGGCGACCACGGTGCGGGCCAGCTTGCCGAGCGCCTCCACCACACTGTCGACCAGGACGGCGGGCACGCCGACCGGGCGGGAGGCCAGCACCGCGACGGCGCCGGCCTCGACCGCCGTGACGGCGTAGTCGTGGCCGTCCACGCGCTCGCCGACGAAGGCCGCGAACAGGCCGCCGGGGCACACCTTCCGTGAGTCGACCTCGACCGGGCCGGTGACCAGGACGTCCGGGTCCGCGCCGTCCAGGGTGCCGCCGACCGCGGCGGCCACCTCGGCGAGGGTCAGTGCGATCACTGCTGCTCTACTCCTCGGTCGCCCCGGGCGGCCGTGGTCCGCACGATGGATTCGCGCAGCACCTCCCGGTCGTCGAAGGGGCGGATCTCGTCTCGTACGTACTGGCCGAGCTCGTGGCCCTTGCCGGCCACCAGCACGGTGTCCCCCGCCTGGGCGCGGGCGACGGCGAGCTGGATCGCCTCGGCCCGGTCGGGGACGACCAGGACGGCCCCGCGCTCGGCCTCGGGCACCGCGGCGGCGCCGGTCAGCATGCTGGCGAGGATCGCCAGCGGGTCCTCGCTGCGCGGGTTGTCGCCGGTCAGCAGGGCGGTGTCGGCGAGGCGGGCGGCGATGGCGCCCATCGGGCCGCGCTTGTGGGGGTCGCGGTCGCCGCCGCAGCCGACGACCACGTGCAGGCGGCCCTTGGTGACCTCGCGCAGCGAGGCGAGGACGGCCTGCAGGGCGTCCGGCTTGTGGGCGTAGTCCACGACGGCGACGAACGGCTGTCCGGCGTCCACCCGCTCCAGCCGGCCCGGCACTCCGGGGACGGCGGCGACGCCGGCCACGGCCAGCTCCAGCGGCAGCCCGGCGGCGACCAGCACGGTGATCGCGGCCAGCGCGTTGGAGACATTGAACGGGCCGGGCAGCGGGACGGCGGCGTCCGCCTGCGCGCCGTCCGGGCCGAGCACCCGGAAGGTGGAGCCGGTCGGACCGAGCTGGACGTCCACGGCCCGCCAGTCGGCCTCGGCGGCGCCGGCGGCCGAGAAGGTGGTCACCGGGATCTTGGCCTCGGCGGCCAGCCGGCGGCCGTACTCGTCGTCCAGGTTGATCACGCCGTGGCGGGACTTGCCGGGCTGGAAGAGCCGGGCCTTCGCCTGGAAGTAGTCCTCCATGTCCGGGTGGAAGTCGAGGTGCTCGGGGGTGAGGTTGTTGAACAGCGCGACGTCGTACGCCACCCCGTCGGTGCGGCCGAAGACCAGGGCGTGGCTGGAGACCTCCATGGTCACCGCGTCCGCGCCGCGCTCGGCCATCACGCCGAGGATCGCGTGCAGGTCGGTGGCCTCGGGGGTGGTGCGCTCGCTCTTGATCCGCTCCTCGCCGACCCTCATCTCCACGGTGCCGATCACGCCGGGGCTGCGCCCGGCGCCGCGCAGACCGCCCTCGACCAGGTACGAGGTGGTGGTCTTGCCGTTGGTGCCGGTCAGCCCGATCATCAGCAGCCGCTCGGACGGGCGGCCGTAGACGATCGCGGCCAGCTCGCCCATCCGGGCCCGCGGCCGGTCGACGACCAGCAGCGGCAGACCGGTGGGGGCGGCCAGCTCGGCGCCCGCGGGGTCGGTGAGCACGGCCACCGCGCCGGCGTCCGCGGCCTTGGCCGCGAAGGCCGCGCCGTGGTGGTTGGCGCCCGGGAAGGCCACGTACACGTCGCCCGGGCGCACCGCGCGGGAGTCGTGGGTGACGCCGGTGACGGCGCCGCCCTCGACGGGCGGCAGGCCCAGCTGAGCGGCCAGTTCGGCGAGCGACAGGGCGGCGGCCCCGGTCGGGCGGGGCGGACTCACGGTGGTTTGATCGGGTTTCGGCACGGCGGGAAGGCTATCCGCCGAAGGGTGCCCAGGGCCAAACCGGGCCTTCTCGGCGTCGCCGGCCGCACCGGCCCGCTGGTTGCTCATCCGCGCTCACGGCTTCCACTCGACGGGCAGGTTGGGCGCCTGGCTGCCGCTCGGCGGGACCTGCATGGTCTTCAGGGTGAACTCCATCACCTGTTTGAACACCGGCCCGCACAGCGAGCCGCCGAAGTGGCCGTTGACCGGGCCCTGGAGGGTACAGGAGACGGTGTAGCGGGGGGCGTCGGCCGGGGCGAAGCCGATGAAGGAGGCGGTGTAGCCGTCGTAGCCGACCCCGTTGGCGGCCCCCCGGTTGGCGGTACCGGTCTTGCCGGCGACCCGGTAGCCGGGGATGGCGGCCTTGCCGCCCGTGCCCTGCTCGTCGTCGACGACCGACTCCAGCATCGAGGTGAGGGTCTTGGCGGTCTGCTCGCTGACCACCCGGGTCTGCTCCCCCGCCGGGGTCGGGGTGAACTTGCCGTCCGGCCCGGTGGTGCCCTGGACGATGCTGGGCGCGACCCGCACCCCGCCGTTGGCGATCGTCGAGTACACCGAGGTGGCCTGCAGCGCGTTCATCTGCATCGGGCCCTGGCCGAAGGAGATGTTGTACTTCTCCGAGGCGACCAGGTCCTCCGGCTTCTTGAGCATCCCGGGGGTCTCCCCGGGGAAGTTCAGACCGGTCGGCTGGGCCACGCCGAACTTGCGCATGTAGCCGTCCAGCACCTGGTTGGCCTTCAGCTGGTCGCCGTCGCCGAGGGTCTCGACCGCCTCGATGGTGCCGATGTTGGAGGACTTGGCCAGCACCCCGGCCAGGGTCAGGTACCAGTCGCCGTGCGGAACGTCGTCCTTGAACTGCTGGCCCGCCCGGACGAGCGTGCCGGGCACGGTGACCCTGGTGTCCCAGTTGGCCTTGCCGGAGTCCAGGACGGCGGCCAGGCTCATCAGCTTGGCGGTGCTGCCCGGCTCGTAGGCGTCGACCAGGGCCGGGTTGCCCATCTGGGACTGCTTGGAGAGGCTCAGGTCGTTCGGGTTGAAGCCGGGCGCGGTGGCCATCGCGAGGACCTGACCGGTCTTCACGTCCTGGACCACCACGTAGCCCTTCTCCGCGCCGGAGTTGGCCACCTGGTCGGTGATCGCCCGCTGGGCGGCCCACTGGATGTCCCGGTTGACGGTCAGCTTGACGTCGCTGCCGGGCACGGCCTCGTCCATCGAGCCCCCGGCGGTGGGCACCAGCCGCCCGCCCGCCTGGGCGTAGCTGCTGTGGCCGTCCTTGCCGGCCAGCAGCTTCTGGTACTGCAGTTCCAGGCCGCCCGCGCCCGCGCCCTCGCCGTTGACGAAGCCGATCAGGTTGGCGGCCAGGCCGTCCGCCGGGTAGACCCGCTTCTGGGTCTCCTGGTTGAACACCCCGGCCAGCGGGTTGGCGCACTCGTTGTCCACCCGGGTCCGCCCGCCCTGGTCGGCGGGCTTGCCGAGCAGCTTCTTCTGGGCCAGGCAGGTGCGCGAGCCGGCCTGCTTCTCCAGGGTCGACTTCAGGTCGCTGATCTGGTTCTTGGCAGCCGGGGTCTGCTGGGCGGCCAGCCGCTTGTAGCGGGTCTTGGGGGTGTGCAGATCGGTGGCGAGCTTCTCCTTGGGCACGCCGAGGATCGGCGACAGCAGGGCGGCCGCCTGCTCCGGCGCGTCCGGGATGCCGGTCGCCTCCGGGGTGAACATCGCCGGGTCGGCGGTGATGTCGTACGCGTCGACGGTGGCCGCCAGCGCGACCCCGTCGGAGGACGTTATCGAGCCACGCTCGGCGGTGATCGGGATGTTCAGGTAGCGGTTGGTGTTGGCGTCGGCGGCCAGCGCGTCGGCGTCCACCAGCTGGAGCTGCACCAGACGCCCGGCGAAGACCGAGAAGACCAGGGACAGCACCACGGTGATCACCCGCAGCCGGCGCTTCGGCTCGGCCAGCTTCAGCGCCTTGGGGCGCTGCGGCGGGCGGGTCTTCGGACGCGGCCGCACCGCCGCCTGGCTGCGGGCCGGCGGACGGCCCTCGGGGCGGCGCTGCTGCGGCGCGCGCGGGGTACGGGCGGCGGCCTTGGCGGGCTGGGCCTTGGCCGACTGGCCGCGCGCGGGCTGGCCCTTGGCGGCCTGCGGTTTGGCGGGCTGCGGCTTGACGGGCTGAGGCTTCGCGGACTGGCCCTTCGCCGGCTGGCTGCGGCCCGCGGCGGGCCGGGGCGCACCGGTGCGCGGCGGCTGGCGACGGCCCGAACCGGAGCCGGAGCCCGAGCCCGACGGCTGACGGGGAGTGGTCACCGGTTGCCACCCCCGTGCGGCGCGGGCGAGACCGGGTTGAGCTGGATCACCGAGTCACCGGCCGAGGCCGCCGGGGTCGGCGCCGGCGGGGTCGCGGCCGGGGTGGTCGGCTGGGCGCTCGGCTGCGCGGTGGGCCGCGCCGAAGGCGCCGGGGCGCCCTGCGCAGCCGGGGAGGCCTTCATCGGCCACGGATCGACCGTCGACTTCTTCACCGGCGGGCTGTCCTGCGCCGGTCCGGGCGTGCCGATCACCTTGCCTCCGTTCGGCACGTCCAGGAAGGCCATCCCCCCGGCCGGGATCATGCCCAGCTCCCCGGCCCGCTTGGCCAGCGCGTCCGGGGCCGAGCTCTGGTCGATCTCGTGCTGGAGGCTCTGCTGCTCGTCGGTCGCCTTGGTGGTCTGCTTCTGCAGCCGGGACAGCTCGAAGGAGCCCTCGTTGAGCGCGGTGTTCAGCGCCAGCAGCCCGAACAGGCCGCCGGCCAGCAGCATCACCACGAGCACCGCGAACGGCGTGCGCCCCCGCACGGGGCGCCGCCCCGGCCGGACCGTGATGCGCGCCCTGCCCTGTCCGGGGAGTCCTCCCCGCCCCGCCCGGACCTCACCGGCCACCGGCCCCACCGCTTTCCTCCGCCCTTCGGACCCCGCCGGGACTCAGCCCCGCTTGCTTCGGTCCCTGATCCTCTCCGCCACCCGCAGTCGGACGGGCGCGGCGCGCCGGTTCTCCTCGATCTCCTGCTCGGTGGCCAGCTCGGCACCTCGGGTGATCAGTTTGAGCCAGGGCTGGTGCTCCTCCGGGATGAACGGAAGCCCCGGCGGGGCGGTGCTGGTCGCCCCGGCGGCGAAGTACTGCTTCACCAGCCGGTCCTCCAGCGACTGGTACGACATCACGACCATCCGGCCGCCGAGCGCCAGGACGTCCAGCGCCCCCGGGATCGCCCGGTCCAGGACCTCCAGCTCGCCGTTGACCTCGATCCGCAGTGCCTGGAACGTCCGCTTGGCCGGGTTCCCGCCGGTCCGACGGGTCGCCGCCGGAATGGCGTTGCGCACCAACTCGACCAGACGCGCGCTGTTGGTGAACGGTTCCTTGGCCCGCTCCCGCAGGATGACCGAGGCGATCTTCCCGGCGAACCGCTCCTCGCCGTACACCTTGAGGATCCGGGCCAGGTCACCGTGGCTGTAGGTGTTCAGCACCTCCGCCGCGCTGATCCCCCGGGTCTGGTCCATCCGCATGTCCAGCGGCGCGTCCTGGGCGTACGCAAAACCGCGGTCGGCCTCGTCCAGCTGCATCGAGGAGACGCCGAGGTCGAACAGGATGCCGTCCACCTCGTCGATGCCCAGGCGCTCCAGCACCTCGGGGATCTCGTCGTACACCGCGTGCACCAGGGTGGCCCGGTCGCCGAACGGGGCCAGCCGCTCGCCGGACAGCTTCAGCGCCTGCGGGTCGCGGTCCACCGCGACCAGCCGGACCTCCGGGAACTGGGTGAGCAGCGCCTCGCTGTGCCCGCCGAGTCCGAGGGTGGCGTCCACCACCACGGCACCGGGGCGCGAGATCGCGGGGGCGAGGGCGTCCATGCACCGCTGCAGCATCACCGGAACGTGCTTGGGACCCGGTTCGTTGGTGGTCATGCGCGGTGGCGCCCTTCCTCGGTGCGGAGCAGCCCGATCTCCGGGAGCTCCGACCATTCTCGCCCACCGTCCCCCGACACGACGACGCGGCCCGTGGTCCCCGCCCGCTCAGGGGAAAGGTCGTGACCGCCCGGCGCCGGGGAAGGTGCGCCAGGTGGGCACGGAGCGGGTGGAGGCCATGAGCCGCATCGACCGGTCCACACCGGCCGACAAGGCCCGGTTGACGGGCTCCGGCGGGTGTGCTCCACTGCGGCGCAACTCTATCGCGCGGCCCCCGGCAGTCAATGATCCGCTCCGGCGCACCACCCGGGCGGCGGTACGGATCACCGCAGGTCGCGGCCGTCGGAGCGGACCGGTGGAGGCCCCGGCCGGCGAGCCCCGACGAGCGCCGCGCGCCCCCGTCGAGCGACCGGGTACGAACCCACTCCGGGACCAGCTCGGACAAACCCTCCCGTTGTCGCTATGCACTCGATCACAGCGGCCGGTTCTGTAGCTCCCGACCCCACCGCGGGGCCCGGAATCGCACTAACGTCGCCACCATGACAGTGACCCCCGACCGGCCCACGCCGAACGCCGCTGCCGACACCACCCGACCCGTCATCATCGACCGTTTCGTGACGGCCAACCGCGAGTACGCGGTGACCTTCCGGGACGGCGGCATGGACGCCCGCCCGGTGCAGAAGATCGCCGTGGTGGCCTGTATGGACGCCCGCCTCGACCTGTTCGCGGCGCTCGGCCTCGAACTGGGCGACGCGCACGTCATCCGCAACGCGGGCGGCGTCGTCACCGACGACACCATCCGCTCCCTGACCATCAGCCAGCGCGCCCTCGGCACCCGCTCGATCGCGCTGATCCACCACACCGGCTGCGGCCTGCTCGGACTCACCGAGGACTTCCGCCGCGAGCTGGAGCTGGAGGTCGGCCAGCGCCCGCAGTGGGCGGTGGAGTCCTTCGTCGACCTGGACGGCGACGTCCGCCAGTCCATGCAACGGGTGCGCACCTCCCCGTTCCTGCTGCACACCGACGACGTGCGCGGCTTCGTCTTCGACGTCCACACCGGGCTGCTGCGCGAGATCGTCTGATTCTCGCCCGCTCTCCTCCGGGCATTCGGGAACAGCCGAATGGTGACTTCGGGCCACCGCCCGGGGGAGAATGCGCCTGCCGGTCGGACCCCGAACCACCTGGGGCGGCCGGGCCGCAGGCCGCCACCCCGGCGCCGGATCCGCCGTCGGAACCGCCCCCGGGACGGCCGCGTCAAGCATGGGGTGGGGGTCCGGCCTCGGGTGAGGCTGGCACAGGGTGCCAGGGAGCGTAAACGGGTGACGAGCTACAACGACCAGGCCGGTCTCGGCAGTCCTGCGGGGGGCGAACAGAGGGCGAACGGGTACCGCCAGGTCGGACTCCCCGAGCTCGCCGCGGTCGTGGACCGTGTCCGCGCCAACATCGAGAGCGTGATCGAGGGCAAGCCGGAGGCCGTCCGGATCGCCCTGACCGTCCTGCTCGCCGAGGGCCACCTGCTGCTGGAGGACGTGCCCGGCGTCGGCAAGACCATGCTGGCCAAGGCGCTCGCCCGCTCGGTCGACTGCACCGTGCGCCGCATCCAGTTCACGCCCGACCTGCTGCCCTCGGACGTCACCGGCACCAACATCTACGACCAGCAGCGGCACGACTTCGAGTTCCGCCCGGGAGCGATCTTCGCCCAGATCGTGGTCGGCGACGAGATCAACCGCGCCTCGCCCAAGACCCAGTCCGCGCTGCTGGAGTCCATGGAGGAGCGCCAGGTCACCATCGACGGCACCAGCTACGAGCTGCCCTCGCCGTTCATGGTCGTGGCCACCCAGAACCCGGTCGAGATGGAGGGCACCTACGCCCTCCCGGAGGCCCAGCGGGACCGCTTCATGGCCCGGATCTCGATGGGCTACCCCAGCCCCGAGGCCGAGTTCGCGATGCTCGACGTGCACGCCGGCGCCAACCCGCTGGCCGACCTCCAGCCCGTCGCGCACGCCACCGACATCCTCAAGCTGGTCGACCTGGTCCGCACCGTGCACATCGCCGACCCGGTGCGCCGCTACGCCGTCGACCTGGTCTCCGCCACCCGCACCAGCCCCGAGCTGCGCCTGGGCGCCTCGCCGCGCGCCACCCTGCACCTGGTCCGGGCCGCCCGCGCCGCCGCCGCGCTGGACGGACGCGACTACGTCACCCCGGACGACATCCAGCGCCTGGCCGTCCCGGTCCTCGCGCACCGCCTGATGCCGACCGCCGAGACCCAGCTCAGCCGCCGTACCTCCGAGCAGATCGTGACCGACCTGGTCGCCCGGCTGCCGCTGCCGCGTCCGCAGGGCGGCCCGGCCGTCCGGAGGGGCTGAGGTGTCCTCATCCGATCAGACGGGTGGGCTGCGGGCCGGACTGCGCGGCCTCACCACCCGCGGCCGCTCCTTCCTCGCGGCCGGACTGACCGCGGTGGTCTGCGCCTACCTGCTCAACCAGGACGCCCTGCTGCGGGTCGGCGTGCTGCTCGCCGCGCTGCCGCTGGTCGCCGCCCTGGTGGTCGCCAACACCCGCTACCGGGTGGCCAGCGGCCGCCGGCTCAACCCGCACCGGGCGATCGCCGGCCAGGAGGCCCGGGTCCACCTGCGGGTCGACAACGTCTCCCGGGTGCCCACCGGCCTGCTGCTCCTGGAGGACAAGGTCCCGTACGTGCTCGGGCCGCGCCCGCGGTTCGTGCTGGACCGGGTCGAGCCGCGCGGCTTCCGCGAGGTCTCCTACCGCGTCCGCTCCGACCTGCGCGGCCGCTACCCGCTCGGGCCGCTGCTTCTGCGGCTGTCCGACCCGTTCGGGATGTGCGAGGTCAGCCGCTCCTTCACCGCCTCCGACGTGCTCACCGTCGTCCCGCAGGTCCAGGCGCTGCCGCAGGTGCGGCTCAGCGGCGAGTGGATCGGCCAGGGCGAGAGCCACGCCCACACCCTCGCGCTGGCCGGCGACGACGACGTGATCCTGCGCGAGTACCGGCCCGGCGACGACCTGCGCCGGGTGCACTGGCGCTCCACCGCCCGGTACGGCGAGCTGATGGTGCGCCGCGAGGAACAGCCGCAGAAGGCCCGGGCCACCGTCCTGCTGGACACCCGCGAGGTCGGCCACCGCGGCAGCGGCCCGGCCTCCTCCTTCGAGTGGGCGGTCAGCTGCGCCGCCTCCGTGGCCGTGCACCTGCTGGAGCGCGGCTACCAGACCCAACTGCTGACCGACACCGGCCAGTGGGTGCCCGGCCCCGGCACCGGGGGCAACAACGTCGCCGCCGACACCTCCGGGCTGATCCTGGACGCCCTCGCGGTCGCCGACCTCTCCGACGGCGGCGGGCTCTCCCGCGCCGAGGAGCCGCTGCGGGCCGGCGGCGAGGGCCTGCTGGTCGCCGTCATCGGCGCGCTGGACGAGGCGCAGGCCGCCCGGCTGGCGCGGCTGCGCAGCCGTACCGGCGGGGCGATCGCCTTCCTGCTCGACACCGACACCTGGGCCGGGCTGCGGATGCTCGCCCCGAACACCGGCGGCGAGGAGTTCCGCAAGCGGGTCCGGCAGCTGCGCGAGGCCGGCTGGACGGTCCTGCCGGTGCGCGCCGGGGACTCCGTACCGGACCTGTGGCGGGCCGCCGAGGGCGCCAAGACCACCGCCCCCTACCGAGAAGAGGCCGGCGCGTGACCACCCGGGCCAAACTGACCGTGTACTCGGCGCTGGCCACCACCCTCGCCGCGCTGTGCATGCTCCCGCTGCTCACCACCCGGAGCTGGCTCACCCACGCCGTCCTGGTGGTCGCCGTGATCGCGGCGGTCGGAGCGGGCCTGCGCCGCTCCCCGCTGTTCCGCTGGACGGTGCCGGTGGCGCAGCTGCTGGTGCTGCTCCTGCTGATGCTGATCGGCTTCGCCGGCTCCGGGATGACCGGCGGCGTGCTGCCCGGCCCGAACGCGATGCGGGTGCTGAGCCGGGTCTTCTCCTCCGGCATCGACGACATCACCCAGTACGCCATCCCGGCGCCTCCGACCGCCGGGCTGCGGCTGATCCTGGTCTCCTCGGTCGGCCTGATCGCCGTCCTGGTGGACACCGTCGCGGTGACCTACCGGCGCTCCGCGCTGGCCGGGCTGCCGCTGCTGGCGCTGTACTCGATCGGCAACGGCCTGGCCGGGGACCACGGCAGCTGGGTCTGGTTCGGCCTGGCCGCGACCGGCTACCTGATGCTGCTGTTCGCCGAGGGCCAGGACCGGGTCTCCCGCTGGGGCCGGGTCTTCCGCGGCGGCGCGCGCGGCACGGTCGGCTCCAGCCAGGTCAGCCCGGGCGGCCAACAGGTCGGCGTCCTGGCGCTGGCCCTGGCGATGCTGCTGCCGGTCTTCCTGCCGCGCTGGGACTTGGGGCTGCTGGACTCCGGCCCCGGCGGGTCCTCCGGCAAGGGCACCTCGGGCGGCGTGACGACCAGCCTCGACCCGCTGGTCAGCCTGGAGGCCGCGGTCACCAAACCGACCGACACCGAGCTGCTCAGCTACACCCTGGACAGCGACCTGGCCGACCAGATCTACCTGCGCGCCGGCTCCCTGGACCAGTTCGACGGCACCAACTGGAAGCTCAGCAGCTCCGTCGTCAGCGACCTCCCGGCCACCCTGCCCTCCCCCGAGGGCCTGCGCAGCACCGACGTCCCCCGGATCGAGGGCGACTTCCAGGTCAGCGACCGGTTGGAGAAGAGCTGGCTGCCGATGCCGTACCCGGCCGCCTCCGTCCAGCTCCCCAACCGCGGCGACTGGAAGCTCGACCCGCTGACCCGCACCGTGGTGCCGACCAACGACAAGGCCATCCGCGGCCTGCACTACCAGGTCACCTCGCTGGACCTGCGGCCCACCGCCGGCGAGCTGCGCGCCGCGCCGCTCGCCCCGCAGAACATCCGGGAGCACTACACCGCCCTGCCCGCCGACCTGCCACCGGTGGTCGCCGAGCAGGCCAAGGCCGTCACCGCCAAGGCGCAGAACGACTACGACCGGGCGACGGCACTGGTGAACTGGTTCACCGGCCCGCAGTTCAAGTACGACACCAACGTCGCGGGCGGCACCGGCAGCGACGCGATCGCGGTCTTCCTGCGCGACCACCGGGGCTTCTGCGTGCACTTCGCCTCCACCATGGCGGCGATGGCCCGGGTGCTGAAGATCCCGTCCCGGGTCGCGGTCGGCTTCACCCCCGGCGACAGCAAGGGCGGCGACGTCTACTCGGTCACCGGCCGGATGTACCACGCCTGGCCCGAGTTGTACTTCTCCGGCTACGGCTGGATGCGCTTCGAGCCGACCCCGAGCCGCGGTGTCCCGGCCCACTACCAGGAGGCGTCCAGCGCCCCGACCACGGCGCCCACCCAGCAGCCGACCGCCGCCGCGTCGAGCGCGGCCGCCGTCCCGGCGCCGACCAGCAGCTCGGACTGCACCGCCAAGCAGCGCCAGCTGGGCGACTGCGGCGCCAGGAACAAGGCCGTCGACAAGGCCGACGAGCAGTCCTGGCCGCTCTCCTCGCAGGTGCTCGGCGCCCTGGCCGCGGTACTGGTGGTGATCGCACTGCTGCTCGCCCCGATGCTCTGGCGCACGGCCCTGCGCCGCCGCCGGCTCGGCGGCGGCGGACGGCGCCGCCCCGGCGGGGACGGCCCGCTCGAACTGACCGACGCCCAGGTGCTGGCCGCCTGGGACGAGCTGATCGACTCCGCCTGGGACCTCGGAATTCCCCCGGACGAGTCACGCACCCCGCGCTCGGCCGCCCGGAGGATCACCGAGAAGGCGGAGCTGGACGCGGATGCGGCGGCGGCCGCCGGGCGCCTGGCGCTGGCCACCGAGCGGGTGCTCTACGCCCCGGCCGGGCAGATCACCACGGCCGCGCTGGCCGCCGACGTCCGCACCGTCCGGCATGGTCTGTGGAGCGGTGCCGGGCGGATGGACCGGGCCCGGGCACTGCTGCTGCCGCCGTCCTCGGCGCAGCTGTGGTGGCGGACCTCCGACGCGGTGCGGGCGGCCCGTACGGCCGTCGGCACCCGGGTCGGCCGGGCCGTCGAGGCGGTCACCGGGCCGGTGCGGCGGGTGTTCACCCGGCGCGAGCGGTCCACCCCTCAGGACTGAGCCGTCCTGAACCGGCAAGGAGCCGGGGCGGGGCCGCGACAGACAGCCCCCCCCCGGCACGGGCGGGCAAACCGGGCGTCCCGCCGCGCCGAAGACCCCCGGCCGCGACTGCCCGGGGCGCGGACCACCCACCAGGACTGCCCCGGCCTGAACCGCCAAGGAGCCGGGGCGGGCAGTCGATCGACTGCCCGCCCCGGCTTCTGGCGTCCTACGCTGTCGTCGAGCGGCTCAGAAGCCGCCGGTCTGCTCGTCCCGGCGGCGCTGCCAGCGCTGTTCCACGCGGTCCATCATCCCGGCCTTGCGGCGCGGGGCGGCGGCCTGACGGGGGCCGGAGCCCTGGCCCGCGGGCCCGCGGCGCCAGCCGGTCACGGCGAACACCGCGCACCCGAGCATCACCAGGAAGCCCACGACGCTGACCCAGATCTGGTCCGGAACGACCATGCCGCCCATCAGCAGGCCGATCCCCACCACGAAGCCGGCGATGGCCAGATAGACCCGCCGACGGGTGTAGGTGCGCAGCCCGGTTCCCTCAAGCGCTGTCGCGAATTTGGGATCTTCGGCATACAGCGCTCGCTCCATCTGGTCGAGCAGTCGCTGCTCGTGCTCCGAGAGCGGCACGGAGTCCTCCTACTCGTCGGTCGCGGGTGCGACCGGTCCGCCACCCCGGTCGGGGAGGCAAGTCCAATCAGCCTTGGGCACACGGTCGGACGCCTGTGCGGGGGGACCCGGCCCGTGTCGTCCATATGCCCCACGCATCCGGCTGTCATGCTTTCCGGCTTTACCCAGATCATACGGTCCGTGAGCCCGTTACGGGGTGGTCTGCGCCGCGTGGGACGGGCCACTTCGACCGGGCGGGGCCGCACCCGTCTCAACGCGGGACGGCTCGGACAAGTGCCCGATGCGGTGGAATCGGCCCGGAGCCGGGGACGATTCGCGAGCGCACCGGGGCGAGGCGCAGGAGACCGGCACCCGTCCGGGAAGCGAACCGCCGCCGCACGGTCTGCGAACCGTACGGCGGCGGGCGGGCCCCCGGGCTCGGACCGAGGGCCCGGCGGAGGCTCGGCAAGGGCTCAGGCCAGGGTGGCCAGCAGGTGCAGCTGGGTGGCGACGGCGTGGAAGGCGGGCTGCGCGGCGGCGGCCTCCTCCAGCTTCAGCAGCGCCTCCATCGCGCCCGGCTCGGTGTCCACCAGCACGCCGGGCACCAGATCGGCGAAGACCCGGACGCCGTGCACCGACTCGACCCGCAGGCCCGCGCCCTCGGCCAGTCGGCCGAGCTCCTCGCCGGTGAAGCGGCGCGGCATCGGGTCCTGCTCGCCCCAGCGGCCGTCGACGGCGGAGAGCACCGTCCGGGCCTCGTTGAAGTGGCCGGCCAGCGCGCGGGCCAGGACGGCGCCGTTGCGGTTGGCGGCCAGCAGGCTGACCAGGCCGCCCTTGCGCAGGGTGGCGGCCAGACTGCCGAGCGACTCGGCCGGGTCGTCCACGACCTCCAGCACGCCGTGGCAGAGCACCGCGTCCACGGTGCCGGGGGCGACCAGCTCGGGCAGCGTCTGGGTGTCGCCCTGGACGGCGCGCACCAGGTCCGTCACGCCGGCCTCGGCGGCCCGGCGCTCCAGCGCGAACAGCGCGTCCGGGCTCGGGTCGACCACGGTGACCCGGTGACCGAGCTTGGCCACCGGCACGGCGAAGTTGCCGGTGCCGCCGCCGGTGTCGACCACGTCGAGCACCGGCTGGTCCAGCTCGGCCGCCCGCTTCTCCAGGGCTGCCCGCACCACCTCCCACACCACGGCGGTACGCAGGGCACTGCGGGGACGCGTCGGGTACAAGGTCGGGCTCCTTGGCACGTGCAGTTCGATCAGGATGCCTCCACCTTAAGCGTCTCTGATCGGCTAAGGGATCCCGAGCTTTCCTCGGGTTCCGGTGGCCGCACATGGCGGCCACATGGCCGATCGTCTTCGCGCCCTGGTGCCGAAACCTGTGGTTTTGGTCCGCGTGGCGCGTCCCTCCGGACGCTGGCCGACCACCGAGTAACTCGCCATGGCCGGGGAGGGTGCCCGACGTCGCCTGGGCGCCGGGCGTGCGCTTACACTCTGCCACTGGATCGCTACGTTTGGCTAATCAAGTCGGTGAGCCTGGCGGGTGGCCGCGCCGTTCACGGCCGGGGGCTCGTCGTCGTCCAGTGGGAGCCGGGGGGCGGGCGGGGTCGGATGGAGGCCGAGCAGGCGCTCGACCAGACGCAGGAACAGGGCGGAGTTGCGGATCAGGTCGTCGGCGTCGCGGGCCGAGGCGGCGCCCCGGATCCCGGCCTCGGCGGCGGCCCGGCGGCGGGCGCCGGCGCCGTAGTAGAGCGCCCACTCGGCGAGTTCGGGGGCCACCTCGGGCAGCACCTCCCAGGCGCTGCGGATGGCCTTGCGCCTTCGCGGGCTCTTCTCCGGCCGCCCGCGCACGGCCAGCACGGCCGCCACCGTGCGCAGCGCGGCCAGGTGGGCGGTGGCGTAGCGCTCCAGCGAGTCCTCCAGCGCGCGGGCGCGGGCGAGGGTGCGATGGGCGTCGGCGAGCAGGTCGAGGGCGGCGGGCGGCGCGGCCGTCCGGTGCAGCACGGGATGGACGTCCCGCCCGGCGGGGCGTCCCCCGGAGGACCCCGGGGATCCTGGGAAGCCCGGGGAGTGCGGCAGGGCGGTGGAGTGGAGGCGGGCGGTGACGGGCTCAGGACGGCTGATGGTCATGGTCTCCCCCGTTCCGAGGCAGCGCGCGGACCGGGTGGTCCGTGCTCCCCCATCGTGAACGGCACCACTGACAATCCTCACCCGGTCGGCGTACCGGCGGCGGGCGCGGGCCCTCCCCCGTGCCGCGCCGCCGCCGTGTGCCGTCGCTCCGCCGTCCCCCCACCGGGAGGCGGGGCGCGATTCCCCCCTCGGTGGCCGGTCTCCCCCCGGCCCGCTCCGCCGCCCCGTGTCGGCGGTGCGGGGTCCGTGACCGGCACCTGTGCGGACTCCGCCGCCGCCCCGGGCCCTCCCGGCCGGGGGGACGGACGGATCCGCCACCCGGGCGGTCCGGCGCCCGACGCGCCGCCCCTCCCGGGTGCCACTACTCTCCCGTCCCGGCAGGTCGGAGGCCATCCGCTGACGTACTCAACCCTGGATCTGAGTATCCGTACTCAGTCCGCCGTCCTCCGCCCGGTCCGGAACCGCGGCGGTGGGCCGCGACGTCCCGGGTCCCGGTACGGTACGCGGGGCCGGAGCTGCCCGGCCGGGGTTTCTCGAATCCCGGGACTGCGAGGAGGGGGACGCGATGACGATCCTGCCGCTGATCTTCACCAGCGGTCTGGCCAGCGGCATCAACGCGTACGCGGTGGTGCTGCTGCTCGGTCTGCTGGGCCGCTTCGCCGACGCCCAGTCGGTGCCGCACGCGCTGGAGCGCACCGATGTGCTGATCGCGGCGGCGGTGCTGTTCCTGCTCGAAGCGGTGGCGGACAAGATCCCGTACGTGGACACCGTCTGGGACGCCGTGCACACGGTGATCCGGCCGATCGCGGGCGCCGTGGTGGGCGTGCTGATCGCGAGCACCGACCCGGGCTCGCTCAGCGAGGTCGCGGCCGGCGCGATGGGCGGGACCACGGCGCTGGTCAGCCACCTGGTGAAGGCCTCGCTGCGGATGGCCGTCAACACCTCGCCCGAGCCGGCCAGCAACATCGTGGTCAGCCTGCTGGAGGACCTCTCGGTGGCCGGCCTGGTCATCCTGGCGATCTTCCACCCCTGGCTGGCGGCCTCGATCGCCGCCGTGCTCCTGGCCGTCGGCCTGCTGCTGGTCTGGCTGGCGATCAGCAGGATCCGTGCCTTCCGGGCCCGCCGCCGCGCACGCAGGGCCGCCCGGGCGGCCGGAGCGGCCGCCGGGGCGGGTGAGCTCTCCCGACAGGCCTAGGATCGGGTGCCATGGCAAAGATCGTCATCATCGGTGCAGGAATGAGCGGGCTCGCGGCGGCCTCCCGGCTGGCGACCCTCGGCCACCGGGTGACGGTCTGCGAGGCGGGCGGCACGTACGGCGGCATGGTCGGCCGCTACGAGCGCGACGGCTTCGCCTTCGACACCGGGCCCGGCCTGCTCACGCTCCCCGCCGTCTACCGCGACCTCGCGCTGAAGACCGGCAAGGAGCCGCTGGAGCAGCTGGTCGAACTGGCGCCGGTGGACCCGGAGAGCCGGCACCTGTTCCCCGACGGCACCGCCGTCACCCTGCCCAACGCCTCGCGCGGTGGCGTCAGCCAGGCCCTGGACGCCGCCTTCGGCGAGGGCTCCGGCGCCCGCTGGAGCGAGGTGATGAACCGCGGCCGCGCGGTCTGGGAGGCCACCCGCCGCCCGCTGCTGGAAGAGCCCCTCCCGGCCGACCCGGCGCCGCTGCGCACCGACCCGTACCCCGTCCCGCCGCGCACCGGCCTGGCCCGGCTGCGCAAGCCCGTCGCGTGGACCCTCGACACCGTGGCCCGGCGGCAGCTCGGCGGCCACCCCGGCCTGACCGCCCTGCTGGGCGAGCCCGCGCTGCGCCACGGCCTGCCGCCCGGGCAAGCCCCGGCCGGGGCCGCCGTGCTGGCGTACATGGAGCAGTCCTTCGGCGTCTGGTACGTCAAGGGCGGCCTGCGTGCCCTCGCGGACGCGGTGTACCGGCGCTGTGAGTCGCGCAAGGTCGAGTTCCGCTTCGACACGCCCGTCACCCGGGTGGTCGTCGAGGAGGGCCGGGCGCGCGGCGTCGAGACGGCGGACGGCCGGATCGACGCCGACCTGGTGGTCTCCGCGATGGACACGGCCGCCCTGTTCCGGCAGGGCCTGGCCGACTGGCCGGGGCTGCGGCCCGAGCACTGGGAGCCGGTCGAGGTGCCTGGCCGGTTCAGCGTGCTGCTGGCCCTGCGCGGCCCCCGCCCCGAGGGCACCGTGCACCGGACGGTGGTGCACGCGGCCGACCCGGCCGCCGAGGGGAACGCCCTCAGCCTCTCCGAGCCGCCCTGCGAGCGCCCCACCGTGCAGGTGCTCCGCCCGGACGACCCGGCGCTACGCCCCGACGACGCGCACGAGAGCGTGGTGCTGACCGCGACCGTCCCGGCCCAGGATGACGTCGACTGGACCGCGCCCGGCTTCGCCGACCGCTACGCCGACCGACTGCTCGCCCACGTCGACGCGGCCGGTCTGGGCCTGCGCGAACGGATGCTGTGGCGGGTCGTACGCACCCCGGAGGACACCCGCCGGGAGACCGGCGCGCTGTTCGGCGCGGTCGCCCAACCCGTGCTCGCCGGTTCGCTCCCGCCGTACTCCGGCCTGAAGGCCGCCAACGAGTCCCCCGTCCCCGGCCTCTACCTGATCGGCGGCGGCGCCCACCCCGGCGGCGGGCTCGCCCGCGTCGGCATGTCGGCCTGCATCACCGCCGGCCTGATCGGCCCGGCCTGAGCCCGGGCTCAGCCCTGCTGCCAGGTGTTCTGCTGCTGGTAGCCGTAGTTCTGGTCGTACGCCGGCTGCTGCGGGATGCCCTGGGTCTGGTGGTCGGGCTGGGGCTGCCACTGCTGCTGGTCGTGCTGGTGCTGCTGGGCGTTCGGGTCCCAGGCCGACTGCTGGTGCTGCTGCTGGTAGTTGCCCGCGTACGGGTCCTGCGGCTGCTGCTGGTAGTTGCCGTACGGGTCCTGCTGCTGGGCGTAGCCGCCGTAGGGCTGCTGGTCGTAGGCGTAGGCGGGCTGCTGCTGGGTCTGCCACTGCTGCTGGTCGTAGCCGGACTGGTAGGCCGCGGCGTACGGGTCCTGGGGCTGCTGCTGGGCCTGCTGCTGCTCGTAGTACCCGGGGGCGTAGACGCCGTCCTGGCTCAGCTCCTGCATCTCGAAGGCGGCGGTCTGCTCGACCTCCGGGACGTCCTCGGTGACCGACACCTCAACCGGGGCCGAGGCTGGGGCCGGGGTCTCCTCGACCGCGCTGACCTCGCCGACCAGGTCCTCGGTCGCCGCGACGGCCGCGACCGCCGCCGCGCCGCCGGTGAGGGCGCCGAGCAGCGGCACCTTGGCGAGCGGGCCGGGCAGGCTGCCGTCGGCCTTCCGCAGGGACCAGCCGTTCCGGTAGCCGCGCTTGACCGACAGGGTGACGAAGGCCTGGCCCACCGCGAACAGTCCGGCGCCGGCACCGATCACCACGACCGAGCCGAGGGACATCCCGGCGACGACGCCGAGGAACCCGACCAGGGCGAGCACCCTCCAGTGCAGCGGCGCCCGGTTCTGCAGCAGGACCTCGGCGATCAGCCAGAGCGCCACCACCACCAACGCGACGTACAGCAGCAGGAATCCGATGCCCATCCGCGCGCTACCTCCAGTCGCGTGCCCGCGCGCGCCGCGCGTGTGCGGCGACTGTACCGGTTCAACGGCCGGGGTACCGCATCGCGTTCCCGCCGCCGACGGCACCGGCCGCACACGACCGGGCCCGCCACCGTCGAGACGGTGACGGGCCCGTGAACACCCGCCCAAGAACGCGCCTGACCGACGTGCCACGCCCTACCGGCAGTGCAACCCCAGGTTCTGGTAGATCTCCAGCGTCGCCGTCGAGTGGTTGAGCGTGATGAAGTGCAGGCCGGGAGCGCCCTCGGCGAGCAGGCGCTCGGCCATCGCGGTGGCGTGTTCCATGCCGATCGCCCGCAGCGCCGCCGGGTCGTCGACGGCCGCCCGCAGCCGGGCCTCCAGCTCCGCCGGGAAGGCCGAGCCGCTGAGCTGCGGGAAGCGCTCCAGCTGCTTGGCGTTGGTCACCGGCATGATCTCCGGGATGATCGGCGTCTCGCAGCCCGCGGCGGTCACCCGGTCGCGGAAGCGCAGGTAGTCGTCCACCTCGAAGAACATCTGGGTGATCGCGTAGTCCGCGCCGGAGCGGATCTTCGCGACGAAGTGCCGGATGTCCTCGTCCCAGTCGTCCGAGCGCGGGTGCCGGTTCGGCGAGGCCGCGACTCCGACGCAGAAGTCGCCGATGCCCTTGATCAGCTCCACCAGCTCGTACGCGTAGGTGACACCGTCCGGGTGCCGGATCCAGTCGCCCATCGGGTCGCCGGGCGGGTCGCCGCGGACCGCGAGGATGTTCCGCACCCCCTGGTCGGCGTACTGGCCGATGATGTTGCGCAGCTCGGCGACCGAGTGGTCCACCGCGGTCAGGTGGGCGACCGGCGTGAGCGTGGTCTCGGTGGCGATCCGGCCGACCATGTTGACGGTGCGCTCGCGGGAGGAGCCGCCGGCGCCGTACGTCATGCAGACGAAGTTGGGGTCCAGCGGTTCGAGCCGGCGGATGGCGTCCCAGAGCTTCTGCTCGCCGACCTCGCTGCGGGGCGGCATGAACTCGAAGGAGAAGGAGCGCTTTCCGGCCGCCAGGAGCTCGCGGACCGTCTGCGCGCGATCCGGTCTCGTGGAAGCGATGCCGAGTGCCATGCTGGCAGGTTATCCGGCGGTCGAAGGGGCCGGGCAACTCGATCCCACGATGCGGGACAATAGGTGGACCCCCTGCGCTTGCCTCCCGGGCGCCCCCGGGATCCCGCTCGCACGCCCGTTCCCGGCTCCCCCGCTACGCTTGCTGCACCCCAGCGAACCAGCGGAGCATCATCGTGACCTCGTCCAGCAACCGGCCGGCCAACCCCATTGACGTGGAGGACGTCCGCACGCGCGTCAACGCCGCCCTCGCCGCGTTCATGGACGGTCAGTCCGCGCTGCTCGGCAAGATCTCGCCGCAGCTGGTACCCGCCTCCGACGCGCTGCGCGACTTCCTGCTGGACGGCGGCAAGCGGCTGCGCCCGGCCTTCTGCTACTGGGGCTGGCGCGGCGCCGGCGGCCCGGCCGCCGGTGAGGGGATCGCCAACGCGGCGGCCGCGCTGGAGCTGCTGCAGGCCAGCGCCCTGGTGCACGACGACCTGATGGACCGCAGCGACACCCGCCGCGGCCTGCCCTCCGTCCACCGCCGCTTCGAGGCCCTGCACCGGGACAGCGGCTGGCGCGGCGACCGCGAGCAGTACGGCACCTCGGCCGCGGTGCTGCTCGGCGACCTGCTGCTGATCTGGTGCGACGAGCTGTTCCTGCGCTCCGGACTGGACCCGGCCGCCGTGCTGGCCGCCAAGCCGGTGTTCGACCTGATGCGCACCGAGGTCATGGTCGGCCAGTACCTGGACGTGCTGGAGCCGGTTGCCGGCGACTCGACCGACGAGGGCGCGCTGGACCGCGCGCAGACCGTCCTGCACTACAAGTCGGCGAAGTACACGATCGAGCGACCGCTGCAGGTCGGCGCCCTGCTCGCCGGGGCCGGACCGGAGCTGGTCGAGGCGTTCGGGGCGTTCGGGCTGCCGCTGGGCGAGGCCTTCCAGCTGCGGGACGACCTGCTCGGGGTCTTCGGGGACCCGGCCGTCACCGGCAAGCCGGCCGGGGACGACCTGCGCGAGGGCAAGCGCACCCTGCTGGTCGCGCACGCGATGCGCGCCCTGCCGCCCGCCGACGCCCGGCACCTGGACGCCCGGCTCGGCGCACCGGACCTGGCCGCCGAGGAGGTCGTCGAGCTGCGCGAGCTGGTCGCCCGCAGCGGCGCGCCCGAGCTGGTGGAGCGCCGGATCGAGGAGCTGATGCGGCAGTCGCTGGCCGCGCTGGAGGCGGCGCCGCTCGCCGACGAGCGGGCCCGTACGGTGCTGCTGGCGCTGGCCGAGGCCGCCACCGTCCGCAAGTACTGACGGACGGCGACGGCCCCGGAGGCGGTCAGAGCGCCGCGCGCACCCGGCGGGACAGCTCGGCGGCGGCCGCCTGCGGGTCCTGCGCCGCGGTGATGGCCCGGACCACGACGATCCGGCGGGCCCCGGCGGCCAGCACCTCGTCCAGGTTGCCGAGGTCGATCCCGCCGATCGCGAACCACGGCTGGTCGGTCGACTGCTTCGCCGCGTACGACACCAGGCCGAGGCCCGGCGCCGGGCGGCCCGGCTTGGTCGGGGTCGGCCAGACCGGGCCGGTGCAGAAGTAGTCCACGCCCGGCTCGGCGACCGCCGCGTCCACCTCGGACTCGGCGTGGCAGGACCGTCCGATCAGCACGTCCTCACCGAGGATCGCCCGGGCGGCCGGCACCGGCAGGTCGTCCTGGCCGAGGTGCAGCACGTCCGGCCGGGCCGCGTGGGCGACGTCGGCGCGGTCGTTGACGGCCAGCAGCTTGCCGTGGCGGCGGCAGGCGTCGGCGAAGACCTCCAGGGCCGCCAGCTCCTGCTTGGCCTCCAGGCCCTTGTCGCGGAGCTGGACGATGTCCACGCCGCCGGCCAGCGCCGCGTCCAGGAACTCGGCGAGGTCGCCCTGCTCGCGGCGGGCGTCGGTGCACAGGTAGAGCCGGGCGTCGGCCAGGCGGGCACGCAGCGTGTCCGCCGCCATCAGATCAGCATCGCCTGGGCGCGACGCTTGACCTCGGTGCCGCGGTTCTCCCGCAGCGCCTGGATCGGGCTGCCGGGCAGCGACGGGTCCTCGGTGAAGAGCCACTCCAGGATCTCCACGTCGTTGTACCCGCAGTCGCGCAGCAGGTTCAGGGTGCCGGACAGGTGCTTGACCAGCCCCGGGCCGTCGATGAACGCCGCAGGAACCTGCAGCGACTTGTTGGGGCCGCGGCGGAGCGCGATCAGCTCACGCTTCTTGACCATGTCGCGGACCTCGGTGACCAGCACACCCCACTGCTCCGAGATGTCGGGGAGGTACATCCACTCGGGGACCAGGGCTTCAATCTTGCTTTCGATCTCGCTCACGCCACCAGACTGCCACCTCCGCGCCGTCCGGCGCTAAGCGGTGGCCCCCTTGAGCGGCACCGAGGGGTCCGCGGCGAGGGCCGGGTCCAGCACCGCCCCGCGCTCGATCAGCTTCCGCCCCTGGGTCAGGTCGCGCGGCCGGTCCACCGCCAGCAGCGCGCTCGGCACCCCGTCACGCAGCCAGAGCACCGACCAGGCCGCGTCCTGCGGGCTGCCGCGCCACAGCAGCTCGTCGCCCTCGGCGTGCCGGCCGGCGTACTGGACCATCCGGCCGAACTGCTCGGACCAGAAGTACGGCACCGGGTCGTACGGCGCGTCCGCCCCCAGCACGGCGGCGGCCGCGGCCTCGCCGGACTGCAGCGCGTGGTCCCAGTGCTGCACGGCCAGTCGGGCACCGGAGCGGGCCGACGGGTAGCTGACGCAGTCCCCGGCCGCGAAGACCCCGGGCAGGCTGGTGCGCAGCCGCTCGTCCACCAGGACCGCCCCGGCCGCGTCCAGCTCGACGCCCGAGCCGGCCAGCCAGCCGGTCGCGGGCCGGGCGCCGACGCCGACCACCACCTCGTCGGCGGGCAGGTGCGAGCCGTCCGCCAGCAGCACCGCGCCCGGCTCGACGGCGGCGACGCCGACCCCGCAGCGCAGCTCGACCCCGGCCTCGGCGTACCAGGCGGCCATCGCCGAGCCGACCCCGGTCGGCAGCGCGCCCGGCACCGGCGCCGGGCCGGCCTCCACCACGGTCACCTCGCAGCCGGCCTGCCGCGCGGCGGTGGACACCTCGGCGCCGATCCAGCCCGCGCCGACCAGGACCAGCCGCAGCCCGGGGCGCAGCAGCGCGCGCAGCGCCAGGGCGTCGTCCAGGGTGTGCAGCAGGTGGGCGCGCTCGGCGCCGGGCAGGGCGCGCGGAGTGGCGCCGGTGGCGATCACCAGCGAGTCGTACGGGAGGTCGCCGCCGTCGGTGTGCAGCACGCCCGGGGTGAGGCCGGTGGCGCGACGACCGGTGAGCAGCTCGATGCCGAGCTGCCCGTAGTCGATGTCCAGGGTGGTGGCGTCGGCCTTGCCGAGCAGCACGTCCTTGGAGAGCGGCGGCCGGTCGTACGGCGCGTGCGGCTCCTCGCCGACCAGGGTGATCCGCCCCCGCCAGCCGCCCTGCCGCAGCTTCAGGGCGCACTGCGCCCCGGCCAGCCCGGCCCCGACGACGACCACCTGATCCGTTCCGCTCAGCTCTGCCACGCCCGTCACTGTACTCAGCGCCGCGGCGGCACCCGGCGGCCGTCCGCCCTTCGGGCGGGCCCGGCGGCAACCATCCTGCTCACCCGTCCCACCCCTCACACGGCCCTTCGGCCGGGCCGACCCCCGGCGTTAAGGTGGGTGCACCACACGGGAGCCCGGCGTACCGGGCTGAGAGGCGGGCTGGCACGGCCCGCGACCGTCCGAACCTGATCCGGGTCATACCGGCGAAGGGAGAAGAGCAGCTTTGTCACGCTTGCCATCAGGCGACCGCGCCGACGTGCTGGTGATCGGCGGGGGCATCGTCGGCCTCGCCGTCGCGTGGCGCGCCGCGCAGCGCGGGCTGGGGAACGTGGTCGTGGTCGACCCCTCCCCCGGCGGCGGGGCGGCCGCGGTCGCGGCCGGGATGCTCGCCCCGGTCACCGAGCTGCAGTACGGCGAGGAGCCGCTGCTGCGCCTCGGCATGGCCTCGAACGAGCGGTACGCGGCCTTCGCCGCCGAACTCACCGAGGCGAGCGGCGGCGAGGACACCGGCTACCGCCGGTGCGGCACGATCGCCGTCGCACTGGACTCCGACGACCGCGAGGAACTGCGCGAACTGCACGCCTTCCACCAGCGGCTCGGTCTGGAGTCGAGCTGGCTGACCGGCCGGGAGGCCCGCAGGCTGGAGCCGATGCTGGCCCCCGGTGTGCGCGGCGGCCTGCACGTCGCGAACGACCACCAGGTGGATCCCCGGCGGCTGCTCACCGCACTGCTGCTGGCCGGTGAGCGCGCGGGCGTCGTCGGTCGGCGCGCCGAGGCCGTCGAGCTGCTCGTCGAGGACGGCCGCGCGGTCGGCGCCCGGCTCAGCACCGGGGAGACGGTGACCGCCGATCAGATCGTGCTCGCCGCCGGCCCGCACAGCCACCGGCTGCCCGGCCTGCCCGAGGGCGTGCTGCCCGCGATCCGCCCGGTGAAGGGACAGGTGCTGCGGCTCCGCATCCCGGACGCCCACCGGCCGTTCCTCTCCCGCAACGTCCGCGCGGTCGTGCGCGGGCAGCACCTGTACCTGGTGCCGCGCGAGAACGGCGAGCTGGTGATCGGCGCGACCACCGAGGAGCAGGGCTACGACACCACCGTCACCGCCGGCGGGGTGTACGAACTCCTCCGTGACGCCCACGAGTTGGTCCCCGGCATCACCGAACTCCCGCTGGTGGAGACCTCCGCCGGGCTGCGCCCCGGCTCGCCGGACAACGCCCCGCTGCTGGGCCCGACTTCGCTGCCCGGACTGGTCGCCGCCACCGGCCACTACCGCAACGGCGTGCTGCTCACCCCGGTGACCGCCGACCTGGTCGCCGAGTACCTGGCGACCGGCGAAGTCCCGGACCTCGCGGCGCCGTTCACGCCCGCCCGGTTCTCCCCCGACCACTCCACCACGAAGGCCTCCGCATGACCGAGATCGCCCTGACCGTCAACGGCGAGCCCCGCCGGACGCCCGCCGCCACGACCCTCGCCGAGCTGGTGGCCACCGTCAGCAAGGCCAACACGGGCGTCGCCGCAGCCGTCAACGAGGCTGTGGTGCCCCGTAGTTCGTGGTCCGACACGCCGCTGAACACCGGCGACCGGGTCGAGATCCTCACCGCTGTCCAGGGAGGCTGAGCCATGGCCGACGACCTTCTCACCATCGCCGGGACGACCTTCTCCTCCCGGCTCATCATGGGCACCGGCGGCGCGCCCAGCCTGGAGGTCCTGGAGCGCGCGTTGCTCGCCTCCGGCACCGAGCTGACCACGGTGGCCATGCGCCGGGTCGACGCCACCACCCAGGGCTCCGTCCTGGACGTGCTGACCCGCAACGGCATCCGGGTGCTGCCCAACACGGCCGGTTGCTTCACCGCCGGCGAGGCCGTGCTGACCGCCCGGCTGGCCCGCGAGGCGCTCAGCACCGACTGGGTGAAGCTGGAGGTGATCGCCGACGAGCGCACCCTGCTGCCCGACCCGATCGAGCTGCTGGACGCCGCCGAGACCCTGGTCGACGACGGCTTCACCGTGCTCCCGTACACCAACGACGACCCGGTGCTGGCGCGCAAGCTGGAGGACGTCGGCTGCGCGGCGATCATGCCGCTGGGCTCGCCGATCGGCTCCGGCCTGGGCATCCGCAACCCGCACAACTTCCAGCTGATCGTGGAGAGCGCGGGCGTCCCGGTGATCCTGGACGCGGGCGCCGGCACCGCCTCCGACGTCGCGCTGGCGATGGAGCTGGGCTGCGCGGCGGTGATGCTCGCCTCCGCGGTGACGCGCGCTCAGGACCCGGTGCTGATGGCCGAGGCGATGCGGCACGCCGCCGAGGCCGGCCGGCTCGCCCACCGGGCCGGCCGCATCCCGCGCCGTTTCCACGCCGAGGCCTCCTCCGCGATGGCCGGCCGCGCCGCCCTGGACACCCGGGAGCGGCCCGCCTTCTGAGACCGGGTGTCCCGTGTCACAAGCCGGGCACAACCGGGCCCGGAGGAGGTGTCCTCCGGGCCCGGCGCGCGGCTTCACCACTAGACTCCCCCGGGTGGACATGGCTTTGCACGACCCCCTGATCGGTACCCTGCTCGACAACAGGTACCGGGTCGAGCAGCGCATCGCGACCGGCGGGATGTCCACCGTGTACCGGGGCACCGACACCCGGCTGGACCGGGTGGTCGCCCTCAAGGTGATGCACCCCCAGCTGGCCGGGGACGAGGGCTTCACCGCCCGCTTCATCCGCGAGGCCAAGGCGGTCGCCAAGCTCACCCACCCCAATGTGGTCAACGTCTTCGACCAGGGCGCGGACGGCGGAAACGTTTTCCTCGCCATGGAGTACGTTCCCGGCCGTACCCTGCGCGACCTGCTGCGTGACCGCGGCGCCCTGTCGGTGCGGGCCGCGCTGGACGTCCTGGAGCCGGTGCTCGCCGCCCTCGGCGCCGCCCACCGGGCCGGGCTGGTCCACCGGGACGTCAAGCCGGAGAACGTGCTGATCACCGAGAGCGGCCTGGTCAAGGTCGCCGACTTCGGCCTGGTCCGGGTGCTCGGCAGCGCCGACGGCGCGCCCACCTCGACCAGCACCGCCACCGGCGGCACCGTGATGGGCACCGTCTCCTATCTGGCCCCCGAGCAGATCCTCCCGGACGCCCCCACCGACCAGCGGGTCGACGTCTACGCGGCCGGCATCCTGCTGTACGAGATGCTCACCGGCCGCCGCCCGCACACCGGCGACAACCCCGTCCAGGTCATGTACAAGCACCTGCACGAGGACGTCCCCGCCCCCTCGCTGGTCGCCCCCGCCGTCGCCCCGGCGCTGGACGCCGTCGTGGCCGGCGCCTGCGCCCGGGCCGCCGACGCCCGCCCGTACGACGCGGTCGAACTGCTCGCCGCCGTCCAGCGGGTCCGCCGCACCCTCACCCCGGCCGAGCTGGACGCCGAACCGCCGGCCTCCGCCCGGCCCAGCCCGCGCTACCCGACCAGCGAGCCGACCTCGGTGATCCAGCCACTGCCCCGGACCACCGACGCCCCGCCGCCGGAGCGCACCAGCGTGCTGGACGTCCCGGCGGAGCTGATGGACCAGCTGCTGGTCGAGCCGCGCCCGTACGACGAACCGACCCCGGTGCGGACCCGCCGACCGGGCCGGCTGCGCCGCCTCCCGCGCAAGCCGATGATCTGGGCGGCCGCACTGACCGCCCTGGTGCTGGCGGTCGGCGGCGCCACGTACGGGATCTCCGAGGGGCTGTACGGCTCGGTGCCGGGCGTGCTCGGCAAGGACCGGGGCGAGGCGCAGCGGATCCTGGACGCGGAGGGCATGCACGGCAGGTTCGTCGAGGCGTACAGCGAGTCCGTCCCGACCGGGCAGGTGATCTCCACCGACCCCGGGGTGGGCGCGCGCACCCGCAAGAGCGACTCGGTGACGATCACCGTCTCCAAGGGCCCCAAGCGGATCGCGGTGCCGGACGTCACCGGCAAGAGCGCGGACGACGCGGCCGCCGTGCTGGCCGCCGCCCAGCTGACCAGAGGCACCGTGACCGAGACCTACGACGACGGGGTGCCGGAGGGCTCGGTGATCAGCAGCTCGCCCGCCGCCGGACAGCAGCTGCAGGAGAACGCCGCGGTCTCGCTGGTGGTCAGCAAGGGCATGGTGGCGATCCCGAACGTCACCGGGATGAGCCGGGACGACGCGCAGAAGGCGCTGCAGGCGGCGGGCTTCACGATGAAGGCCGCCACCGACTGGACCCTCGGCATCGGCAAGGTGAGCGGCCAGTCCCCGGCGGCCGGCGAGCGGCGCCCGCAGAAGACCGCGGTGACGGTCACCTTCTCGTTCTTCTGACGGGGCCGGGCCTCAGCGCAGCGGCCCGTCGCCGGGCTCCTCCTGGTAGGAGTAGCGCTGCTCGCGCCAGGGGTCGGCCAGGTTGTGGTAGCCGCGCTCCTCCCAGAAGCCGCGCCGGTCGGCCCGCATGTACTCCACCGCGCGCACCCACTTGGGGCCCTTCCACGCGTACAGCCGCGGGACCACCAGCCGGACCGGGAAGCCGTGCTCGGCGGTCAGCGCCTCGCCGTTGCGGTGGGTGGCGAGCAGGGTGTGCTCGTCGGCGAAGTCGGCCAGCCGCAGGTTGGCGCTGTAGCCGTACTCGGCCCAGACCATGACGTGGGTGACGCCGGGCGCCGGGGGAACGAGGTCGAGCAGGGTGGCGGCGGGCACGCCCGTCCACTCGTTGCCGAGCAGCGAGAACTTGGTGACGCAGTGCAGGTCCGCGACCACGGTGGTGCGCGGCAGGGCGGTGAAGGCCTCGAAGTCCCAGCTGTGCTTCTCCGCCGAGGCGGTGGCGCCGAACACCTGGAGGTCCCAGGTCAGCGGCTTGAAGCGGGGCACCGGCCCGTAGTGCAGGGCGGGCCAGCCGCGCTGCACGCGCTGGCCCGGGGGGAGCCTCGGGTCAGACGGCGAAAACGGTTCTTGTTCGGACTGACCCATGGCTCCATGGTGACAGACGGCGGACAAGCTCTGGCGCGCGCCCCTTCACGCGCGGTTCACGCCCTGCCCGTACGGGCCAATGGTCGATCACCCACCCTCCGACTTCACCCCAAATCGGATATTCCGCCACATGTCCTAGTGAGTGTGAACTTACTGGAATTTCCTCCCAATACGGTGCCAGGATGCGCAGCGCAGGACTCACCGCAGGACGTAGCGCAGGGAGGCAGCACCATGCAGGGCGACCCGGAGGTCATCGAGTTCCTCAACGAGCAGCTCACGGCCGAGCTCACCGCGATCAACCAGTACTTCCTGCACGCCAAGATGCAGGAGAACTTCGGGTGGACGAAGCTCGCCAAGTACACCCGGCACGAGTCGTTCGACGAGATGAAGCACGCCGAGACGCTCACCGACCGGATCCTGTTCCTGGAGGGGCTGCCCAACTACCAGCGGCTGTTCCACGTCCGGATCGGCCAGACGGTCAAGGAGATGTTCGAGGCCGACCGCCAGATCGAGGTCGAGGCGATCGACCGGCTCAAGCGCGGGATCCTGGTGATGCGGGCCAAGAACGACGTCACCTCGGCGAACATCTTCGAGGACATCCTGGCGGACGAGGAGCACCACATCGACTACCTCGACACCCAGCTGGAGCTGCTGGAGAAACTCGGCGAGGCGCTCTACATCGCCCAGGTGATCGAGCAGCCGGAGTCCTAGGCCACCCGCAGCGGGAGCACCGGGGCGATCGGGGCCGCCGGGACCGGCTTCGGGGCGGCCGGCGCGGGAACGTCCTGGACCTCCGCGTCGGCGAGGCCGAGCTTCGCGGCCAGCCGGGCGGTCGGGCAGGGCCGGGCGCCGTGCTCACCGAGCAGCGCCTGGATGCGGCGGACGCAGGACCCGCAATCCGTGCCCGCCTTGCAGCCCTTCGCTATCTGGCGCGGGGTGTTGGCGCCCCCGTCGATCGCCTTCTTCACCTGGTCCTCGGTGACCGCATGGCACATGCACACGTACATCGCGGTCTCTCCCGGGGTGAAGCGCGGCCGAAGCACACAGAGTGGATCTTGACTAAGGCTCGCCTTAGTTCACTAAGCCTCACCTTACCCGGCGATCCGGGTACGAAAAAGCCCCTCCGGGCTCGGGAATCCCGAATCCGGAGGGGCCTTCATCACATGTGACGCCGCCAGGGCTTACTGGCCGCGGTACATCTCCGCCACCAGGAACGCCAGGTCCAGCGACTGGCTGCGGTTGAGCCGCGGGTCGCAGGCCGTCTCGTAGCGCTGGTGCAGGTCGTCCACCAGAACCTCGTCGCCGCCGCCGACGCACTCGGTGACGTCGTCGCCGGTCAGCTCCACGTGGATGCCGCCCGGGTGGGTGCCGAGGGCGCGGTGCACCTCGAAGAAGCCCTTGACCTCGTCCAGCACGTCGTCGAAGCGGCGGGTCTTGTGACCACTGGACGCCTCGAAGGTGTTGCCGTGCATCGGGTCGCAGATCCACACCGGCTGGGCGCCGGAGGCGGTGACCTTCTCCAGCAGGGTGGGCAGGTGGTCGCGGACCTTGCCCGCCCCCATCCGGGTGATGAAGGTGAGGCGGCCGGGCTCGCGCTCCGGGTCCAGCTTCTCGATCAGGGTGAGCGCCTCGTCCACCGAGGTGGTCGGGCCCAGCTTGACCCCGATCGGGTTGCGGATCTTGGAGGCGAACTCGATGTGCGCGTGGTCCAGCTGGCGGGTGCGCTCACCGATCCACACCATGTGCCCGGAGACGTCGTACAGCTCGCCGGTGCGCGAGTCCACGCGGGTCAGCGCGGTCTCGTAGTCGAGGATCAGCGCCTCGTGCGAGGAGAAGAACTCGACGGTCTTGAACTCCTCCGGCGCCACACCACAGGCGTTCATGAACGCCAGGGCGTTGTCGATCTCCCGGGCGAGCTGCTCGTAGCGCTGGCCGGCCGGCGAGTTGCGCACGAAGTCCTGGTTCCAGGCGTGCACCTGGCGCAGGTCGGCGTAACCACCGGTGGTGAAGGCGCGCACCAGGTTGAGCGTCGCGGCGGAGGCGTTGTACATCCGCTTCAGGCGCTCCGGGTCCGGGATGCGGGACTCGGGGGTGAACTCGAAGCCGTTCACCGAGTCGCCGCGGTAGACCGGCAGGGTCACGCCGTCGCGGGTCTCGGTCGACTTGGAGCGCGGCTTGGAGTACTGACCGGCGATCCGGCCGACCTTCACGACCGGGACCGAGGCCGCGTACGTCAGCACGGCGGCCATCTGCAGCAGGGTCTTCAGCTTGTTGCGGATGTGCTCGGCCGAGACGCCGTCGAAGGCCTCGGCGCAGTCGCCGCCCTGAAGGAGGAACGCCTCCCCACGCGCCACGGCAGCGAGCCGGGCGCGCAGCTGGTCACACTCGCCGGCGAAGACGAGGGGCGGATAGGAGGCGAGCTCAGCAAGGGTCTTGCGCAGAGCCTCTTGGTCCGGCCATTCAGGCTGCTGCGCCGCGGGCAGGGACTGCCAGGAGTGGAGATTCGTCACGGTCACAACGCCAAGGCTACGGGGTGACGCGAGCGATTCGTGCCGATTGCCCGAGGGATGAGACATATCTCGGACAAAGCCGTGTGCACCGTCACCCGCTCGGCAGTATCCGATACGCTCGACCCATGTACGCGCCCCACACCCACTCCTGGTGGTGGGCCTCCCCCATGGGTGGCCCACAGATCGCGCGTTCCTAGACGAACACGACGGCCGCCCCTCGGGGCGGCCGTCGACGTCTGAGGCAGAGACGGCCCTCCTGGAGCGGAACCCAGCACCGCCCTCGACGTTCCTCCCGGAAGGAAGCCGTACTCGTGACCACCCCTGCCGAGCTGCTCGCCCGCCTCACCGCTCCCGGCGCGCCCGCCTTCGCCCTGCTGCACCGCCGTACCCCCCGACACGCCCCGGACACCGTCGAGGTGCTGTTGGGCACCGTCGGCAGCTACGACCGCCTCGCCGACCTGCCGGTCCGCGTCGGCATCCCGTCCGCCGGCCCGGTCCACGACCTGCTCGCGCTCGTCCCGTACCGCCAGATCCGCGAGCGCGGCTTCGAGGCGCACGACGACGGCACCCCGCTCCAGGCCCTCTCGGTCACCGAGCAGCACGCCCTGCCGCTGGCCGAGTTCACCGCCGCCCTGCCGCAGCTGCCGGTCTCGCTGACCGGCGGCGCCTTCGACGTGGACGACGCGGAGTACGCGGCCATCGTCCGCCGGGTGATCGAGGACGAGATCGGCAACGGCGAGGGCGCCAACTTCGTGATCCGACGCGACTTCCACGCCACGCTGGACGACTTCTCCCCCGAGCTGGCCCTCTCCCTGTTCCGGCGACTGCTGGACCAGGAGCGCGGCGCGTACTGGACCTTCCTGGTCCACACCGGCGAGCGTCTTGCCGGAGGCGAGCCGGGTCGCTGCCTGGTCGGCGCCTCCCCCGAGGTGCACGTCCGGCAGAGCGGCGGCACCGTCGTGATGAACCCGATCTCCGGCACCTACCGCTATCCGGCCGGCGGCGCCGACCTCGACTCGCTGCTCCGGTTCCTCCACGACCCGAAGGAGCTGGAGGAGCTGACCATGGTGGTCGACGAAGAGCTCAAGATGATGTGCACGGTCGGCGACCTCGGCGGCCAGGTGCTCGGGCCCCGGCTCAAGGAGATGTCCCACCTCGCCCACACCGAGTACGAGCTGCGCGGGCAGACCTCGATGGACGTCCGCGAGGTGCTGCGCGAGACGATGTTCGCCGCCACCGTCACCGGCAGCCCGGTGCAGAACGCCACCCGGGTGATCAAGCGCTACGAGCCCGCCGGGCGCGGCTACTACTCCGGCGCGCTCGCCCTGATCGGCCGCTCCGCCAGCGGCGGGCAGCTGCTGGACTCGCCGATCTGCATCCGTACCGCCGACATCGACCCGGCCACCGGGCAGCTGGTCGTCCGGGTCGGCGCCACCCTGGTGCGCCACTCCGTCCCGGAGTCCGAGGTGGCCGAGACCCACGCCAAGGCCGCCGGGGTGCTCACCGCCATCGGTGCCCGGCCCGCCCCCGTCCGGCTGCCCGGCTCCACCGGGCCCCGGCTCGCCGACGACCACCGGGTGCAGGCCGCGCTCGACGCCCGCCGGGCCGACCTCGCCCCGTTCTGGCTGCGGATGCAGTCGCCGTCCGAGGCCACCGAGGCCGAGCCGACCCTGGTCGTGGACGGCGAGGACACCTTCACCTCGATGCTCGCCCACCTGCTGACCTCGCTCGGCCACCGGGTCACCGTGGTCCGCTTCGACGAGCCGGGCCTGCGCGAGCTGGTCGCGGCGCACCGCGGCCCGCTGGTGCTCGGCCCCGGCCCGGGCGACCCGGCGCTCGCCGACGACCCCAAGATGGCGGTGCTGCGCCCGATCGTCGCGGACGCCCTGGCCGCCGTCCGCTCCGGCGCCCGCACCGCGCCGCTGCTCGCGGTCTGCCTCAGCCACCAGCTGCTCTCCGCCGAGCTCGGTCTCGCGCTCGGTCGCAAGGCCGTCCCGTACCAGGGCGCGCAGGAGAGCATCGACCTGTTCGGCAGCAAGCGCACGGTCGGCTTCTACAACACCTTCACCGCGCGCTGCTCGGAGGCCGACGCGGCCCGGCTGGCCGCCGAGGGCATCGAGGTCGCCCGGGACGCCGTCACCGGCGACGTCCACGCCCTGCGCGGCCCCGGCTTCGCCGGCCTGCAGTTCCACCCGGAGTCGGTGCTCACCCGGGACGGCGTGGACATCGTGGCGGCCCTGCTGAAGCAGGCGACTGCCGTAGCGCGCTGAGGAAGTGGAAGGGTCCCGGGCGTGCACCGGCCCGGGACCGCTTCAAAGCTCCTCGTCCAGCCCCCGCTCGATCGCGTACCGCACCAGCTCCACCCGGTTGTGCAGCTGCAGCTTCCCCAGCGTGTTCTGCACGTGGTTCTGCACCGTCCGGTGCGACAGCACCAGCCGGTCGGCGATCTGCCGGTAGGACAGCCCCTTGGCCACCAGCCGCAGCACCTCGGTCTCCCGAGCGGTCAGCTGGGGGACGGCGGGCGCCGAGGCCGGGGCCGGCTCGGCGGCCAGCCGGCGGAACTCGCCCAGCACCAGACCGGCCAGCCCCGGGGTGAACACCGCGTCGCCGACGGCCGTGCGGCGCACCGCGTCCAGCAGTTCGTCCCGCCCGGCCGACTTCACCAGGTACCCGGTCGCGCCGGACTTCACCGCCTCCAGCACGTCCTGGTGCTCACCGCTGGCCGACAGCACCAGCACCCGCGCCGCCGGGTCGTGCGCGACCACCTGCCGGCACACCTCGACGCCGGGCAGGCCCGGCAGGTTGAGGTCCAGCACGACGACCTGCGGTGAGCAGGCGCGGGCGCGGCGCACGGCCTCCTCGCCGTCGCCCGCCGTGGCCACCACGTCCAGCCCGGCCTCGGCCAGGTCGCGGGAGACGGCGTCACGCCACATCGGGTGGTCGTCCACCACCATCACCCGCACCGGCCGGTCGGTCGTCGGCTGATCGGTCATCAGAAGCCTTCCCTCGGGACGCGCAGTTCGACCTCGACGCCCTCCCCGGGCGCCGAGTACAGCTCGGCCGTACCGCCGAGGTCCAGCAGCCGGCCGCGGATGGACTGGGAGACGCCGAGCCGCCCGGCCCGCTCCGCCTCGCCGAGTCGGCCGGGGGCGAAGCCGGGCCCTTCGTCGCGGATGCTGACGGTGACGGCCGCCGGCTCGTCCTCCACCAGGATCCAGGCCCGGGTCTGCTCCCCCGCGTGCTTGCGCACGTTGTCCACGGCCGCGCCGACCGCCGCGGCGAGCTCCCGCCCCGCCGGGCCCGGCAGCAGCACCGGGGTGCCGGGGGCGGAGAGCGTGATCCGCTCGTCGGCGTACGGGCGCAGCAGCGCGGTGAGGTCGCACGGCTCGGCGGCGTCGGCCTCCGGCAGGTCCACAGCGCGCTGGGCCGGGAGCGGACCGCCGGTCATCAGCGCCCGCAGCGCGCGCTCCTGCTCACCGGCGAGTCGGCCCAGCTCGGCGAAGTCCGCTCCGCCGCCGGCGCCCTCGCTCAGTTCCGCGCCCCGGCGCTGGACCAGCGCGAGCACCTGCAGCACGCCGTCGTGGATGTCCCGGGAGAGCCGCTCCCGCTCCCGGGTGGCCGCCTCGACCTGGAGCGCCCGGGCCAGGGTGGCCTCGCTGGCGCGGGCCAACTCGATCACGTACCCGATCGCGATCCCGGCCACCAGCAGCAGCACGATGTTGTGGATGTTGTCGCCGGTCGGACCGCCGTGCCCGAGGATGTTGGCGATCCCGATCACCGAGCCGGCCGCCGCCGACGGACGCCAGCCGCCCTTCGCGGCGCAGCCGAGCACCGAGCCGGCGGCCCAGATGGTCGGCAGGGTGAGCGCGCCGTGGCTGATCCGGGCCGGGGCGTCGATCATCCCGCTCATCACGATGCCGGTCACGGCCAGGGCGAGGTCGAAGCCCAGCACGAACCAGGTGCAGCGCTGCGGGTCGGCGAAGGCCCGGGTGCTGGCGAGCGTCCAGAGGGTGAGCGCGCCGAGGAAGATCCAGCCGGAGACCGGGTGCAGGAAGTGCAGGTAGGCGTTGAAGTACCGCAGCAGGGCGTAGCAGAGGGCCAGCACCCGGAAGTAGGAGATCGCCTTCCACAGTGGGAGTTCGACGGACATCCCGCCGGCCGCCACCGTGCCGCCGAGCGCTCCGGCTCTCGCGCCCTCCGCCATTCCCGAACCCTCCCCTGGACCCGACCGGGTCGGTCAGTCCGACCCGGTCCCCTTCTGCTCCGGCTTCCCGGTGTTCTCGCCGTCCCCGGCCTCGGCGGCCTTCTCGGCTTCCTCGGCCTTCTCCGCCTCGGCGGCCTCGGCCTTCTCGGCCTTGGCGGCCGCACGGCGCTCGGCGTCGGCCTTCTTCTTCTCGTCGGCGATCTGCCGCTTGGCGGCGGTCGCGTAGATGTCCACGTACTCCTGGCCGGAGAGCCGCATGATCTCGTACATCACCTCGTCCGTCACCGAACGGAGGATGAAGCGGTCGTTCTCCATGCCGTGGTAGCGGGAGAAGTCCAGCGGTCGGCCGATCCGGATGCCCGGGCGGATGCCGAAGTTCGGGACCACCTGGCCGGGCGGCTGCACCTTCTCGGTGTCGATCATGGCGACCGGGATGACCGGCGCGCCGGTGGCCAGCGCGACGCGGGCCAGACCGCCGACCTTGCCGCGGTAGAGCTTTCCGTCGGGCGAGCGGGTGCCCTCGGGGTAGACGCCGAACAGCTCGCCGCGGTCCAGCACCGCGATGGCGCTGCGGATCGCGGCCTCGCCGGCGCCGCGCACGCCCGAGCGGTCCACCGGCAGCTGGCCGACGCCCTTGAAGAAGGCGGCGGTCAGCCGGCCCTTGAGGCCCGGGGTGTTGAAGTACTCGGCCTTCGCGATGAAGGTGACCCGGCGCTTGATCAGCGCGGGGAAGAAGAAGGAGTCCGAGAAGGACAGGTGGTTGCTCGCGATGATCGCCGCACCCTCGGTGGGGATGTTCTCCTCACCCTCGATCCACGGCCGGAAGAAGATCCGAAGCAGTGGCGCGACGATCATCTTCATCAGTCGGTAGAACAACCCGGGCCTCCTGTTATGCGGACCGGTCGATCCTAATGCCCCGCGGCCGTCCGCTGTGCCCGGCCCCGCCGTAGGGGGTGTACGTCCCGGCGCAGGGCGTGGGACGATGCGAAAACCCGCAGCTCCCCTCTCCGCGTCCCTCCCCCAGCGCCACCAGCCCGCGAAGGAGTCCGCCATGCCGCTGCTGCCCGGTGCCGAACCGTACCGCCACCGCGGCGGACCGGTGGGAGTGCTGCTGTGCCACGGCTTCACCGGCTCGCCGCAGTCGCTGCGACCGTGGGCCGAGGAGCTGGCGGCGGCCGGGTACACCGTCTCGCTGCCGCTGCTGCCGGGGCACGGCACCCGGTGGCAGGACATGCAGGTCACCCGGTGGGAGGACTGGTACGCCGAGGTCGAGCGCGAACTGCTGGCCCTGGCCGGGGAGTGCGAGCAGGTCTTCGTCTGCGCGCTGTCGATGGGAGGTGCGCTGGCGCTGCGGCTGGCCGCGCTGCACGGCCCGAAGGTGGCCGGACTGGTCCTGGTCAACCCGTCGGTGCGCTCGGACAACCCCGCGAGTGTGCTGCTTCCGGTGCTCCGGCACCTCGTCCCGAGCCTGCCCGGGATCGTCGACGACATCCAGAAGCCGGATGTGACGGAACTCGGCTACGACCGCACCCCGCTGCACGCCGCGTGGTCACTGGCCCGGCTGTGGCAGGAGGTCCAGCGGCGGCTGCCGCAGGTGACCCAGCCGGTGCTGCTCTTCCACAGTCCGCAGGACCACGTTGTCTCGCCGGCCAACTCGGAACTCGTGCTGGCCCGGATATCCTCGACCGACGTGACGGAGCGGCTGTGCCAGCGCAGCTTCCACGTTGCGACGCTGGACCACGACGCGGCGGAAATATTCTCGGCGAGCCTGGACTTCATCCGACGACTGGCCCCCGCGCACGCGGCGGGGGCGGGCAGGGCCGAATCCGACGATCACCAGGGCTGAAGGGCCGGAAGTGCACGAGAGCAGCACGGCGGGCGGTGGGGACGAGAAGCCCCGCGAGGACGGCGCGCGGACGGACGGCGCGCCCAAGGACAGCACCGTCCAGGGGGACGGCACCATGGGCGGCCCGACGGGCGGCACGGAGTCGGACGGTACGGGGGCGGGCTCAGCCGCGCCCACCGCAGCCGCCGGGGGCGCCGCCGAACCGGACGCCGCCACCGCCGCCCCCGCCCCCGCGGAGTCCCGCGCGCGCCGCACCCCCGAGCGCAGCCAGGCCGAGCAGGACGCGATCTTCGCCGCGCTGGTGGCCCAGTTCGACGACCCGGTGGACCTCACCAACCCCAACTGGCCGGAGATCGAGAACCTCCGGGCGCAGAACGAGCTCAAGGGCGGCTTCAAGGACGGCGTCGGCCCCAAGGCCGACCCGGACGACCTCTCCGACCTGGCCCCGCAGCCCCGTTCCCGCTCCGGCCGGCCCGTCCTCCCGGCCGCCGCGTCCGGCCCGCGCGACTTCGAGCTGGACGAGGAGACCGACGAGGGCCACTACATCCCGCCGGAGCCCCCGCCGCTGCCCGCCGCCGACGCGACCGCCAAGTTCGCCTGGCTGGCCGTGCTCGGCGGCCCGGCGCTGCTGCTGATCGACGCGGTGGTGTGGCGGGAGATCTCCGGCTGGCCGGCCTGGGTCGGGGTCACCGCCTTCCTCGGCGGCTTCGTCACCCTGGTCGCCCGGATGAAGGACCGCGACGAGGACGAGCCGGAGGACCCGGACCACGGCGCGGTCGTCTGACCTTTCAGCCCTCGGGAAGCTCCAGGAACGCCAGCACCGGCAGGTGGTCGGTCGCGGCCCGCAGGTCGGCCCCGGTGACACCGGGCAGCCCGTGCGGCACCCCGCAGCCGAGGACGGTGATCCCGGGCGTGGCGAAGACGGCGTCGATCCGCTGGTACGGGTTCTCAGGCACCGAGGTGAACTCCCCGCCCCAGGGCGCGGTCGGGTAGCCGTCCCACAGCCGCGAGGCCAGCAGCCGCCGGCCCGGCCCGTCCGGGTGCTCGTTGAAGTCCCCGGCCACGATGCCCTGTTCGGCGACGGCGAGCTGGTCGAGCAGCAGCTCGAACTGCCCGTACCGCTCCTCGGCGTCCAAGCTGAGGTGGCAGCTGGTGACGGTGAACGGCACCGCGCCGGGCAGCCGCAGCAGCGCGGTGGCGAAGCCACGCGCGTGCAGGCCGCGGGTCTTGGGCAGCAACCGGTCGTGCACGCCGAGCACCTCCACCACGCCGGGTCGGCCGAGCAGCAGCGGCCCCGCCGCAGTGCGGCCGCCCCCGGCCAGCACCACGGTCCCGGTACTCCGGGCCAACCAGGCTGCCTGCCCCTCGGGCCGCCAGTAGCGCGGCGACTCCTGGATGCAGACCAGGTCGGGCGCGCAGGCCCGGATCACCCGCACCAGTGCCCGCCGGTCGTCGCGCAGCGAGCGGATGTTGTAGCTGAGCAGGCGCAGCCGGCGCGGGCCGGGCGGCGGCGGTTCGACGGGTGCGGTGGTCATGGTCCCCCCCTGTGTGCGTGCGTCACCGGGTCCGACCGTAGTGCGACGGCGGCGGCGCGTCCGGGATTGGTCGGGGCCCGGTCGCACCGCCGCCGGCGGGCTTGAAAACTCCCCCTGAGGCACACTCGGCGGCGAAGGGGGAAGCAACTCCTGAGCCAAAGGGGCGCGCCGGTGCCGAAAGGAAGGAGGGCCAAGCTCCCGACGAAGGAGGGAGCGCAGTGCCCGACGACCGTCGGCACCGGGTACGAGCGCCCCGGCGGCGAAGGAGGAATAGCGGTCAGGCGGTGCGGGCGAGGTCCGCCGCGCCGACGATGCCGGCTGCGGAGCCCATCGAGGCGAGCACGACCTCGGCGCGCGGGCGGTGCACGCCGCCGGTCAGGTAGTGCTCGAACGCCTTGGCGACCGGGTCGAGCAGCAGGCGGCCCGAGTCCGAAACGCCACCGCCGAGGACGAAGACGCCCGGGTCGAACAGCGCAGCGAGGTCGGCCATGCCGCGGCCCAGCCAGTCGGCCAGCTCGGCGTAGCACTCCAGGGCGAGCGGGTCGCCCGCCTCGGCGGCCTCGGTGATGTGGATGCCGCGGATGGTCTCGGCGACGCCGTCGTTGAGTTCCAGCATCCGCCGGCCGCGCACCGGGTCGGCCGCCGCCTTCTCCCGGCCGTAGCGGCGCAGCGCGCGCCCGGAGCCGTACTGCTCCCAGCAGCCCTTGCCGCCGCAGCCGCACTGCAGGCCGTCCGGGACCATGTTGAGGTGGCCGATCTCGCCGGCCACGCCGAAGCGGCCGCGGTGCAGTCGGCTGTCCAGGACGATGCCGCCGCCGATGCCGGTGCCGACGGTGATCAGCACCATGTCCTGGTGGCCGGCGGCCGCGCCGAAGCGGAACTCGGCCCAGGCGGCGCAGTTGGCGTCGTTCTCGACCACCGTGGACAGGCCGGTGAGCTCCTCGATCCGGCCGCGCAGCGGCTCGTTCTCCCAGTCGATGTTGGGCGCGAAGATCACCGTGGAGCGGTTGCTGTCGACGAAGCCCGGGGCGCCGACGCCGACCGCGGTGACGTCGGGGTGCTGCTCCTTGAGTTCGCGCACGGCCTGCGCAATGGCGTCGACCGCCCACTGCGGGTCGGCCGGGGTGGGCACCCGGGTCCGGGCCAGGATCGCACCCGCATCGTCGACCACGCCTGCCGCGATCTTGGTCCCGCCGACATCGACGCCGATGGTCAGAGCCATGTGTCCCTCAGCTATTCACTCGTTCCCGCCGGACGGAACGGTACCGCCCAACCCTGCCCCCGTACATAGGCTCGCATACATTATCCGAAGACATTTCTGGGACCGCCGGGCCGAGACGCTTCAAAAGTCGTATCTAATCTCCCCCTTCGTGACGCAAGAGAGCGCAGCGATCACGCTGCGAAATTTACGGATTCACTGCTTGACGGACGGCCCGTCAGCCCCGTCGGCACCCTCGGCCCCGCCCGGCGCGTCGAGGTCGATCTTCTCGACCGACGCCCCGTCCCCCGCCGTCCAGCGCCGCTCGTGCCCGGCCACCACGGCGCGGTAGGCGGCCAGCAGCTCGGCGCCCGCGGCGGCGATCCCGGAACCGGCGGCGGTGAGGTGGGAGTAGACCTCCGGCTGCTGGGTGCGCAGGCGGTCGGCCAGCCCGGAGAGGGTGATCAGGGTAGTGGCGCTGGTCTCCTGCGCCTTCTCACCGAGGGCGGTGGCGAACCGGCGCACCTCGTCCACCAGCGGGCCCAGCTCGGGCCCGAAGGGGTGGGACTGCCCGTCGGCCGACTCGCTGCGGTCGGCGCCGGGCTCGGTGCGGTCGTCGGTGCTGGTCATCGCGGGTGCCTCCTCGGCCGTGGCCGCACCCCGCGGCCCTCGGGCCCGACGCTACCGGACGGCCCCACGCCCGAAGAAAAGCCGGAAGACCCGTCAGCCGTGCGGCCAGAGCGAAGGGTCGGGTGCGAACCGCACCGAGAGCAGCCCCTCGTGCAGCCCGGCTCCGGCCACCGTGCAGCGGCGCAGCGCGGAGGGCAGGGCGAGCACCCGGCGGTGGGCGCCGAGGCCGACCACCAGGTCGTCGCCCCGGCGGACCAGGTCGAGTTCGGCGCGGTCGGCGCCGGGCAGGTCGAGGTGCCAGACCAGCAGCCCCTCCTCGGCGAGCCGGTCCTCGACCGTCCAGGGCACCGGGGCGAGCCGCTCGGGGCCGGGCCCGTCCCCGTACAGGTGGTCGGCGATCGCCTCCAGGGTGCCCTCGGCCTGGCCGGAGACCAGCACCGGGGCGTCGGTGTCGGCGACGAGCCGGTCCAGCTCCTCCTGGCGGCGACGGGCCAGTGCGGCCAGCCAGGGGTCTGGCGAGGCGAGGGTGGCCGGCGGCAGGGCGCCGTGCACGACGACGGCGTCCGGCCGGTGCCCGTGCAGCGCGAGCCCGGCCCGGATCCGGCTCAGCTCCCGGTACGGGTGGCCGTCGGCCGGGACGACCAGGCGCACGCTGGTGCCGGGGTCGTCGATCGCGGCGCGGGACTCGGCGAGCAGCGCGGCGGCTTTGGTGCGCCCCCCGTACAGCCACTCGGCGGGCATCGGGACGCCGGCCAGCCCGGCCAGCAGCGGGCGCAGCGCCCGGGCGGCCTGCCGCTGCTCGGGGACCAGCCGGTCCAGGTAGCGGGCCAGCTGCTCGGGCAGGGCGAGGGTGGCGATCAGCTCGGCGGGCGGCGGGGCGAGCACCACCAGGACGTCCTGGTCGGCGGCCGGCAGGGCGCGCAGCAGGGCGAGCCGGGCGATGCCGGGGAGGGCGGTCAGCTCCTCGGGGTCGAGCTGTTCGGCACCGAGCAGGTCGAGGGCGGGCTTGAGCCGGTCGGTCAGCTCGCCGACGGCGTAGCGGAAGGCGGCCTGCTCGTCGATCCGGGAGACGGTCAGGCCCGGTGCGTAGCGCACCGGTTCGGGTTCCAGGCGGGTGCCGAGGACGGAGTCCAGGGCGCGGTGCGGGTCGTCGGCGGCCAGCAGCCAGGTGCGGTGGCCGCGCCCGGCGGCGTGCAGGGCGGTGGCGGCGGCCACGGTGGGCGCGCCCGCGTCGCCGCTGACCAGGATGGTGCGCGTCGCCGTCATGCCGTCAGCCCCCGTTCCGCCGTGTCAGCCCTCGTCAGCTCTCGACGCGCTTCTTCAGACCGTCCAGCGCGCGGTCGATGATGACCTTCTCGGCCTTGCGCTTGATCATGCCGAGCATCGGGATCTTGACGTCCACGGCGAGCTGGTAGGTGACCTCGGTGCGGCCGCCGGCCAGCGGGGCGAGGGTGTAGGAGCCGTCCAGCGAGCGGAGCATCTGGCTGCGGACAAGGGTCCAGCGGACCTCGCGGTCGCCGTCCCAGGTGTAGGCGAGGACGTGCTCGTCGCGGATGGCGCCGGCGTCCAGCAGCAGCCGGACCTCGGCGGCGCGGCCGTCCTCGCCGGTCCCCAGGACCTCGATCTCCTTGACCTCACCGGTCCAGGCCGGGTAGGCGGCGAAGTCGGCGATCACGGCCATGACCGTGGCCGGGGTCGCGTCGATGGTGATGCTCGACCTGGTGTGCTCCGCCATGGAATGACCCTCCGTGTCGTCCCTCTGCCTGCCGGTCCGGTCGAGGCCTGCTCGACCCGATCCGCCCGGAGCAGGCTATCGCGACCGGCGATCCACTCGGCCGCACGGGCACCGGCGCCGGGCCGTGCGGGCCGGGCGGCGGGGCATGCCATCGACCGGTCACCCGGGCCCTGCCGTAGGGTGCCAGTCGAACGACCCGGTCACCGCCTGGTCCGACCCGGCCGGGTGTGACACTTCGAACACCGGGGCCGCCCCCCTGGTCGAAGCTGCCTACCGGGCAGTAACGTCCTGCCGTCCCGCAGCGTCGCGAACGAGGAGCAGTCTTGCTCGACTTCAGCCTTCCGGCCCTCTATCAGGTACCGAGCGGCGGTAACCTCTCCGACCCTGTGCACCGGAACGCCGAGGAGCACCCGGACGTCGCGGTGCTCAGCCGGAAGGTGGACGGCCACTGGCAGGAGTTGACCGCGGTCCAGTTCCTCGCCGAGGTGCACGCGGCCGCGAAGGGCCTGATCGCCTCGGGCATCGAGCCGGGCGACCGAGTGGGCATCATGTCCCGCACCCGCTACGAGTGGACGCTGCTGGACTTCGCGATCTGGACGGCCGGTGCGATCACCGTGCCGGTGTACGAGACCTCCTCCGCCGAGCAGGTCGAGTGGATCCTCGGCGACTCGGGCGCGGTCGCCGTCCTCACCGAGACCGACCAGCACCGCAAGGTGGTCGAGGAGGTCCGCGACCGGCTGCCGGAGCTGAAGCACCTCTGGCAGATCGAGGGCGGCGCGCTCGCCACGCTGGCCGAGGCGGGCAAGGACGTCCCGGACGCGACGGTCCAGGAGCGCCGCTCGATCGCCGGCCCCGACTCGGTCGCCACCATCGTCTACACCTCGGGCACCACCGGCCGCCCGAAGGGCTGCCAGCTGACGCACGGCAACTTCCTCGCCGAGTGCGGCAACGTGGTCGAGCGCCTGACCCCGCTGTTCCGCACCGGCGACAGCTCCGTCCTGCTCTTCCTGCCGCTGGCCCACGTGCTCGGCCGGATCGCCGAGATCGCCCCGGCGATGGCCCCGATCAAGCTGGGCCACGTCTCCGACATCAAGGACGTCACCGCCGAGCTGGCCGCCTTCAAGCCGAGCCTGATCCTGGGCGTGCCCAGAGTGTTCGAGAAGGTCTACAACACCGCCCGCGCCAAGGCCCAGGCGGACGGCAAGGGCAAGATCTTCGACAAGGCCTCCGAGACCGCGATCGCCTACAGCCGGGCGCTGGACGCCGGTGGCGCCGGCCTGGGCCTGCGGATCAAGCACGCGGTCTTCGACAAGCTGGTCTACAGCAAGCTGCGCGCCGCCCTCGGCGGCCGGGCCACCCACGCCATCTCCGGCGGCGCCCCGCTCGGCGAGCGGCTGGGCCACTTCTACCGGGGCATCGGCTTCACCGTCCTGGAGGGCTACGGCCTGACCGAGACCTGCGCGGCCACCGCCTTCAACCCGTGGGACAAGCCGAAGATCGGTACGGTCGGCCAGCCGGTCCCCGGCGCGTCGGTCCGGATCGCCGAGGACGGCGAGGTCTTCTTCAAGGGCCCGCACGTGTTCACCGGCTACTGGAACAACCCGCAGGCCACCGCCGACACCCTCAAGGACGGCTGGATCGCCACCGGCGACATCGGCTCGCTGGACTCCGAGGGCTACCTGACCATCACCGGCCGCAAGAAGGAGATCATCGTCACCGCGGGCGGCAAGAACGTCGCCCCGGCCGTGATCGAGGACCGGATCCGGGCCCACGCCCTGGTCGGCGAGGTCATGGTGGTCGGCGACCGCAAGCCCTTCGTCGCCTGTCTGATCACCGTCGACCCGGACTTCTTCCCCAAGTGGAAGGAGCTCAACGGCAAGCCCGCCACCGCCACCCTCGCCGAGCTCGCCGACGACCCGGACCTGCTGGCCGCCCTGCAGTCCGCGGTGGACGACGGCAACGCGGCCGTCTCGCACGCCGAGGCGGTCAAGAAGTTCCGCCTGCTGGACACCGAGTTCTCCGAGGAGAGCGGCTACCTGACGCCCTCGCTCAAGCTCAAGCGCAACGTCGTGCTGAAGGACTTCGCCGCCGAGATCGAGGCGCTCTACAAGAAATAAGCACAGCGAGAAGTGAGCAGACGCGGGGGGGGGGGGGGGGCCCCCGCCGGGGGGGGGGGGGGGCCCCGCCCCCCCCCCCCCCCCCAACACACCCGCAGAACGGACCCCCCCCCCCCCCCCCACCGGCACCCCA